>NZ_JBVJND010000004.1:0-146209 GCF_055583825.1 Streptomyces sp. NPDC104367 | reverse complement strand
TTGGCGGGGCCCCCCCCGGGGGGGGGGGGCGGCGCGGGGGGGGGGGGGGGCGGGGGGGGGGGGCCCCCCCCCCCCCCCCGGCCCGGTGGCCTACGATCCGCTGCCGACCTGCTGGTTGTAGCCGTCCACGATGTTCTGGAGGGCCTTCTCCGCCGTCTGCTGGCCGTTGATCGCCTTGCCGAGCTCCGTCTTGGTCGGGTCCTCGGTGAGGCTCTTGCCCTTCAGCACCCAGTTCGTCTGGGCGGTGTTGAAGTAGCCGGAGATCGGGGCGTAGTTCGGGATCTCCTCGTTGTAGAGCTTGAACGCCGCCTGCGCCGCCTCGGAGGTGAAGGGGTACTTCGGGTTCAGACCGCTCTCGACCGGGAGGAACCCGGAGGTCTCGACCAGCTCGGTGTACTGCTTGGGGTCGTACACCCAGGACATGAACTTCTTCGCGGCGGCGGAGGCCTCGCTGTTGTTGTTGAAGCCCACCATCATGCCGCCGCTGTTGACGTCACTGGCCTGCACCGGCTGGGCGGGGGTCGGCACGCTCTCCCAGTCGAACTTCTTGATGCTGTCGGCGAAGGCGGCGACCTGCCACACACCGGACCAGTAGGCGACCACGTCACCGCTCTGGAACATGGCGGACGGGTCGGCGCCGCTGGTCCACACCGACTTCGGCATGGTCTTGTCGTCGTTCAGCCCGACGAAGTACTTCACGGCCTTCTTGGTCGCGGCGTCCACGGAGAACTTGCCGGAGGAGTCCGCGTGGACGTACTTGCCGCCCATCTCGTACACCATGGCGCGCAGCCGGGACGGCGACTGGTCGAAGGTCAGCGAGTACTTGGCGCCGGTCTTCTCCCGGACCTTGTTCGCGGCCGCGATGAACTCGGTCCACGTCCAGGTCTTCGACGGCGAGGTCGGGATCTCGACGCCGGCCTTCTTGAACAGCGTCTTGTTGATGAACAGGCCGGAGGCGGTGACGTCCGAGGGGATGGACAGCACCTTCCCGGACGAGTCCTTGGCGAGGAAGTTGGCGTTGATGTTGTAGCTCTTGTCATTGGCGATGGAGCTCAGGTCGATCAGCTTGTTCGACCAGATCGGGTCCAGCGCCGGCACGTCCGCGACGTCGGGCAGGGAGTTGGCCTGCGCGGCGTTGTGCAGCTTCGTGGGGTAGCCGTCGTACGGAATGTTGACGAGCTTGACGTTGACGCCGGTTTCCTTCTTGTACTGCTTGACCAGCTTCTTCCAGCCCGCGTCCTGGCCCGGGACCGTGGAGATCCAGAACGTCAGCGACTTGGCGCTCCCGCCCGAGCCGGAGCCCGAGCCGCAGGCGGAGAGCAGCAGGGCGCCTGCCGTGGCGACGGCGGCGAGGGGAACCAGGCGGCGCATACCGCCGCGGCCGAGTCGGCTGGAGCGCCGCACACCCACAGTGGTCATCTTCGATCCCATTTCGTCGGAAGGACGGAGCACGGCGCCGACGGAAGCGGCACGGGTGCATTTTGAAGGAAAAGTCACTTTCCGGGGGCGCGGCCTCGCCCGGCCGCATCGTCCACGCGGGGCGAGATCCCCGGCCGATGTGGCCGTCACCGCTCGGGCACGCCCTCGTGCGGTTGCCGTACGTCGCGTACGGGCTGGGAAGCTCGCCCCAAGCCGGCGTCCCGGCCGACTTAGAAAGCGCTTGTCCGGACATTGGCAGACCGAGTCGGAGGCCGTCAATCCTTCACCTGCGCGCCTTCGGTCACGTTTTGGACTCCCTGGGCCACCGCGAGCCGGGCGGCACCCACGACGGTACCCATGTCGCCGATCTGGCTGCTGACCACCTCGGTGGGCCAGCTCAGCCGTCCCAGCTCGGCCCGCACGCCGGGCAGCAGCTGCGGGTCCGCGCCGGTGCTGCCGCCGAGCACCAGGAGCCCCGGGTCCAGGACCGCGGTCACCGCGGCGGCCAGCCGGCCCACGTCGGCGGCGTGCCGGGCGACGAGGGCGCGGGCGGGCTCCAGGCCCTGGGCGGCCAGCGCGAAGAGCCGCTCGGCGCTGCGCGGGCACGGGCCGTCCGCCTCCCGCCAGACCTCGGCCGCCCGGCGCAGCAGGGCGTGCGAGCCCACGTACGCCTCCAGGGCCTCCTGGCGGGGCGCTGTGTCGTCGTCCCAGGGGTAGGGCAGCCGGGCGAGCTCACCGGCCGCGCCGTTGGCGCCGCGCACCACATGGCCGCCGATGACGATGCCCAGACCGATACCGACGCCGATCCGCAGGTAGCCGAAGGTGCGGCGGCCCCGGGCGGCACCCTCGTGGAGTTCGGCGAGGGCCGCGCAGTTCACGTTGTTCTCCAGGTGGACGGGCACGCCCGGCGGCAGCGCGACGGAGACCGCGTCGAAGACGGGCCCCGCCTTGGCGGTCGCCGGGCGCATGCCGGTGCCCGCGCGGTCCCGGGCGGTGACGTCACCGACGGCGACCACGATGGCCCGCAGCGGCGCCCCGGCGGGCAGCGCGGCCAGCGCCTCGCGGACGGCGTCGGCGGCCCGGGCCCGGGGCGTGGCGGCCTCCGCGAGCAGGGTGCCGTCCAGGGCGCAGCCGCGCACCCGGGTGCGGGCCGGCCCCAGGTCGACGGCGAGGACCGAACCGGAGGCGGGCCCGAGACCGTATACGGCCGCGGAACGGCCGGTGCCGCTGGAGGCGGTGCCGGAGTGGGTGGCCAGCCGCGCTCCCTCCAGCTCCGCGACGGCGGCGGAGACCGTCGGTTTGGACAGGCCCGCGAGGCTCGCGAGCTGCGGCCGGGTGGCGGTGCCGGCCCGGGCCAGCACGGTGAAGACCGCACCGGCGCTCTCGGTGAGCCGGGGGGCCTCAGCCACGACGTGTTCCACAGTTCCCCCAGGGGTCAGGGGCCGCGCTCCCCGGGTGGCGGGGTGCGGCGATGCGATGCCCTCGTGCCGCGCGGTCCCGCCCTGCGGCGGTGTCCCGTGATCGACTGCGCGACAACTCTTGACGCACTGTACTTCGTTAGTTAACTTCCTAACGAAGTACACGGTACTCGCCTGCCGTGCTCCGAAAGAGGCCCGTCCCGGGGCTTCCCGACCAGCTCGACTCCCGTTCTGCCACGTGCGGTTCGCCCGCCGTCACGGCAAAGTGCCATGCTCTTCGGCGCCCTTCGCCCAGACGACGAAAGAGGATCCGTGCAGGACGCTCCTTCCTCGTGCCCGCTCGTGGTCGGTATCGACGTCGGCGGCACCAAGACCCACCTCCGCGCGCGCACCGACGCGGACACGGTCACCGATCACGTCCGTTCCAGCAGCGGCTGGCGGCCGCACGACGCGGCCGCCGCGGCCCGCTGGCTGACGGACCTGGTCCATGAGGCCCTCCCGGCCGGCACCCGCCCCGCCGCGCTCTCCGTCGGCGGGCACGCCTGCGAGACCCCCCGCCAGTGCGCCGGCATCGCCGCCGCGCTGCGGGACTCGCTCGGTGTGCCCGTCCGGGTGGTGGGCGACGCCGAGCTCCTGGTCCCCGCCGCGGGCCTGGACAAGGGCGTCGGCCTGGTCGCCGGCACCGGCTCGGTGGCCGTCGGCCGGGCCCCCGACGGCAGCCCCGTACAGGTGGGCGGCTGGGGCGCGGTACTCGGCGACGAGGGCGGCGCCGCCGGGCTGGTCCGGGACGCGGCGCGCGCCGCCTGGGCCGCGCACGACCGGGGCGAGGCACCCGACGCGCTCGCGACCGGTCTGGTGGCCGCCTTCGAGGTCGCCGAGGTGCCCGCGCTGGGCGCCGCCCTGGAGAGCGCCACCGACGTCTCCGCCGAGTGGGGCCGGCACGCCAGGGTGGTCTTCGCCGCGGCCGACGCGGGCTCGCCGATCGCCCGGGACGTCATCGCCGAGGGCGGCCGCGCGCTCGCCGCCCTGGTGGCCCGGCTCGCCGCCCGCGGACTCCCCGTGGACGACGTGGTGGTCGCGGGCGGCACGATCCTGTCCCAGCGACGCCTGTACGACGCCTTCGCCGCCGCGCTCGCCGAGGCCGTGCCGGGAGCCCGGCCGCGGCAGCTGCGCCTCCCTCCGGTCGAGGGGGCGCTGGCGCTGGCACGCGCTCTGCTGTGAGCCGGGCGCGGTACGGGACCCGTCCGCCTCCGTTCATCTGCGCGGGCGCGTACCACGGACCTCTCGGCAGCGTGAACGCGCAGGTCCCGGGCCGTTCTTCCTGTGAACCACCGGGCTGCCGTTCAACTGCGGGCCATGCGGCGGTCGTCACGGCATGACCGCCGGGTCACGCACCCGCCTTAGAACTTCGCTCGTTCGACACTTCTCCCCCGCGAACCCGCACGCTCACGCGCACCAGGAGCACCGGCCGTTCGCCAACCCCTGCCGGCCGCCGGGCCGCAGAACCCAAGAGAGGCACACCATGCCGTCATCTGCCGGGCACCGCACCTCCTCACCGGCCCGTGGCCTCGCCGTCGGCCGACGGGGATTCCTGAAGACCTCGCTCGGCGCGTCGGCCGGCATCGTGGCCGCCCCGACCTTCGCCACGTGGCTCGCGGCCGCCGACGCCAAGGCCGCGACCGCCGCCGCCGCGTTCGTCGACGACTACAAGAGCAACACCACCGCCAACCTGACGGCCGACACCAACGCGGTGGTGCGGATCCTCGACGGCTTCGCGCAGATCTGGAAGACCGGGTCCGCCTGGAACACCGGCACCGTGCTGCGGGCCGACATCCTGCGCGCCAACATGCGCCACTGCGCCCGCGTCACCACCCGGCGCACCGCCGCCGAGGCGAAGACGGCGTTCATCTACGACCGCCAGCACCAGAGCTACGCGATGATCGCCGGCCTCGGCCCGCTCGCCGACCTCTACAAGGCGGGGTCGCTCGCGGTCACCTCGATCACCAGCGCGCCCGACACCACCCCCGCGACCACCGTCAGCGACGCCGTCCCGGCCGACGCCCCGGCCGGCTCGGCGCTCGGCGCGGGCTCGCACGGCTCGGCGCTGGGCAAGGTCGCCGAGCTGGTCGACACCGTGCGCGGCCCCTACGCGTCCGGCAACCCCGCCAAGTACGCCTACCAGTACCCGCGTCCGTGGCGCATGAACGAGAACAGCGAGGTCGTCGACACCGGCACGACCGACGCGCTCGGCTACCCGGTCTACCAGTCGGACGTGGTCGTCGCCCCGCAGCTGCTGCGCCAGCGCGGCACCTCCCCGACCGACGACGGCGGCTTCCCCTCCGGCCACACCAACGCCTTCCACCTGGCCGCGCTCGCCTACGCCTACGCGGTGCCGGAGCGCTTCCAGGAGCTGGTGACCCGTGCCCTGGAGCTGAGCGACACCCGGATCGTCGCGGGCATGCACAACACCGTGGACGTGCTGGCCGGCCGCGTCATGGCCACCGCGCTCGCCGCCGCCACCCTCACCGACCCGGCCAACGCCGACCTCAAGGCCGCCGCCCGCGCCCAGGCCCTCGCCTGGTTCGAGGCGCAGACCGGCAGCACCGCCGACACCCTGTACGCCTACGCGCACTCGGCCGGCACCGGCACCGACCCGTACGCCGACCGCGCGGCCAACGAGCGCGCGGTCACGCCCCGGCTGACCTACGTCCTCCAGCGGCAGGGCCGCGAACTGCCGCTCACCGTGCCCAAGGGCGCGGAGGTGCTCCTGGAGACCCGCCAGCCCTACCTCGGTGCCGACCAGCGCCGCGAGGTGCTGCGCACCACCGGCCTGCCCTCCGGGTACGTGCTGCTGGACGGCGACGAGCAGTGGGGCCGCCTCAACCTGTTCGCCGCGGCGGACGGTTACGGCTCCTTCGACTCGGACGTCACGGTCACCCTGGACGCGGCGGCGGGCGGCTTCGCGGCGGCCGACAGCTGGCGCAACGACATCGACGGCCGCGCCGGGCTCACCAAGCGCGGCACCGGCACGCTGACGCTGACCGGCCGCAACCGCTACACGGGCGGCACCGTCGTGGCGGCGGGCACCCTGGTCGCCGGTTCGCAGGACGCGCTGGGCCACGGCGACGTCCGGGTCTCGGCCGGCACCCTGCGGGTGACCGGGCGGGTGTCCGTGCGCGGCACGTACAGCCAGGACGCGGGCGCCCTGGAGGTCACCGTGGGCAAGGGCCGCAAGGCCCCGCTGACGGTGAAGCACCTGGCGGTGCTGGGCAGGGGCAGCACCCTCGTCCTGAACCTCGACACCGAGCACCCGCCGGCCGCGGGCAGCACCCTCGCCGTGCTGGACGCGCCGCGGCTGCGCGGCCAGTTCGACAAGGTGGAGCTGAACTCCGCCACGCTGCGGGCCGTACCCGTGTACACGGCGGACGGTCTGTCGGTACGACTCGTGAAGCGGTGACGCGCCCGGCGGCGGGAGCGGTGCGACAGTGGGGCCCATGGCGGCCCGTGATCGCTCCCGTCGCCGCGGGCCCGGTGTCCCCGCGGGGCGGATGATGGCAAGCGAACAGCAGTCGGTTCTCGACCCCGACGTCCCCGGCACCCCCGTGCCCGCCGCCGGGCCCGGCCCACGGCCCGGTCCGGCGGCCCGGCTCCACGCCGCCCTGCGCGCCCGCCGCCGGTGGCTGGTGCCGGTCCTCGTCGTCCTGCTCCTCGGCCAGATGGCGGCGGCGATGGTGACCACCGCGGTCCAGCAGACGCCCACCATCGACGAGCCGGTGTACGTGGCCACGGCCACCGACTACCTCCACGAGCACCGGCTGCGCTACAACCCCGAGCACCCGCCGCTGGGCAAGCTCGTCGTCATGGCCGGGATCGCGGTCGCCGACCCGCACTACGACCCGTCCTACCGGGGCGACCAGGGGCAGGTGGGCCGGCATCTGCTGTACGCGTCCGGCAACGACCCCTGGCGGGTGATGCTGTGGGCGCGGCTGCCGGTGATCGTGCTGACGCTGCTGTTCGGCCTGGTCGCGTTCGCCTTCGCCCGGGAGATCCTCGGCACGGCGGCCGGGCTGCTGGCGCTCGGGCTGTACGCCTTCTCCCCCGATCTGATCGCGCACGGCTCGCTGGCCACCCTGGACGTCCCGGCGGCCGGCTTCGTGCTGACGTCGGCCTGGCTGGTGTGGCGGGCCCGGCGCCGCCCGCGTCCGTATCTCCCGCTCGCCGGGGCCGCGTTGGGCGCCGCGGTGGCGACGAAGATGAGCGCGCTGCCCGCGATCCCGGTCCTGACGGTGCTGGCGGCGCTGTCGGTGTGGGGCGGCTGGAACCGGCGGCGCGTGCTGCGGGCGCTCGCCGCGGCGGCGGTCGTGGCGGTGACCGCGGTCGCCGTGGTCTGGCTCAGCTACCTCGCGGTCGATCCCCGGCTGCGTTTCGTGCCCGCCGGCCCGGTCCCGGCCGTGCACGGCGTGCGCGGCCTGCTGGTGGACCTGATGCCCTTCCCGCGCGCCTACCGGGACGGCATGCGGGTGCAGTTCGGCCTGGAGGACTACCCCTGGCAGGGTTATCTCTTCGGGCACCTGTACACCGGGTCCCGCTGGTACTACCTGCCGGCCGCCCTGCTGGTGAAGACCCCGCTCGGCATGCTGGCGCTGTGGGCGGCCGGTGCCGCCGCGCTGGTGACGGTACGGCGGCTGCGGCCGGCCGCGCCGTACCTGCTGCTGCCGCCGGCCGTGCTGCTGGCCGCGGCGATGACCGGCTCGCGGGACTTCGGGACGCGGTACGCGCTGTTCATGCCGATGTTCCTGGCGGTCGCCGGGGCCTCGGTGCTCGCGATGCGCCGGCGGTGGTCGCGGCCGGCGGCCGGGGCGCTGCTGCTGTTCGTCGCGGTGAGTTCGCTGCGCACGTTCCCGTTCTATCTGCCGTACTCCAACGAGGCGTTCGGCGGTCCGGCCAGGACGCATCTGCGGCTGCACGACTCCAACGTCGACTGGGGCCAGGACCTCGGCCGGCTCGCCGACCGGCTCGCGGAGCGCTACCCGGGCGAGCGGGTCTGGCTGGTCTACAAGGGAAGCGGCGTGCCGTCGTACTACGGCATCCACGCAGCCGATCCCCGCACGGTGCCGCCCGGCCGGGTGCACGGGCTGCTGGTCGTCTCGGACTCCTCCGTCGCCAAGGCACGCGGCGCGCTGGCCGAATTGATCAAGAGCAGCCGGCCCGTCGATGATGTCGGCCATTCGATCACCATTTTCCGGCGCTGACCGCGGGAATCCCGGTGCCGGCCGCGCACGCCGCGCGTTCGGCCGCCGGGGCGGTACGGCACCGTGCGCACCCCCTGGTCACCACGGGCCGTGGGCTATGTTGAGTCCTCGTGGGAGACAAAGGAGGCGCTTCGGTGCCATCGCCGCAGCAGGCACGCGCTCAGGCATCCGCGATCACATCGGGCAAGACCGAGCCGGAGGCGGAGGCGGCGCCCACCTCCCAGCTCCGCGAGCTCTTCGACGGGCCCCGGCTCTCCCCGGGCCAGCGGCGCATCGCCCAGTACCTGATCGACCACATCACCGAGGCGGCCTTCCTGTCGATCACCGACCTCGCCGAGCGGGTCGGGGTCAGCCAGCCGTCGGTGACCCGGTTCGCCGGAGCGGTCGGCTTCAGCGGTTACCCGGCGCTGCGGGAGCGGCTCCAGTCGATCGCGCTGCGCACCCTGGCGGGGGGCGGCGGCGGAGCGGCGACCGAGCACCGCAGCAACGAGCTCCAGGCCGCCGTGGACGCCGAGATCGAGAACCTGGAGAACCTGCGCCGGGACTTCGCCGACCCGGACCGGGTGATCTGGATCGGCCGGGAGCTGTCCAGGTCGTCCCCGCTGACCGTGCTGGGCCTGCGCATCTCCGTCTCGCTGGCGGAGTACTTCGCCTACGCCGCCCGCCGTATCCACCCCGACGTACGGCTGGTGACCAGAGGCGGCAGCGTCGCCTACGACGCGCTGCTGCAGTCGCGGGAGGCGGGCGGCACCTGGGTGCTGGCGTTCGGCATGCCGCGGCACGCGCAGGAGACGCTGACCGCGATCCGGGTGGCGCGCGGCGCCGGGCTGCGGGTGGCCCTGGTGACCGACCTCGCGCTCGGCGCGCTGGCGGACGAGGCCGATGTGACCTTCAGCACCGGTACCGGCTCCCGCCTGGTCTTCGACACCTACGCGGCGCCCGGTCTGATGGCCGCCGCGCTGCTCCAGGCGATGACGGACGCCGATCCCGAGCGCACCCAGGCGCGCCTGGAGGAGTACGAGCAGGTCGCCGAGCAGCACCAGTTCTTCCTCAAGGACTGAGTCTTCCTCCCCGAGGACTGATCGCGGGCCCGGCGCACCCGCCGACGATCCCCCGCACACTCTCCCGCATGGCTACTTAAGGGAATCATTCACCTCATTTCGCGCATGAATGTTTTCATACGTCTTGCAAACCGGACGGCATATATAAATACTGCTCAGGGATCACCCCACCCGTCCCCGAGAAAGCCACGGACCGCCCATGCGCACGCAGCTCCACCCGCAGTGCCGGCGGCCGACGCCCGGGGACCCTGCACGGACGCCCCCTGCCGCCGTCTCCTACCCGCGTCGGCGCCGGGTGCGTTCGAACGGGCATCGCCTGCGCGATTCGCCCGCGGCGGCTCCGGCCATCCCCTAGGCCGGAGCCGCCCAGACCTCCGTCGCACACCCTCACGACGCCGCACACCCGGAAGCGATGATCATGACTCTGACGACGACCACGCGCATCAGCTCAGACTGGCCCTGCCAGGTCAAGGCACCGGGCAGCTACGACTGGGAACGCTCGGCCGCCAAGTGGCTGCGCGAACTCGTGCCGGCCCGCTACGCCAGCTACCCGGCCCTGATCCGCCACCCCGTGCTCCTCGCCCGGCACGCGCAGATCCAGGTCCAGCAGGAGGTCCGGGTGGCGCGCACCGCGCTCCAGACCGCGCGGGCCGAACTGCCCCTGCTGGGGCTGCCGGAGTCGGTCATCGAGCACACGATCAAGCTGTACGCGGCGGAGGTCATGCAGCTCCAGCACATCGCCCGCAGCGTCCGCGCGGTCACCGAGGCGCTCGTCGGCCACAGCACCGGCCGCTGACCCGGCCGGCCCCCGACCCGACCTGCCGGCGGACGCCCCGCCCCTCGCCGGTCCGGTGCGGTCGGAAACCGATCCGGTACGGCCCGGAACCGATCCGGTACGGCCGTGATCGAAGGCGCCGACCTGTGCGATGCTCGACCCGTGACGAGCGAGCACGCGCCTCCCGGTGACACCGGTTCCGCCGCCGAGCTGGCGGCCCTGGCGAAGATCGTCTCCAGGCAGCGCGCGGAGCTGGACCGGCTGCGGAACTCGATGGCCGCCTCCGCCGTCGTGGAGCGGGCCAAGGGCGCGCTGATGGCGACGGAGGGCTGCTCCCCGGACGCCGCCCACGAGGCGCTGCTGCGGCGGGCCGAGAGCGGGAACCGCACGCTGCTGGAGGAGTGCTGGCTCACCATCGGCGCCCTGATGCCCACCGTGCCGCCGGCCACCGCCGCCGTGCCGCCCGCCGCGGCGCGGCCCCGGGAGGCGCCCGCGGCGCCGGACACCGCCGAGACGCTGGGCAGCCTCGGCAAGGCCCTGGTCCGCGTCGGCTCCCCGCAGGAGCTGGCCGCGTCGCTCCTGAAGCACCTGGCCCCCGCCGTCGGCGCCGACGCCGTGCTGCTGTACCGGCGGCCGGACGGCGACGGGCTCGAACTCATCGGGTACGCCGGCGTCGACGCCACACTCGCCGGCCTCTGGCAGCAGGTGCCCCCGGTGTCCGGGATCGCCCCGCTGGAGGCGCTGCGGACCGGTGAGCCGCGCTGGCTGGAGCACTACCCGCGGGAGCGGCGGGAGTTCCAGCTCATCGGCGAGCCGCACGGGCGCTGGCCGTCCCGGGCCTGGCTGCCGGTCACCACCGGCGGCGCGCACGACGTGGCCCTCGGCGTGCTGCGGCGCGAAGGGGCCGCCTTCGGCCCGGCCGGGCGCGAGCTGCTGCGGGGCGTCGCCCGGCTGTGCGCGGGCCGGCTCGGCGCCCTGGACAGCCCCGGCGAGACGGTGGCCTCGGCCTTCTCCCGGACCGTGCAGCGGGTGCTGGACGCCTTCCCGGGGGCGGCGGTCCTGCTGACCCCGCTGCGCACCGCCGCCGGCGAGGTGGAGGACTACCGCATCGACGCGGCCGCCCCGGACGCCGTCGACATCCTCGGCCGCACCGGCCACGAGATGGTCGGCGCGCACATCCTGGAGAGCTACCCCTCCGTCGCCGGCGAGTCGCTGTGGCAGGGGTACCTGAAGGCGCTCGCCGGAGAGCCGTACGAGGGGGAGCCCTTCGTCTACCGGGAGGTCGTCGCGGGGGTCGCCGTGACGGCGACCTACTCGGTGCGGGCCGCGCGGCTCGGCGACGGCCTGCTGGTGACCTGGCTGCGGCACGACACCGAGGAGCGGCAGGAACAGCGGCTGGCGGACATGCAGCGGCTCGGCAACCTCGGCTGGGCCAACTGGAACCTGATCACCCGTCAGGTCACCTGGTCGCCCCAGGTCTACACCATCCTGGGCCGCGCCCCGGGCCGCGGAGCCGTCCCGCTGGACCTGCTGCCGGACCTCGTACTGCCCGAGGACGCACACGCGTTGGCCCACGCGGTCGCCGAACTCGCCCGCACCGGACGGCCGTTCGACATCCCTTTCCGGATCCGGACCGGCAACGCGGTGCGGCACCTGCGGGCCGTCGCGGAAGCGGTGGCCGCCCCGGACGGCACGGTCGTCGAGGTGCACGGCTTCGTGCAGGACCTCAGCGCCCAGCGCAACGCCGAACTCGCGCTGGTGGAGAGCGAGCGGGCGATCCTGGTGCAGCGCGGCGTCCTGGAGGCCGAGCGGGCGCTCGCCGTGCGGCTCCAGCACGCCCTGCTGCCGCTGCCCAGCGAACCGGTGCGGCTGTGCGGGCTGCGCGTCGAGGTCGCCTACCTGCCCGCGCAGGCGGGGGTGCATGTCGGCGGCGACTGGTTCAGCGCCATCGAACTGCCCGACGACGCCGCGCTGTTCGTGGTCGGCGACGTGGCGGGACACGGCGTGGACGCGGTCGCGACCATGGCCCAGCTGCGCTTCACCGCGAAGGGCATGGTGAGCACCGGCTCCTCCCTGACCGGGGCGCTGGCCCGGCTCAACTTCCTGCTCCTGCACTCGCGGGACGCCCAGTCCACCGCCACGCTGGTGCTGGCCCGCTACGAGCCCGCGCGGCGCTGTCTGGTCTGGGCCCAGGCCGGCCATCTGCCGCCCCTGCTGGTGCGCGACGGCAGGGCCCGCTTCCTGGACCGGCCGGCCGGCATCGTGCTCGGGGCCTCGGCGGACCCGTACTACGAGGCGGCCCGATGCCCGCTGGAGCCGGGCGACCGGCTGCTCATATACACCGACGGCCTGGTCGAGCGGCCCGGCGAGGACATCGACACCGGGCTCGCGCGGCTGGCCGAGGCCGTCCGGGACGCCGGGCCCGCCTCCCTGGACGCGCTGCTCGCCGCCATGCTGTCGGGCGAGCGGCGCGACGACGTGTGCGTGCTGGACATCCGGGTGCCGGCGCCGGACGGACCGTAGCCCGCCGGGTCAGTCGTCGCGGTGGAGCCAGTACCAGACCAGGCCCGCCACGAGGGCCAGCAGGAACACGGCGGGCACCAGCAGGCCCGGGAGGCGGGAGCCGTTCATCTGCGTGGCCTTCGGGGTCGTACGGCGGGAGCCCGGCGGCACGGACCGCCGGGTGACTGCCCATCGTGGCCCCCGCCCCGCGCTCCTCCGCGGGGATTGACCGATCCGTTGCCCTGCGTTCGACCTGGGCGTCAGCCGTCGGTGAGGCTGGTGCGGGACTCCAGGGAGCGGCGGGTGTCGTCGCCGTAGACCCCGCGTTCGTCGCCGCTGATGCCGTACCAGATCTGGAAGCGCTCCACGGCGGCGGTGAGGGCGGCGTCGTAGGTGCCGGCGGTGGAGCCGTCGTGGTAGACGTCCGGGATGCGCAGCAGGCGCTGCTCCAGTTCGACGACCTCGGGGCCGGTGTCGCCCTGGCGCAGGGTGCCGGCGCCGTCGGGGTCGGTGGAGGTGTCCGAGGCCGGCGGGGTGGTGGCCGGTGCCGTGGTCGCGGACGGGGAGGTCTGGGCGGCCTCGGCGGTGCCCTCCCGGCCCGGCAGCAGCAGGGCGCAGCCGAAGCCGACCAGCGCGGCCGCGCTGACGGCCACCACGACGGCGGCCCGGCGCAGTCCCGGGCCGAAGCCGAAGGGGCGGGCCGCGTGGGAGCCGTGGACGTGGCCGCCGGGTCCGGGCCGGGGGCCGTCGGTGACGGGCGGGAGTTCCTGGGTCTCGTCCTCGGCGCCGGAGTCCGGCCACCCGGTCGAGTCGAAGGACTCGAAGGCCGCCGGGCCGCGGGCCTCCTCCGCGCCCTTCGGCTCCCGGTGCCCCTTGTGGCCCTTCGGCTCCTTCTGGGTCCGTTGGCCCTTCTGGCGCTTCTGGTTCTGCGCCTCCCGTGCCCTCTCGTCGGCCTCCGCCTCCTCACGGATCTCGCGCATCAGCTCCGCGAGGGTGTCGAGCCGGCGCGGGCGCAGGACCCGGACCGGTTCCAGCACCGGTCCGCGGTGCGGCTGTTCAGGGTCGGGCGCTGTCGACACACTGCTCTCCTTCTACGTCCCGTGCGCACGGGTGTCCGCGGTCCCCGAGAACAGATACGGGGACACCGGCGCGGCGGTTCAGCGGGAGCGGGGCGAGCCGGTGTCCGCCGGGGCCGAGAGCACTCAGTCCCCCGGATGCGTGCACCGAGTGCCAGGCGGGGCCGCAGAAATGCTACGTTCGCGTCCATGAGCTTCAGCAGCACGGCGCCGTCCGCGAAGCCGCCCATGCGGGACGCCCTGGTCGGGGCGGCCTTCCGGCTCTTCCTGGAGCGCGGCTACGAGCAGACGACCGTCGACGACATCGTCGCCCTGGCGGGGGTGGGGCGGCGCTCGTTCTTCCGCTACTTCCCGTCCAAGGAGGACGTGGTCTTCCCCGACCACGAGGGCTGCCTGGCCGACATGACCGCCTTCCTGGCGGCGAGCGGGCCGGACGCCGAACCGGTGCGGCGGGTGTGCGACGCGGCCCGGCTGGTGCTGCGGATGTACGCGGAGAACCCGACGTTCTCCGTGCAGCGCTACCGGCTCACCAAGCAGGTGCCGGGGCTGCGCGCCTATGAGCTGTCGGTGGTGTGGCGCTACGAGCGCGCCCTCGCCGAGTACCTGCGCGGCCGCTGCGCCGGCCGTCCGGACGGGACGCTGCGCGCGGACGTCGTCGCGGCGGCCGTGGTCGCGGCGCACAACAACGCGCTCCGCTCCTGGCTGCGTTCGGACGGGCGGGGCGACGCGGGCGCCACGGTCGACCACGCGCTGGGCTACGTCCAGGCCGCGTTCGGCACCCGGACCGCGGCCGACGACACCGCGGCCGACAGTGGCGCGGCCGCCGGTGGCGCGCCGGGCCCGGCGCCGGTCGCGCTGTTCGGCGCGCCGACGGAGCACCCGGACGACGTGGTGGTCCTCGTCTCCCGGCGGGACGCCCCGATGTGGCGGGTGGTGCAGGAGATCGAGACCGCGTTCGGGCGCGCCTGACCTGCACGCCGCCCTCACGAGGTCTGCCCACATTCGGGGTACGCAGTGCCTTTACGCTTGGCACTGCGTGCCATACGCTGTCGGCGTGCGCGGCGGCACGGTGAGCCGGGCACGGGTGTGCGCGGCCGGGTCCGGGCACGCCGGATTCGGGTTTCCGGGCGAGCGCAGGGAGTTGACCAGCGTGTACCACTACTCGGCTAGCGCCGCACAGTCGGCGGTCGGATTCGCGACGGGCGTCCTCGACCCCGCGCCCGCGGACCTCAGGGACGCGATCGTCTTCCAGCGCTGCACCTGGTGCGGCACCGCCACGTACCACCGGCTGCTGTGCCCGGTGTGCCAGGGCAGCGAACTGCGCACGGAGCGCAGCGAGGGCGTGGGAACGGTCCGCCACTCGACGGTGCTGCACCGCAACACGCCCGCCGCGCGCAACATGTCGCTGGTGGAGATGGCCGAGGGCTTCGTGGTGCGGGGCAGGGTCATGGGCCCGCCGATCGGCATCCACAGCGGCGACCGCGTCAAGCTCTCCACGGCCAAGGACCCGGTCCGCGGCGAGCCGGTCTTCCAACTCCTCGACGAGCCCTACCGAGCCTGGACCTGACCCCCGGAAACCCCTTGCGGGCCGCCCTCACCGGTGCCCTGGGCGGCCGGTCGGATCAGGGGGTCGGGGTGATGCGGATGCCGACTGTTCCGGGGAGGCCTCGGCGCAGTCTGCTGCCGAGGAGTGTGAGGCGGCCGGTGAGGCCGTACTTGCGGGCGATGAGGCGGCGGTAGCGGGCGGTGGTGTCCGCGTCCGTGATCTCGGCGGTGGCGGTGACCGCTTCGCCGCCCGGGCGGCCACGCACGTCGCAGGGGCCGACCGTGACGTCGGCGCGGCGGCGGATCCGCTTGACCTTCCAGCTGTCGGCGGTGGTCCAGACGCCGAGCGTGTCGCCGTCCCGCACCACCCACACCGGGGTGGGGACCGGGGTGCCGTCCTTGCGGTAGCTGGTGACCAGCAGGTACTTGCCGGCCGCGAGTCGGTCCAGTGCCGTACCGGCGGTGTCGTCCATGGCGGAAGTCTAGGCCGGGGGCCGCGGCCCGGTCACGCCCCGTCCGAGCGCCGCCGCCATCCGCCGTACCGCCTCGGTGAGCACCTCGGGCGAGGTGGCGAGGTTCAGCCGTACGTGTCCGGCGCCGCCCGTCCCGAAGGGGACACCGGAGTTCACCGCGACCCTGCCCCGCTCCAGGAAGACCTCGGCCGGATCGGCCGCGAGGCCGAGGGCGCGGCAGTCGAGCCAGGCGAGGTAGGTGGCGTCGGCGGACCGGTAGCGGACACCGGGGAGGTGACGGTCGAGCAGACCGGCGAGCAGGCGCCGGTTCTCGTCGAGGCCGGTGAGCAGCGCGTCCAGCCAGACGGTGCCCCCGGCGAGGGCGGCGGTGTGGGCGATGACGCCGACATGGCTCGGGCCGTGGGAGACCTCCTCCGGCAACCGGGCCAGGTCGGCGGCGGCCCCGGGTCCGGCGAGGGCCAGCGCGGCCTTGAGCCCGGCCAGGTTCCACGCCTTCGACGCCGACATCACCGACAGCCCGCGCTCCGCGCCCGGCACGCTCAGATAGGGCACGAAGGCGATGCCGGGCCGGGTCAGCGGGGCGTGGATCTCGTCGGCGACGACACGGACGCCGTACCGCTCGGCGAGGGCCGCCACGGCGGCGAGTTCGCCGGCGGTGTGCACGGTGCCGGTCGGGTTGTGGGGGCTGCACAGGAGGTAGGCGGCGCGTCTGCCGCCGAGACCGCGGAACGCCGACTCCAGGACGTCGGGGTCGATGCGCCCGTCGGCGCCGAGCGGGGCCTCCACCACACGGCGGTCGAGATGCCCGACGAACTGGTAGAAGGGCGGGTACACGGGCGGGTTGACGACCACCGGGTCGCCCGGCCCGGTCACGAGTCTCAGCATCTCGACCACCCCGAGCATCACGTCGGGGACGATCGCGGTGCGGGTCACGTCGAGCCCGTCCCAGCCCCAGCGCCCGGCGGCGAACGCGGCCAGCGCCTCGGCGTAGGCACTGCCCGCCGGATAGCCGGTGTCCCCGAGCGCCAGCGCGTCCGTGACGGCGCGCACGACCGGTCCGGCGAGCGGCACGTCCATCTCGGCCACCCACACCGGGAGCACGTCCTGCGGATAGGTGCGCCATTTCATGCTGGTACGGCGTCGCAGCCGGTCGAGGGTGAGGGCGCGCAGCGGGTTCGGTTCGCCCGGGTTCTCCTGCGGGATGCTGGCCATGAGCCTCAAGATAGGCGGCCGGTGTCCGTCGGGGAACGAGGCGTACGGCGGGGCCCACTCCCACGGGAGGGTAAAGATCAACGGTGGGGTGAACGCCTCCGGGCCGGGCCCCGTATGGAGAGCAGGGCGCTCGACGACCGGAGGGCCCCGCGGTGTGGGACACCGCGCGTTCGGGTTCGGGAGCCATGCATGAGGCACGCACGACGACGGGCCGTCCGGCGGGGGACGCAGCTGGCGGCGGTCGGCGGACTCCTCCTGGGAGGCGCGATGGTCACGACGGCCATGGCGAGCGAGACTCCCGGCACATCCGCCGCCCCTTCGAGCTCGGCCGCGGAGGCCGGTGACACCGGCGCCGCGCTGGTGGCGAAGCTCGGCACGGCCCGCACGGCGGGCAGCTGGATCGGCACCGACGGGAAGCCCGTGGTCGCGGTGACCGACAAGCGGGCCGCGGCGACGGTCGAACGGGCGGGCGCCGAACCCAAGATGGTGTCGCACAGCATGAACGAGCTGAAGGCGGCCACCGCCACGCTGCGCGCGGCGCCACGGGTGGCGGGTACCGCGTGGGCCGTGGACTACCGGACCAACCGGGTGATGGTGGAGGCCGACAGCACGGTCTCCGCCGCCGACTGGTCGGACCTGAGCCGGGTGGCCGCGGACATCGGCGGTTTCGTGCACATGGACCGCTCCCAGGGCAAGTTCACGACCCGCCTGGGCGGGGCGCAGCCGATCCTGTCGACGGGCGGGCGGTGTTCGGCGGGGTTCAACGTGACCAACGGGCAGACCGACTTCATCCTCACCGCGGGGCACTGCGGTCCGGCCAACACCATCTGGTTCGACGAGGGCCAGAGCAACAGCAACCAGGTCGGCACCACGGTCAACACCCAGTTCCCCGGCAGCGACTTCTCACTGATCCAGTACGCGTCCGGGAAGGCCGGCGCCAACGCGGACGTGGTCGCCATCGGCGACGGCAAGGGCGTGCGGATCACCGGGGCGGCTGATCCGGCCGTCGGGCAGCGGGTGTTCCGCAGCGGCAGCACCAGCGGACTGCACGACGGCACCGTGACCGCGCTCAACGCGACCGTCAACTACCCGGAGGGCACGGTCACCGGGCTCATCCAGACCAATGTGTGCGCCGAACCGGGCGACAGCGGCGGCCCGTTGTTCTCCGAGGGGATCGCGCTGGGCGTGACCTCGGGCGGCAGCGGCGACTGCACGGCGGGCGGGGTGACGTTCTTCCAGCCGGTGACGCGGGCGATGGCGGCGCTGAACGTCCAGCTGATCGTGACGAAGCAGGCCACCGGGGCGCAGAGCGCGTCGCCCACACCGTCCACGTCGGCGACGCACAGCGCGATCGCGCCGAGCGCGGCCTCGCCGGGGTCGACGGCGCCGGTCACCGGCACCTCGGACGAGACCGGTCTGATCGCCCGGATCACGGACACCCGCAACGTCGGGCCGGGTCTGCTGGTGATCGGGGGCAGTCTGATCGCCCTGGTCGCGGCGCGCTACTTCCGCTCGGAGCAGGACCGCAAGGCGTACCAGCGCTACTACTCGGCGACCTGGGGCTGACGGAGTCTACGAGAAGGGCACCCGCGGTGCGGGTGCCCGGGACGGACGGTCAGGCCGCCTGGTCCGGCTGCGGGGCGGCGGCCGCCCATTCGAGGACGAGCCGCTGGTACTCCTCGCGCTGCTCGGTGCTCAGTGTCCCGCCCGACCGGAGCCACAGGGCCCGGATCTCCTCGTTGACCTCGTCCGCCGATCGCTCGGTGACGGCTTCAACAGTGGTGGACATGGTGTGAAGCATATGCCGATCGACGTGAAGACGCCGTGAGTAAGTACGACTGATACGGACATAACGGACCGTGTTGCTCATCACGTCAATGCGTCGGGGCCACGAGGGAGTTCGCCGCGGGGCGGTGGCGGGTCCCGGACCGGAAGGGGCAGTTCAGCCCGCCGCCCCGCCGAGTACCAGTACCTGGATGGCCAGTACGGCCGCGCCGCGGGCCCAGTCGTGGAAGTCGGAGACCTTGGTCTCCAGGGCGACGGGGACCGCGAGCGGGTGCCGGTGGGCGCGGAGGGTGTCCCGGACCGCGTCCCCGGCCACCTCCATCAGGCCCACCCCCTCCCCCGCGAGCAGGATCTTCTGGGGCATCGCGAAGTTGGCGATCTGCGCCAGCAGCGTGCCCAGCGCCCGGCCGGCCTCGCCGATCACCCGGGCCGCCATCGGCTCGCCCGCGGCGGCGTCCGCCAGGATCTCCTCGTACGACGCGTCCCGGCCGGTGGCGGCCCGGATCTGGTAGCGGATGCTGGGGATGGCGAGCAGCGAGACCGCGCTGCCGCGCTCGCCCAGCGGGGTCAGCGGACCCTGGGGGTCGATGATCCAGTGCCGCCCGAAACCGCGGTCCTCCTCGGCACAGGGGACCCGCCGTCCGCCGAGCACCAGCCCGTAGCCGATGCCGGCGCCGATGGTCAGGACGGCGAACCGGTCCAGGCCGCGGCCGGCGCCGAACCAGGTCTCGGCCTCGACCAGGGCGGCCACGTCGTTCTCGACGACGACCGGCAGCCCGGTGCGCGCCCGCACCAGCTCGGCCAGCGGGACGTCACGCCACCGCAGGTACGGGGACTCGCCGACCACCGCGTGCTCCCGCACGAACCCGCCGACCCCGATGCCGATGCCCGCGAGGGCGGGGTGCCGGCCGGTCAGCTCGGCGGTCATCGCGGCCAGCAGGCCGGCGACCTCCTCGGGGTCGTGACCGGTGAGGGGCCGGTCCAGGCGGGCGACGATGTCGCTGCGGAGGGTGGTGACGACGCCGTACACCATCTCGTCGGTGATCTTGAAGCCGAGGAAGGAGCGGGACTCGGCGACCACGTCGAGCGGCTGCGAGGGCCGGCCCTGGCGGGACCCGCCCGGGGCGCCCGGGGCCTCCACGAGCAGGCCGGACTCGATGAGCGGCTTGGTGAGGCGGGTGAGGCTGCCCTGGGAGAGACGGAGCCGGCGGGCCAGCCCGGTCCGTGACAGCGGGCCGTTGACGAGCACCTCGATCGCCACGGAACGCTCCGCGGGGCTCAGCGGCAGCCAGTGGGTCACGGTACCCCTTTTCTTTTGGAACTGAAGCAACCGAACCCACCCTACTGTGCGCCGGGTGCGCCTCGGAAGCGCCGCCCTGCCACCTTTCCTGCTTCTCCCCGCCCCTTGACGGCGAGATTCTTCCGAAGCGAAAGTAACGACCATGACTTTCTCACTCGGCATCGTCGGTGCCGGCCAGTTCTCCGGCCAGTTCGCCACGCTGTTCCAGGCCCACCCCGGCGTCGGCGACGTCTACGTCACCGATCTGCTGCCGGAGCGCGCGGAGCAGCTCGCCGCCGCCCAGGGCCTGGCCGGCACCTTCCCGTCGTACGAGGCCATGCTGGAGTCGCCGGACGTCGACGCGGTCGCGATCTTCACCCAGCGCTGGACACACGGCCCGCTGGTGCTGCAGGGCCTGAACGCCGGCAAGCACGTGTACTCCGCGGTCCCCATGGCGATCACCACCGAGGAGATCGCCGCGATCATCGACGCGGTCAGGGCGACCGGGCTGACGTACATGATGGGCGAGACCAGCCAGTACAACCCGGCGACCGTGCACGCCCGCAACCAGATCGCCGAGGGCGCCTTCGGCCGGCTCTTCTACGCCGAGGGCGACTACGTCCACGACATGGACCTCGGCTTCTACGACGCGTACCGCTACAGCGGCGGCGAGAACTGGAAGTCGACCGCCAGCTATCCCCCGCTGCTCTACCCGACGCACGCGGTGGGCGGGGTGCTCGGCGCCTGGCAGACCCACGCGGTGAGCGTGTCCGCGATCGGCGTGGTCGACGACCGCGGCGACGGCGTCTTCGACAAGGACGTCAGCCAGTTCGGCAACGACGTCTCCAACGCCACCGCGCTGTTCGAGGTGGCGGGCGGCGGTTCGTTCCGCACCAACGAGTTCCGGCGGGTGGGCTACCCCTCGCACATCCGTGAGTCGCGCTTCCGGTTCTTCGGCACCGAGGCGAGCATGGAGCAGCTGGCGACGGTCGCGCTGTGGCAGGACAAGAAGGGCGTGCAGGACATCAGCGAGCTGCTGGAGCCCAAGCCCACCATGTCGCCGGACGACCCCTCGCTCCAGCACATCGCGCCGGAGCTGCGGGCCGCCTTCACCTCGGGTTCGGCCCCGGTGCACGACCGGGAGCGGCTGCCCCGGGAGTTCGACACCCTGCACAACGGGCACGAGGGCAGCCACCACTTCCTCGTCGACGACTTCGTGACGGCGGTCGGCACCGGCAGCCTGCCGACGGTGAACGCGTGGGTGGCCGCCCGCTACACCCTGCCGGGCATCATCGCGCACGAGTCCGCGCGGCAGGGCGGGGCCAGGCTGGAGATCCCGGACTTCGGGGACGCCCCGGAGAGCTGAGCCGAAGGCCGGGGACCGGCCGGGGCCGGGTGCCGTCAGGTGCCCGGCTTGCGGCCGTAGACGTAGACGTCGTCGCCCGTCTTCAGCAGCGACCAGTACTTCTTGGCGACCGCGGGGGTCATGTTCACGCAGCCGTGCGAGCCCGGCGGGTTCCACATGCTGAGGCTGACCGAGTGGAAGGCCTGGCCGCCGTCGAAGAACTGGCTGTAGGGCATCGGCACGTCGTACACCGACGAGACGTGGTCGATGTCACGCCAGTAGATCTTCTTCAGTCCGGTGCGGGTCTCGAACCCGTCGCGACCGGTACGCACCGGCACCGGGCCGTAGACCAGCTTGCTGCCGTCCTGGATCCAGGAGAGCTGGAGCGTCAGGTTCACGCAGGCGATGCGCCCCTTGTCCGTGGGGCACTTCCCGGCCTTGTTCGGGTTGTTCCCGACGGCCTTCTGCTTGTTCATGAGATCCATCACGCCCCAGGTGACGGACCCCGCGTACCCGACGGCGGGCGTGATGCCGTGCTTGTTCTGGAACGCCTGGATCGCCTTGCAGTCGGCGGTGGACTGCTTGCCGTCGACCGGCCGGCCGAGGAACTTCTCCACCTGCTTCTGGTACGGCCCGGCCTGTGTGGTGCAGCTCGCGGCCTGCGCCGGTACGGCGGAGAAGGCCAGCGCCAGCGGCGCGACGAGCCCGGTGACGCCGAGCACGACGACACCTCGTCTGCGTATGTCCCCCATATGCAGTCTGTCCCCTTCCTGTGTCTGGGATCTCGCCCTGGTAGACCCGGTGGTCCCGGGCATCGGTTGTAGCGCAGACCGGACCGTGACGAAACGGTTGCCTCAGGCCCCGCGTCATGGGTTGTCCTAGGCTGCGGCTCATGCACCCCGTACTGGCCGGCGACCTCGACCGGCTTCCCGAACTGCTCCGGTCCGCGCGTGACGTGGCCGCCCTTGAACTGGCCGGGCTGGACGAGCGGCCGGTGGTCGCGCTCGGGCCCGCACCCGCACGGGCGCCGCTGCCCGAGCAGGGGGAGGGCGGTGACGGCGCGCTGGCCCGGTTCACCGAGCGATGGGCGCCGGGTCTGTCCGCCTCGGCCGGGCCACGCTACCTCGGATTCGTCACCGGCGGTGTGACGCCCGCCTCCCTCACCGGGGACTGGCTGACCTCGGCCTACGACCAGAACATCTCCGGGGCCCTCGGTTCCTGGGGTGCCGCCCTGGAGCACGAGACGGTGGCCTGGCTGGCCGAGCTGTTCGGACTCGGCGAGGCGCACAGCGGGGCCTTCGTGACCGGCGCCACGATGTCGAACGCCGTGGGGCTCGCGATCGGCCGGGAATGGGCCGGGGAGCGGCTCGGGGTGGACGTCTCCCGGGCGGGCGCCGCCGCGCTCGGCCCGGTCGAGGTGCTCTCCGGCAGCCCGCACTCCAGCGTCACCAAGGCGCTGTCGGTGCTCGGCATCGGGCGGGACCGGCTGCGGCGGGTGCCGCTGCTGCCCGGCCGGGAGGCGGTGGACGTGGCCGCGCTGGACGCGGCGCTGTCCGCGCTGGACGGGCGGCCGGCGATCGTGGTCGCCAACGCGGGCACGGTGAACACCGTCGACTTCGACGACCTGCGGGCGATCGCCGCGCTCCGGGAGCGGCACGGCTTCTGGCTGCACGTGGACGCCGCGTTCGGCGGCTTCGCCGCGCTCTCCCCCGCGTACGCCCCGCTGGTGGCGGGCCTGGACGCGGCCGACTCGGTCTGCGTGGACCTGCACAAGTGGCTGAACGTCCCCTACGACGCGGCCGTCCAGTTCACCCGCCGCCGCGACCTCCAGGTGGCCGTGTTCCACAACGAGTCCCCCTATCTGGGCCTGCCGACCGGCGACCCGGACTTCCTGCACCTGACCCCGGAGAACTCCCGCCGGATGCGGGCGCTGCCGGCCTGGTTCTCGCTGACGGCGTACGGCCGGGAGGGGCACCGGGAGATCGTCGAGCGCAACGTCGCCGAGGCCCGCCGCCTCGGCTCGGGCATCGACGCCCTTCCCGGCCTGCGGCTGCTCGCCCCGGTCCGGCTGAACGTGGTCTGTTTCACCGTCACAGGCGATCCCTCGCAGGAGCGGGTGGACGCGCTGGCCCGGGCGGTCGCCGGGTCCGGGGAGGCGTTCCTCACACCGACGGTCCACGACGGGGTGCCGGCGCTGCGGGCGGCCTTCAGCAGCTGGCGCACCACCGAGGACGACACCCGGCGGGTGCTGGACGTCCTGGCGGCCGCCTCAGCCGCTCCCTGACGGGTGCCCGGCCTGCCGCTGCGGCCGCAGCGCCGCGTGGAACCCGCTGTGCACGGCGGTGAGGCCGCCGTCGACGCGCAGGGCGGTGCCGGTGATCCAGGCGGCGTCCCGGGAGGCGAGGAAGGCGACGGCGGCGGCGATGTCGGCCGGCTCGCCGACCCGGCCCAGGGGGTACAGGTCCCGAACGGCGTCGAGTTCGTCGTCCCGGCCCGCCCAGGCCGAGGTGCGGACCGTGCCCGGCTCCACCAGGTTGACCCGGACCCCGCGCGCGGCCGCGTGCCCGGCGAGGGTGCGGGTGAGCGAGACCAGGCCGGCCTTGGCCGCGCTGTAGGCGTGGTTGCCGAAGTCCGCCTCGGCGTTGACGGAGCCGACGCTGACGATCGCGCCCCGGCCGGAGGCGGCCAGGTGCGGGAGGGCGGCGCGGCAGCAGCGGTGCACACCGGTGAGCGTGATGTCGAGGTCCAGCGCCCACTCGTCGTCCGGCTGGTCCTCGTAGAGCGGCCGGTCCGGGGTGCAGTGGGCGGCGCTGTTCACCAGGACGTCGAGGGTGCCGAAGGAGGCGACGGCGCGCCCGACGGCGGCCTCCACCGAGGCGCGGTCGGCCACGTCACAGCCGAACGCCTCGGCCGCGAGGCCCTGTTCGCGCAGCGCGGCCGCCGTCCGCTGCGCCTCGGGCAGGTCCCGGTCGGTCACCAGTACCCGGGCGCCCTCCTCGGCGAGGCGGCGGGCGACGGCCGCGCCGATGCCCCGGGCCGCGCCCGTGACGAGAACCCCGTGTCCCGCAAAGCGGTTGAGTACGGTCATGGCACCGACCGTACGGGCGCGGCGATCAACCGGACAGATAGCGTGCGCACATGTCCGCGTTCTTGCAGCAACTCCCGGCCCTCATAGGCGTCGTGATCGGCGCGCTCGGTTCGTACCTCGCCGTGGTGCGGGGTGACCGGGCGCGGTTCCGGCGGGAGCAGGAGGCGCGCTGGGACGAGCGCCGGCTGACCGTGTACAGCGAGTACGCGCGGGCGCTGAAGAGATCGGTGAACCTGACGTACCGCGTCGCCTCCCACCTCGGCAACGACCCGCATCCGCATCCGCTGTCCCCGGCCGAGGCCGAACCGCTGCTGGCGGAGGCCACCGACGGGCGGGACCCGGCCGGGGAGGCGCTGATCATGCTGGGCAGCCCCGCGGTGGTGGAGCGGGCGCGGGCGTGGGTGACCACGGTGATGGAGATGGAGCGGTTCATGCGGTCGGGGACGGTCGACCCGGACGCCTGGCAGCGGCTGCTGGAGCGTCAGCGGGCCTGCCGCGAGGGGTACTACACCGCCGTCCGCGCGGATCTCGCGCTGCCTCCCGGCCATCCGGCGCGGTGGCCGACCGGGCCGGTCACCCCGGCGTGAGGGCGGGCCGGTTCACCGGCCGCCCGTGGTGTCGGCGGACATGTCTTCAGCGGGGCTGAGGACATGTCCGGCCTCCCGTTCTCCGTGTCCGACGACCGGTGTCCGTGTACAGGACACGTACCGGACGCGTGCGGGGTCACGGGAGGACCGGACATGCTCGGTCGCCTTCGACGGCGCGTCCGTCCGGGCCGTCCGGCGCCGTCAGTGGCCCCGGGCGATCCACTCCTCCAGGTGCGGTGCCTCGGCGCCGATGGTGGTCGGGTCGCCGTGTCCGGTCAGCACCTTGGTCTCCGGCGGGAGGCTGAGGAGCTTGTCCCGGATGGAGTCGATGATCGTCGGGAAGTGCGAGTACGACCGTCCGGTCGCGCCGGGACCGCCCTGGAAGAGGGTGTCGCCGGTGAAGACGGCGCCGAGGCCGGGGTCGTAGAGGCAGACGGCGCCGGGCGCGTGGCCGGGCGTGTGCAGCACCGTCAGGTCGGCGCCCGCGGCCTCGACGACCTGGCCGTCGGCCAGGTGGTTGTCGGGGTCGCGGTCGGGGTGGGTCTGCTTCCACAGCGGCAGGTCGTCGGGGTGCAGCCAGATCCTGGCGCCGGTGAGGTCCGCGAGGGCGGGCGCGGCGTCGATGTGGTCGTTGTGGGCGTGGGTGCAGATGATCGCCTTGAGGGTGCGGTCGGCGACCGCCTCGGCGATGGCCCGGGCGTCGTGGGCGGCGTCGATGACGACCACCTCGCGCTCGTCGCCCACGATCCAGACGTTGTTCTCGACGTCCCAGGTGCCGCCGTCGAGGCTGAACTGCCCTGCGGTGACAAGTCGTTCGATGCGCGTGGTCATCAGAGCACCACCACCGAACGCAGCACGTCGCCGCCGTGCATCCGCTCGAACGCCTTCTCCACCTCGTCGAGCTGGATGGTCTCGGTCACGAAGGCGTCCAGCGGCAGCCGGCCCTGGAGGTGCAGGTCGATCAGCATGGGGAAGTCCCGGGAGGGCAGGCAGTCGCCGTACCAGCTGGACTTGAGGGAGCCGCCGCGGCCGAAGACGTCCAGGAGCGGGAGTTCGAGCTTCATCTCGGGGGTGGGCACACCGACGAGGACGACCGTGCCGGCGAGGTCGCGGGCGTAGAAGGCCTGCTGGTAGGTCTCCGGGCGGCCGACCGCCTCGATGACGACGTCGGCGCCGAAGCCGCCGGTCAGCTCGCGGATCGCCTCGACCGCGTCGTTCTCACGGGAGTTGACGGTGTGGGTGGCGCCGAGGGCGCGCGCCTTCTCCAGCTTGCGGTCGTCGATGTCCACGGCGATGATCCGCGCCGCCCCGGCCAGCCGGGACCCGGCGACGGCCGCGTCGCCGACACCGCCGCAGCCGATCACGGCGACCGAGTCGCCGCGGCCGACGCCGCCCGTGTTGATCGCGGCGCCGATGCCCGCCATCACACCGCAGCCGAGCAGTCCGGCGACCGCCGGCGAGACCGCCGGGTCGACCTTGGTGCACTGGCCGGCGGCGACCAGCGTCTTCTCGGCGAAGGCGCCGATGCCGAGGGCCGGGGAGAGCTCCTGCCCGGTCGAGGCGAGGGTCATCTTCTGCTCGGCGTTGTGGGTGTTGAAGCAGTACCAGGGGCGGCCGCGCAGGCAGGCCCGGCAGTTCCCGCACACCGCACGCCAGTTGAGGATCACGAAGTCGCCGGGCGCGACGTCCGTGACGCCCTCGCCGACCGACTCGACCACACCGGCGGCCTCGTGGCCGAGCAGGAACGGGAAGTCGTCGTTGATGCCGCCCTGCTTGTAGTGCAGGTCGGTGTGACAGACCCCGCAGGCCTGCACCTGTACGACGGCTTCGCCCGGCCCGGGGTCCGGCACCACGATCGTCTCGACCCGCACGGGCTCGTTCCTGCCCGGTGCGATCACGCCGCGTACTTCCTGCGCCATGGCCCTGACCTTTCCTCGTTCTGCTGACATGCTGCGTTCCGACCCTACGCGTGACCGCCCGGTAACGGCACGGAGCACGTCGGTCGCCGCCGATCTTTCCGGCCGACCACACCACCTTCCCACCCCGTCCCCGCAGGCCATATACCCCCCGGGGTACCTCCACCACGGTGGTCGGCATACCCCCTGGGAGTGTTTCCCCCGGGAAGCGGGGCGTGGACCTGCGCGACCGGGGCGCCCGGGGTCGGCGGCTGCCTTCTCGCCGTACCGTCCCTGGTGGACGTGGCGCGGACGTGGCGGGGAACGGGGACGCGGCGGGGGTGGGCGGACGTAGCCTGGGGGCGCCGCCCACCGCCCGGACGAGGAGCACCGTGACCACCGCAGACGCAGTACCGCCGGGCGACCGCACCGGTCCCCCCGTGTTCCGGCTGCTCCTCTCCTACGTACGGCCGCACCGCCTGGCCCTGTCGGCCGGTGCCGCGCTCTCCCTGCTGACGGGCGCGACCGGGCTGCTGCTGCCCCTGGTGGCCAAGGGGTTGATCGAGGACCTGTCCCACGACCGTTCCATCACCGGCAAGTTGCTCGCCATGGCCGCTCTGGTGGTCCTCAACGCCGTCATGGGCGCGCTGGGTTCGTACGTGCTGCGGCGGACGGCCGAGTCGGTGGTGCTCGGCGCGCGGCGCACCCTGTCCTCGTATCTGCTGCGGCTGCGGATCGCCGCCGTGGACCGCACCGAGCCGGGCGACCTGATGGCGCGGATCACCTCGGACACCACCCTGCTGCGCGAGGTCACCACGGACTCGCTGGTCGCGCTCGGCACCGGCGGCCTCACCCTCGTCGCCACGGTCGTGATGATGGGGGTGGTCGACCCGGTGCTGCTCGCCGTCACGCTCGCGGTGATCGCCGGGGCGGGCACGGTGCTGGGCCTCATCGTGCCGCGCATCAACCGGGCGAGCCGCCGGGCCCAGGACGCGGTGGGCGTGATGGGCGCCTCGCTGGAGCGGGTGCTGGGCGCCCTGCGCACGGTGAAGGCCTCGGGCGCCGAGCACCGGGAGGAGCAGGCGCTGCACGCGGCCGCCGAGGAGTCCTGGCGGCAGAGCGTGCGCGCCGCCAAGTGGTCGGCCGCGGCGGGCAACACGGCGGGGCTGGCGATGCAGCTGGCGTTCATCACGGTGCTCGCGGTGGGCGGCGCCCGGGTGGCGACCGGCGCGATCGGGGTGGGCACGCTGGTGGCGTTCCTGCTCTACGTCTTCTACCTGATGTCGCCGATCCAGCAGGTCGTCGGCGCGGTCACCCAGTACCAGACCGGCGCCGGCGCGCTCGCCCGGATCCAGGAGGCGCTGCAACTGCCCGCCGAACCCGCCTCCGCACCGGCCGAGTTGCCGGCCCCCGGCGCCGAACCGGCCGCCGTCGCCTTCACCGACGTGCGCTTCCGCTACTCCGGCGAACTGCCCTACGTCCACCACGGGGTCAGCTTCGCGGTTCCGGCACGGGGCATGACCGCGTTCGTCGGCCCGTCCGGCGCCGGCAAGACCACCGTCTTCTCGCTCATCGAGCGGTTCCACGACCCCGAGTCCGGCGTGATCACCCTCGACGGCCGTCCCCTCTCCGACTGGGAACTGCCGCAGCTGCGCTCGGCCATCGGGTACGTCGAGCAGGACGCCCCGGTGCTGTCCGGCTCGCTCCGGGACAACCTGCTCCTCGGCAACCCGGAGGCGGACGAGGGCGCGGTGACGCGGGTGGTGAAGACGACCCGGCTGGACGGGCTGGTCGCGCGGCTGCCGCAGGGACTGGACACACCGGTCGGGCACCGCGGCACCAAGCTGTCGGGCGGTGAGCGCCAACGTGTGGCGATCGCGCGGGCGTTGCTGCGCCGGCCCCGGCTGCTGCTGCTCGACGAGGCGACCTCGCAGCTGGACGCGGTGAACGAGGCGGCCCTCAGGGACACGGTCGCCGACGTGGCGCGGTCGACCACGGTGCTGGTGGTCGCGCACCGGCTGTCGACGGTGACCATGGCGGACCGGATCGTGGTGATGGACGCCGGGGAGGTCCGCGCGGTGGGCACGCACCGGGAGCTGGTGGCGTCCGACCCGCTGTACGCGGAGCTGGCGGCGACGCAGTTCCTCGCCACCGGGCACTGACGCCGTCAAGGCGTCACGGCGTCCCACGGCGTCCCAATGTCACGGCGCCACGGCGGAGGGCCGCCCCTCGCGGGACGGCCCTCGGGATGCGGTCGGGACGGTCACTACCCGATACCCGGCACCAGGCCCATGACCGGCGCGGCCAGGTCGGTCACCTGGTGCAGCTCGCTCAGCTTGTGGACGTCGTTCAGTCCCTGCACCTGCTCCGAGACCTTCGGGATGCGGTCCTGGTACTCCACGGGGATGTCGCTGCGGGCCAGCGAGTCGAGCGTGCCGAGCGCGGTGAGCTTCCCGGGGTGCTGGGCGCTCGCGTCGGCCGCGTTCGCCAGCGGCGCGGCGAGGCCGGTGACCCCGACGGCCAGACCGACGGCGGCGACGATACGTCGTGTTGAGATCATGTCCTCAGCAACGGCCCCGGCGCCGGGCCGGACACGGGCTGCCGGCCGCCCTCACCCGTCAGGAGGAGCGCCGGCCCTGCGTTTGCCGAGCCCGGCGGGGCGGAGGACGCTCGTGGTGAGGGGCCCTCGCGGTCCGCTCCGCATCGGACCGCGGGCTCCCCCAGGAGGTCATCATGGGCACCGCGACAGGCTCCACCTTCGACACCGACACACTGCGCCGGGCCATAGAGGGGAACACCGGGAACACCCTTCTGTCGCTCTACGCGGACGACGCGGAGATCCGCATCGTCGACCGCAACACCCAGCCCAGCCGTCCCAAGGTCCTGCACGGCCGCAAGGACATCGCCGCGATGCTGGACGACGTCTACAGCCGCGACATGACGCACACGCTGGACCAGTGCATCGTGCAGGGCGACCGGGCCGCCTTCAGCGAGTCCTGCGAGTACGAGGACGGCGTCCGGGTGCTCGCCGAGTCGATGATCACGCTGCGCGACGGGAAGATCACCGAGCAGATCATGATCCAGGCATGGGACGAGTAGTCGCACGGACCGCGAGGGTCCAGGTCAGCTCCCGGTTGACCTGGACCTTCTCGGCGCGGGCCACGCTGGGACACGCCCGCCGCGCGCGTCCCCGGGCGTCGGTCCTGCTGCTGCGGGCGATCCTGCGGCACGCGCACCGCCGCGAGCGGCGCTGACCGGCTCGGTTACGCTGGGGGCGGACCGTGACTGGCGCTGAGGTGGAGCACCACCGGGGAGCGGTCCGCACTGTCGATGCCGTGCGCCTGGGCGATCAGAACCGATCGGCTCAGGAGTGTGCCCATGACCCAGGCCCGTCTCATGGACGGAACCGCCGTCGCCCGCCGTATCGTCGAGGAGAGCGCGCGGCGGGCCGCCGGTCTCACCGCACGCACCGGCGTCACGCCGTGTCTGGCGACCGTGCTGGTCGGCGAGGACCCCGCCTCCGTCACCTACGTCCGGATGAAGCAGAACCGCAGCCGCAAGGCCGGTATCGCCTCCCGGCACGTGGCCCTGCCCGCCACCACGACCACCGAGGAACTCGTCGGCACCCTGCGGGAGTTGTCGGCCGATCCGGCGGTGCACGGCATCCTGCTCCAGCACCCGGTGGGCGAACACGTCGACGAGCGGGCCGCGTTCGAGGCGATCGCGCCGGAGAAGGACGTGGACGGCGTGACCTTCGCGTCGTTCGCCGCCATGAGCTTCGGTCTGCCGGGCTTCGTCTCCTGCACGCCCGGCGGCATCCTGCGCCTGCTCGACGCGTACGGCGTCGACCCGGCGGGGAAGCGGGCGGTGGTCGTCGGGCGCAGCGCGATCCTGGGCAAGCCGGCCGGCATGCTGCTGCTCGCCCGGGACGCCACGGTGACCTACTGCCATTCCCGCACCCGGGACCTGTCGGCGGCCGTCCGCGAGGCGGACATCGTGGTCGCCGCCGTCGGCCGGCCGCGTCTGATCCGCGGGCAGGACGTCAAGCCGGGCGCGGTCGTGCTCGACGCGGGCTACAACGACGGGAACATCGGTGACGTCGACTTCGACTCCGCCGTCGAGCGGGCCTCGCTGATCACGCCGGTGCCGGGCGGTGTCGGTCCGATGACCATCGCCGTCCTGCTGGAGCAGACGGTCGAGGCGGCCGCCCGGCAGCTCGGGGTGTGAGGGTCAGCGCAGCCGGGCGCCGTACTCCATGACGTCCGCGGCCCGCACGCCGTACGCGGTTGGGCACCTCGTGGCGCCGTACGGCGGACCGGGGCCGGGAGCTGCGTCACGCGTACGAGCAGCGGTACCGGCGCTGCGCCGGCGGCGCCCGGTCTGTTTCCTGGGCCGGGCTGCGCCCTGCTCACCGCGGTGGTGCCGGCGGCGGGCGCCGGCCAGGACGTCTGCCGGGGGTGGACGACATGCCACTGGAGGTCGACGCCCCGGGTGTCGGCGGGCTGGGTGTCGCCCCGTGGCCGCGGCCGTGCCGGTGCCGCCGACGGGCACCGTGCCGAGGTCGACGGCGTCGCCGGTCAGGGCCGCGCCGGAGGGCCAGCAGGTGGCCGTCGCGGGTGTCGACGTAGACGCGTCCCCCGTCGGTGGCCGGTACCGAGAACTTCGAGGCCGTGCCGATCGGGGCGGACCGGAGCAGCTTCATGTGTCCGTCGACCGGTACGGCGCTGTAGGCGCGCAGTTGGGCGTTGGAGCCGCTGGAGCCGTCCGCGCGCACGGCCCAGACGACGGCCGAACCGGCGGTGGTGCCGGTGGAGGTGACGACCGGTGAGCCCGAGGTGTAGCCGAAGGTGTCGGTGCTGGAGCCGGTGTTGCTCAGCGCGGGCGGACCGGTGCCGGTGACGCCGTACCGGAAGGCGCGCAGCGGGCCGCGGCTGCCGATGGTGTAGACGTAGCCGCCCTCGCCGCCGAACATGCCCGGGTGGCCCCAGACGCCTTCGTGGGGTCCGAAGGAGCCGAGGACCCGGTCGGTGCCGCCGCTGCCCCGGCTCCGGCCGCCGAGGTCGTCGCGGTCGAGCGGGAAGAGGCGGCCGTCCTTGCCGATCCGGACCAGGAGCCTGGGGTGCTGGGGGTGCCGAAGGCCGGGTCGGGCAGGGCGACCGGGCCGCCGGAGCCCAGGCCGGTGTCGTTCTGGTCGAGGGTGGGGGCGTCGGCCGGGCTGATGAAGTCCTGGGCGGACATCGTGCCGTCGCTGTTCACGCCGAGCCTGACCACCGACTCGGCGAGCTGTCCCGGCGGCTTCGCACCGGGGCCGGGGGCCGGGGAGATGCCGTTGCCGGTGGAGAAGAGGATGCGGCCGGGTCCGTCGGAGACCAGGCCGCCGCCGCTCATCCAGATGCCGGCCATGCCGTTGGCGGCGGAGTTCTCGGTGGCCCACAGGGTGGTCCTGCTGCTGGCGGTGTTCACGCCGAGGACGTAGCCGACGTACGGGTTGTGGTCGCAGTGCGAGGCGAAGGCGACGTACACCGAGCCGCCCGTCAGCAGCAGCCCGGGGCGCTGGCCGGCGGTGAAGGCGTTGAAGGGGTGGGCCGGGTCGTTGACGGGGGCACCGGCGACCTTCACCGGCCAGCCGGTGCGCTCGGCGCCGGTGGTGGCGTCCAGGGCGTGCACGTACCGGCTGGGGTGGGAGGTGTCGGCGCCGTCGTTGACCTTGGCGGTGAGGTGGACGGTGCCGGTCGCGGGGTCGTGGACGGGGGTGGAGGTCACGCCGAGGTCGGGGACGAGGTCGCCGCAGCCGATGGCGGCGGCGGGCCAGGGCGCGCCCAGGCCCCTGGACCAGTGGACGGCGCCGGTGGCCGAGTCGATCCCGTGGACGAGGTTGTTCTCGGTGGCGACGACGACCGTCCGGCCGACGGCCAGGGGCTGGGCGTCGACCTGCCCGTCGACGGCGGTGGAGAACTGCTGCCCGAAGTCGGAGCTGGTCACCTGGTCGGGGGCGAGGCCGGGCTCGTCGGCGTCCCAGCCGGTGCGCAGGGTGTCCCGGGAGACGGTGGCCTCGTCGGCCGCCGCCCCGGTCGCGGTGACGCCGGTCAGGAGCAGACACACCGTCACCAGCAGCGCGGGCAGGGCTGACCGACGACGGGTGCGCCGCTTGAGCATGGGGGTGTCTCCGCCCGGTCGCGAGGGCGGAGAACGGCATGATCCCGCCGACGCTCGTGATCGGCGGGACCGGCGGTACGACGACCGTTCCGGGCGGCCCCTGCCGCGGGGTCCACCCGGACGGGTCGGCCGGCCCCGGTCAGCTGCGGCTCCACTGCTGGTTGGTGCCGCCGTTGCAGGTCCACAGCACCAGGGTGGTGCCGTTGGCGGTCGCCGCGTTGTACGCGTCCAGGCACAGTCCGGCGTTGACGTTCGTGATGGTGCCGTCCGCGTTGATGTTCCACTTCTGGTTGTTCTGGCCGTTGCAGTCCCAGATCACGACCTTGGTGCCGTTGGTGGTGCCCAGGTTGTAGGCGTCCAGGCACTTGTTGCCGTACACCACGAACTCCTTGCGGGAGGTGTACGTCCAGGCCTGGTTCTGGCCGCCGTTGCAGTCCCAGAGCTCCGCCTGGGTGCCGTTGGTGATGGTGTTGTCGTAGACGTCGGCGCAGCGGCCGGACGCCCCGCCCACGATCAGTGTGCCGTTGGTGCCGGGGATCGGGCTGACCGTGAGGGAGCCGAGCGTGGGCAGTGAACTCCCGGTGAAGGTGAGCGAGTTGCCGGATCCCTTGCTGAGGTGGACCTGTACCGAGACCGTGCCCTGCGCGGAGCCGGTCGGCGGGAAGGAGACGGTCGTGGCGGTCTGGCCGTTCACCTGGAGGGTGCCGGTGACGGCGGTGGAGCCGGTGTTGGTGTAGGCGACGTCGACGACGTCCAGCCCGGTGCTCGCGGCGCTCACGCCGGTGTACCTGCCGGTGGAGGTGGCGCCGTAGCTCGTGCCGGACGCCTCCGTGCCGCCGCCGACCTTGAGCATCACCGAGCCGCCGGCCGGCACACTGGCGGTGTAGCTCGTGCTGTACGAGCCGAGGTTCGACTGCGCCCACAGGTCGCGGACCGTCGCGGACGCGCCGGTCAGGCCGAGGTCGGACCAGCGGGCGGTGATGTCCGCGGCGGCGGAGGTGCGGTTGAGCAGCACGACCGCGCGGTTGCCGGTGCCGGCGAGGACCTTGCTGTAGACCTGGAGTCCGGTGGTGTCCTCGGCGACCTTGACGCCCTGGAGGCCGCGCGTGTCCTGGTCGACGGCGACGACGTCGGAGTTCTTGAGGATGGCGGCCGTCTCGCTGGTCATCGCGGTGAGGTCGTTGCCGGCCAGGAGCGGGGCGCCGGAGATCGCCCACAGGGCCATGTGGGTGCGGTTCTGGGCGGCCGTGAGGCCGGACATGCCGACGGTGAGCATGTCGGGGTCGTTGTAGTAGCCGGTGTGCTGGGCGGCGGGGTGCAGGGTCTGGTCGAAGTTGGACAGCACGGCCGACTGCGAGGCCGTGCCGCCGTAGTAGTAGATGTCGGTGCTGGTCCGCCACATGGTGCCGAGGCCGGTCGCCCAGTTCCAGGTGTTCTGGTAGCCCCAGTTGCAGAGGGACAGGGTCAGCGGGCGGCCGGTGGCGGCGGCGGCCGTGGTGACGGCCGAGCTGATCGACTTGTAGGTGGTGGCCGCGTCCAGGCCCTCGGCGTCGCCGCCGCACCAGTCGACCTTCACGAAGTCGAAGCCCCACTTGGAGAACTGGAGCATGTCCTGGGCGTAGTGCCCCTCGCTGCCGGTGCCCGCGGCGGCGGGCCGGCCGGTCGGGTAGTAGTAGCCGCAGCCGTTGTACCCGGCGTCGGTGTAGATGCCGGCCTTCAGGCCCTTGCTGTGGATGTAGTCGGCGATGGCGCTCATGCCGCCGGGCCACTCACCGGTGTCGACGGTGATGTTGCCGTCGCTGTCGCGGGTGCCCTGCCACCAGCCCTCGTCGATGTTGATGTACTTGTATCCGGCGTCCGGGAGGCCGGCCGCGACGAACGCGTCGACCTGGGCCTTGATGACGCTGTAGTCGATCTTCGCGGCGAAGCTGTTCCAGGAGGCCCAGCCCATCGGGGCGGTGGGCACCGAGACCTGCGGGACCGTCGCCGCCCGCGCGGGTCCCGGCGTGGCGAACAGGAGCGCGGCGGCGGCCGTCAGGGCCAGGGCGAGGGTGCGTACGGCGGCGGCCCACAGGTGCCGTACGGGACCGCCGGCGGTCGGTCTGTGCGGGGGGTACATGCGGCTCCTCCACGGGGGTGCACGAGGGGGGTACGAGAGAGGTGCGGCTCACCACATTCGAAATGCCGAACACAGATCGGTTCTCCGAACATGTCGCGGGCCGACCGTAGAGCCGCCCGGGGGTGAAGTCAACGGCTGTGACAGGCGTGAACTCACGCTCTCCGCAGGGGCGTTGCTAGCGCGTGCGCCCCGACGTCCACCCCTCCGGCCGCAGGATTCCCACCAGCAGCCGGACCAGTTCCTCCACGACGTCGTCCAGGCTCGCGTCCACCCGGCCGGCGCTCCAGTCGTGCAGCAGCCCGTTCACACTGCCGATGAACGCCGTCGCCGCCAGCCGGTAGTCCCGCGGCGCCGCGACCCCCCTCGCCACCGCCGCGTCCGCCTCGGTGCAGATCAGTTCCACCCACCGCGCCCGCCGCGCCAGCCGCTGCTCCTCCAGCCGGGGGCTGACACCGATGATCTCCACGAAGGCGATCCGGATCCGGCGTGGGTCCGAGGTGACGTCCCGCGCGTACGCCCGGAACAGCACCGTCACCCGCTCGACCAGCGGCAGCGGCTCCGCCTCGGGGAACGCCGCGACCACCGCCCGCTCCGCCCACCCGTTGATCTCCAGGTGCAACGCGGCGAGCACGTCCTCCAGCGTCCGGAACTCCTCGTAGAACTGACGGGTCGACAGTCCGGCCGCCTGGCTGAGCGCGGCGACCGTCGTGGCACCGAACCCCGGCGTGTCACCGAAGAGCCGGAGCGCCGCGTCCAGGAAGCGCCGGCGCCGCTCGGCCTTGCGCTCCTCGGCGGACCGGCCGCCGTAGCGACCCGTCGGTGCCTTGATCCTGCCCGCCAAGACTGCCCCCTCCGTCATCCACTTGACGGCCAATTTTGTCGTGTACGCCTCTTGCGGAGTAAGGCACCCCTCCTTACTTTTCAGTAAGTTCGTTCTGAACGCGCCTGTTTTCAGTTTGCGCGTCCGTCCCGTACCAGGCCTCGGCCCCCGGGACACGGTGCGTCCCGGGGGCCGAGGCACGGCTCAGAACTTCGACGCGACCCAGGCGGCCAGCTCCGCCTTGGCCGCGTTCAGCACGGTGGAGCTGGGTGAGGTCGCCCCGTTGGTCACCAGCGCGAAGTGCAGCACGCCGGAGTCCGAGTCGGTGAGCAGCAGTCGGCGACTGCCCGTCCCACCCGGTTCGACGGCCACACCGACGGGCGTGGAGGACGTGTACGACGGGGGCGCGTAGGACGTGCCCAGGTCGGAGACGACGGTGGTGGACGCGGTCGGGAAGGAGGCGGGCAGGTGCAGTTCGGTGGGTGCGGTGGCGCTGCCGGAGCGCCAGACCTGGACGGCGTACTGGCCGGAGCCGACCAGCGCGGCCACGTTCGGCAGCGAGCTGGGCACCGGGTTCCAGGTCAGGGTCGTGGAGCCGTCCCGGGAACGGTCCTCGTAGGTGAAGGCGAGGGTGGAGCCGGAGGTGGCGCCCGGGTAGACCCGGTCGAGCAGCCGGGCGTCCTGACGGAGCGTCACCGTCCCGGAGTCGTCCGTGTTCACGGCCGAGAGGTCCTCGTCGTTCCAGGCGTCGCCCGAGGTGAGGACCTTGCTGGCGTTGTCGTTCATCAGCTCGTGGTGACGGCCGTTGTAGATGTCCCACTGCCACTGGGTGCCCGAGAGCACCGGGCCGGAGGAGGCCGGTGTGGACCACCAGTTCGCCCCGGAGAGGCGGGAGTCGAGGGCCTGGTACATCGCCTTGTCGACGGTGGGCGCCTTGCCGGCGGTGGTGCCGGACAGCGGGTGCCCGAACTCGCTGACGATCGCGGTGGTCCCGGCCGCCGAGGCGCGGTCGCGGATGGTGCCGAAGTCGGTCGAGTACTGGCCGTCGGCGGCGTTCCCCCACATCAGGACGCCGGAGATGGCCTTCTGGTCGTAGAAGTGGGTGTTGAAGACGTAGCGGGAGCCGAGCGTGCCCGCGTCGAGCAGGCCGCCCTCCTGGTTGGTGACGTTGCCGTTCCAGTAGAGGTTGGGCTCGACGAGGGCGGGCTTGCTGGTCCAGCCGGCCGCGTCCATGCGGGCCCGGAACTTCTGGTAGAAGGGCCACAGCCGGTTCTGCTCCCAGGTGCGGGAGGTCTCGCCGGAGTCGTAGGACCCGGCGTACGGCTCGTTGTAGGGGTCGAAGCCGACGATGCCCGCGAACTCGTCGGACGACAGGTGTCCGGCCAGGTAGGTCATCGTGGTCTGGGCGGTGGCCAGGAAGTAGTCCTGGAGGCCGTAGTTGTTGTGCCAGAAGTCGTACTGGGCCTTCTGGACGGCCGCGTTCTGGGTGATGTTCTGGCCCCAGAAGAGGCAGATGCCGCAGGACTCGGTCGGGTAACCGCCCAGCGCGACGGCCCACTTGGGGGCGCCGTCACCCGTGTACCAGCTGCCCGAGTTGAACAGGTAGCGGGAGTACAGGTCCTGGTGGAAGTCGGGGAAGACGCGGATGCCGGCGTCGAGGAACGCCTGCATCTGCGCGGTGACGGCGGCCAGGTAGGTGGTGTCGACCTGACCCTGGGTGGGTTCGGCGTGCGCCCAGGAGAGCAGGAAGCGCACGGCGTTGCCGCCGCCGAGGGCGCGCAGCGCGGTCGCGGACTTCTTCGCGTCGGCGACCGACGCGAAGGGCAGGCCGCTGTTCTCCTCCAGCTTGGTCTCGCCGGAGACGTTGTAGCCGCGCAGCACGACCTCACGGCCCTGGCCGTCGACGAAGCGTCCGTTCTGCACGGTGAGCGAAGTGCCGTCGAACCAGAGGGAGTCGGATGGGGTGGCAGCGGTGGCGGACGGGGCGCCCGCCACCGCGAGGAATCCACAGAGGACAACCAGGACAACGATCAGACGCGCCCGGATAGTAGTCATGTCCATTACAGTCAGGCCATGTCCGGACACAGTCAATACTTCTGACTCACCAGTAAGTTGCGTGTCCTCCCGCCCGCCCCACCACCCGACCCGTCACACCCCACAGCCACTCCTCACGTCGCACCGGCCGCATGGACCCAGCACCCGAAGTGACGTGGCCCGCCGCGGACTTCCGAGGCGGGCCACGCGCCGAGCGGGAACACCGAGAGCGGTTACTGCACGGTCACACCGACGGTGGGAGAGTGGGTCTGGCCGGAGGTCACACGGAACTGCTGGCTGCCCTTCATGTGGACCCGGGCGGCGAAGGCGTAGGTGTCGGCCTTTTTCACCTTGGAGTTGACGTGGACCGGTATCCACTTGCCGTTCCTGTCCATCTGGAGCATGATCGACGCCCCGGGCCTGATGCCCGAGGTGTGTCCGGCGAACCGGACCGTCTGGCCGGCCTTCACGGTCGTGGGACTCGCCTTGACCGTGATCGAGGCCGGATTCGACGGCGGCGTTGTTGCCGCCACGGCTCCGCCGGCGCCCACGGACAGCAGCGCGACGGCCAGCCCTGATGCAGCGAATGCACGTGCTCGCACGTACATGGCGGCCTCCTTGGAGGAGAAGGACGCCCCGCAAAAAGAAGACATCACGGGGTGTTTCGTACGAAAACCACCCTAGTCCTCGGATGCGGGCGGTCCCCCGGATCCGGGCCCCCGGTCCGACCGCAACGTAAGAGGTGGGTATGAGGGCCGCGACGGCCCGCCCCCCGAATCCTCCTGAGGCATCGCCGAGTCCACCATGCGGACAAAACTATTGCCTGCCGGTTACCCGCGCGGCGCGGTCAGGGCCGGTGGAGTCCGCCGGACCCGTGCGCGCGTCCCAGGCGGTGGTGCGAGCGTGAGGCGGCGGCGCGACGGACGCCGACCAGGGCCGCGTCGTCGCCGAGACGTCCGCCCGCGTGGGCGATCAGATCACGTCCGAGGTGGCGCAGGAGTGCGTCGGGGTCGCTGCCGGCCCACCGTGCGGCACGGTCCGCGAGCGGATAGAACGCGCCGTCGCGGTCGCGGGCCTCCACGACGCCGTCCGTGCAGAGGAGCAGGGTGTCCTCGGCGGCGAACGGCACGGTGTCGAGGGGGTGGTCCTCGGCGCCGGTCACACCGATGCCGAGCGGGGGCGCGGGGCGCAGGGTCGGGACACGCACGCCGCCGTCCGCGGTGAGCAGGAGGGGCGCCAGGTGACCGCAGCTGGTGAGCCGGACGACGGGCTCGTCGTCGGGGATCTCCAGCAGCAGGGCCGTGACGAAACGCTCCCCGGCTTCGCTCTCCGGTTCGAAGTCGGCGAGGTGGCGGGCGACGCTCCGGTCCAGCGCGGCAGCCAGCGCGGGCAGGCCGGCGTGCCGGTGGGTGGCTTCCCGGAAGGCGCCGAGGACGACGGCGGCCTCCCCGATCGCGGGCAGGCCCTTGCCCCGCACGTCGCCGATCATCAGGCGGGCCGCGCTCCCGGTGTGCGCGGCCGCGTAGAGGTCGCCGCCGATCTGGGCCTCGTCCTCCGCGGCCAGATAGAGACAGGCGAGCCGCAGCGTACCCAGCCGGTCCGGCAGGGGCCACAGCAGCACGCGCTGCGCGGCTCCGGCGACCGAGCGGACCTGCGCCAGCTGCCGGCCGCGCCGGTCCCGCACCACGCACATGACCACGACGAGAGCGGAGAGCGCGGCGAGAGCGACGATCTGCACGGTCACCCCCCGCGAGGGCAGCAGACCGGACCGCCAGCCGAGGAACGTCTGGGCCGCCACGGCCAGGGCTCCGACACCTGCCGTCACCCGGGGGCCCTCGAACCACGCGGCAAGGGCGGGCGCGATCACCAGCAGCGGCCCGAGGACGATGTCGGCCGGGGTCACGGTGTCCGCGACCGTGATCAGCGCGACGAGCCCGACCGGGATCAGCAGCCCCGCATGACGCGGCCGCCAGAACCGCCCGGGGCCGGAAGAACGCACGTGCCCGGAGCTCACACCTTCCACAGTGGACCGTCGGGCAACGATCAGCGAGCGAAACCCCTGACCCCAGGACGGAATGCGACGCGCTCTGGCATACAAGAAGCAGTAAGTCATCCCGCAAAGAGACCGTCAAGGGCGCGGTGCCACCGGATCGCCCGCCGGGCTCCGTCGGGTGCCTGATGAACAGCTCATAAGCCACTTCATGAGCTGAAGACTAACGTTTGAACGGCATTCGAAGCATATTCGGGCCAGACCTCTTGACCGGTTTGCGGCGCATGCCTATCGCCCACTGCCATGCAAGAGCGTGTGTAACGCATCACCGGTGCCGTTCCGGCGGTCCACCTTCACCCCGCCCGGTCCCGGCGCCCGCCCCGCACGCGGACGACCTGAGCGTGCGGGCCTCGGCATCGAACGAACCCACCCGAAACGCAAGGAGGCTGCGATGCCCGCTGCCAGGACCCAGCTGTTGATCGACGGCGACTGGCGGGAACCGTCGGGCGGCGTGTACGCGGACGCAGTGAGCCCTGCCACCGGCGAACACCTAGGCGCCGTCGCCCAGGGCGACCGGTCCGACGCGCGTGCGGCGGTCGCGGCCGCTCGCGCCGCGCAGCCCGGCTGGGCGGCGCAGGGCGTGTTCTCCCGTGCGGCCCTGCTGCACCGGCTGGCCGACGTGTGCGCGGCCCGCCGGGACGAACTCGCCCGTCTGCTCAGCCTCGACCAGGGCAAGCCCCTGCACGGCGAGGCGTACGCCGAGGTGGACGACCTGATCGCGCACTGGCGCTCGGCCGCCGAGGACGCGCTGAGGTTCGACGGTGTGCTCGCTCCCAGCGCGGTCCCCGGTGCCCTCGCCCTGCTGGTCCGCAGGCCGCTCGGCCCGGTCGCCGTCATCACACCGTGGAACTGGCCCTACACCATGGCGTCCCAGGTCATCGCGCCTGCGCTCGCCGCCGGGAACACCGTGGTCTGGACGCCCGCGCCGAGCACCTCGGTCTGCGCCGCCGCACTGGCCGAGTGCTTCACCGCCGCCGGGCTGCCGCCCGGCGTGGTCAACCTCGTCACCGGATCCGGGCCCGTGGTCGGCGACGAGATCGCGGGGCACCCCGACATCGCCGCCGTGGCCTTCGTCGGCTCGACCGCCACCGGCCGTTCCGTGGCCGCCCGCGCCGTCGGCAAGGTCCAGATGCTCGAACTGGGCAGCAACGGCCCGCTCGTGGTCATGGACGACGCCGATCTCGACGCCGCCGTCGAGGGCACCGTCCTCGGCGCGTTCCTGTGTGCCGGGCAGAGCTGTGCCGCCGCCGAGCGCGTCCTCGTGCACGAGAGGGTCCGGGCCGAGTTCGTGGCACGGCTCGCCGCCGCCACCGAGCGGATCGTCCTGGGCGATCCCGCCGACCCGGCCACCACCATGGGACCGCTCAACAACGAGGACGTGGCCCGGAAGATGGACCTGCACGTCCGCGACGCGACCGACCGCGGCGCACGGCTCGTCACCGGCGGCAGCCGCGCCAAGGGCTTCCCCACGGACCTGTACTGGCGGCCGACGGTACTGGACGACGTACCGCGGGACGCCCTGGCCGCCACCGACGAGACCTTCGGCCCGATCGCCCCCGTCATCCCCGTCGGCTCGCTCGACGACGCGATCGCCCTGACCAACGCCCTGCCGTACGGCCTCGTCGCCGCGATCTACACCGGCGACCTCGGCGCGGGCCTGCGCTTCGCCGACGAGGTGCGGGCCGGCGTGGTCAACATCAACGAGTCCTCCAACCACTGGGAGAGCCACCTCCCCTTCGGCGGCGGCCCCGGCACCCTCAGCGGAGTCGGCCGGGTGGGCGGCCGCTACGCACTGGAGCGCCTCACCGAGTTGCAGACCGTACTGCTCCGCCCGGCCGGCCGGCACCGGGTCCTGAGCCACCCCGTCATCCCCTCCTGTCGAAAGGCCCGTTCCATGCACTCGGATTCCTACGACTACATCGTGGTCGGCGGCGGCACGGCCGGTGCCGTCGTCGCCCGCCGGCTCGCCGAGGACGCCCACACCACCGTATGCCTGCTGGAGGCCGGACCGGACGACGCCGGCGACGAGCGCATCCGCCTCGTGCAGAACTGGAGTCAACTGCTCGGCACCGAACTCGACTTCGACTACGCGCTGGAGACCCAGCCGGGCCACAACCCGCTGTTGCGGGAGCACGTGGCCAAGGTGCTCGGCGGGTGCAGCTCGCACAACAACGCCATCGCCCTGCGTCCGCCGGCCGCCGACCTGCTGACGTGGGAGAAGCTGGGCGCGGCGGGCTGGGGCCCGGAGTCCCTCGCGCCGGCCTGGCTGCGGGTGACCGAGCGCGTGCACATCGAACTGCCCGACATCCGCAACAGGCTGACCGCAGCCTTCCTGGACGCCTGCGCCGAGGCCGGTCTGCCCCGGGTGGACGCCCACCGTTCCGCCGCCGAGGGGGACATCGGCGCCAACTCCTGTGTGCTGCCGCTCAACGTCCGTGGCCAGGAACGCCAGTCCAGCTCCGTCGCCTATCTCCAGCCGCTCGACCGGCTGCCAAAGAACCTGCACCTGCGCACGGGCACCACCGCGCTCCGGCTGATCACGCAGGACGGCCGGGCCCGTGCCGTGCTCACCACCGACGGGGAGCTGACGGCCCGTCGGGAGATCATCGTCTGCGCCGGCGCCCTCAACACCCCCAAGCTGCTGATGCTCTCCGGGATCGGCCCGTCCCGGCGCCTGGGCGAGCTGGGCATCGAGGTGGTCGCCGACCTCCCCGTCGGCGAGCACCTGCTCGACCATCCCGAGGCCGCGGTGCTGTGGGAGACCACGGAACCGCCCGGCCCCATCGACGTGAACGGCTGGGAGGCCGCCGCCTTCGACCCCGATGTGATGATCCACTTCACGCCCGAGGTCTACGACGACTTCACGGCCCCGCTCGGCTACCCGACCTCCGCGCACGGCATCTCGATGACTCCCCACGTCCGCCGGGCGCGCAGCGCGGGCCGGGTCGTGCTGCGCAGCGCGGACCCCTGGGACGCCCCCGAGATCCACGGTGGTTTCCTCACCGATCCGGACGGCCATGACGCCCGGGTTCTCGTGCACGGGCTCCGGCTGGCCCGCCGTATCGGCGAACAGCCCGCCCTGGCCGGGAAGTTGAGGCGGGAGCTGGCGCCCGGACCCGACGTCACCTCCGATGCGGCGCTCCTGGAGTACGCCGCGTACGTCGGCGCGACCGTATTCCACCCGGTCGGCACCTGCCGGATGGGCGCCGCGGACGACCCGGCCGCGGTCGTCGATCCCCACCTGCGGGTGCGCGGGGTGGCCGGGCTGCGGATCGCCGACGCCTCGGTCTTCCCGGCCATGACCGGCGTCAACCCGTGCATGACCGTCCTGATGATCGGCGAACGCTGCGCCGAACTGCTCCGCGCACGAACCCCCCGAACCGAGGCCTGAGCGGGCCGCGCATGAACCCCGGCCGAGCCGCCGACGGGGCACGGGCGGGAATCACCGGGAACCGCGGTCGCCGGGGGCGGACCCGAGGACACGAGGACACGAGGACACGAAGGAGGCCGACGCATCAGAACCGGGGTTCGGGCCGGGCTCGCTGGACCGGGCTCCCCAGGCCGGGCTCCCTGGACCGGGCTCCCTGGACCGGGGTTACCGGGCCGGGGACCTGGCAGGGCACCCCCGGCCCGTGCCGCGCGGGCGGGTGGGTAGCCTCGCCGGAAGATCCGCAGGGAAGGGGTGGTCGTATGACGGGGTCCGACGGCGAGAGCGCGGAGCCCAGCGGCTGCTGCGCCCCGGGACGCGGCGGCGCGGAGCCGGTGGGCGCGCCGCCGGTCGAACCGGCGGTGGCCGGAACGGCGGTGGTGGCACCGGCGGTGGTGGCGGGCGCGGGTACGGTCGACGACGACGCCGTGGTGCTGCTGGAGGGCGGCACTTTCCTCATGGGCACCGACGACCCCGACGGGTTCCCGGCCGACGGGGAGGGACCCGTGCGGGAGGTGACCCTGCGTCCCTTCCGGATCGAGGCGTACGCGGTGACGAACGACCGCTTCGCACGGTTCGTCGCCGAGACCGGCCACGTCACCGAGGCCGAACGGTTCGGCTGGTCCTTCGTGTTCGCCGGGTTCCTGCCCGCCGCGCTGCGGCGCGGGGCGGCCCGGCCGCCGCAGACGCCGTGGTGGTGCGGGGTCGAGGGCGCCTGCTGGCGGGCTCCCGAGGGGCCGGGCAGTTCGGTGGCCGAGCGCGGTGACCACCCGGTGGTCCACGTGTCCTGGAACGACGCCCTGGCGTACTGCCGTTGGGCGGGCGGCCGGCTGCCCACCGAGGCGGAGTGGGAGTACGCGGCCCGGGGCGGGCTCGAACAGCGGCGCTACCCGTGGGGAGACGAGCTCATTCCGGACGGGGAGCACCGGTGCAACATCTGGCAGGGGCACTTCCCCACCAGGAACACCGCGGAGGACGGTTACCGGGGCACCGCCCCCGTGGACGCCTACCGGCCCAACGGCTTCGGGCTGCACAACATGTCCGGCAACGTGTGGGAGTGGTGCGCCGACCGGTGGGGCACCGAGCACGCCGCCGGCCCGCGCAGCGACCCGAAGGGGCCGGCCCGGGGCACCTCACGGGTGATGCGCGGCGGCTCCTACCTCTGCCACCACTCGTACTGCAACCGCTACCGCGTCGCCGCCCGCACCTCCAACACGCCCGACAGCAGCACCGGCAACCTGGGATTCCGGTGCGTGCGGGACGTCTGACGGCGTCGTTCGTTGCGCGTGTGTGAAGGTTTCCGGTTCCGCGCCTTTTCTGCCCGCACCCTTCTGACCTGGGGATTCGTCAATCCCGCCGGATCGGCAGGGTTCGGTTCTATTTTTTTCCGGGGCACTGACGAAAAACCGTGCCCGTCCCCATGCTGAGCATCGTGTCCCACCCGACGGCCCTCTGGCGCGCCTGTGCCGCGGGCACGAGCAACTCGTCGCGAGGACCGGGGACGGCACGATCGCCCGCCGGCTGGACGACATGAGCGACTTCTTCGTCGGCACCGGCCAGTTGAAGAAGGCCCCGCCGGCCGACTCCTTCTACAGGGCGGCGCCGTACACGAAGGCGGCCTCCACCGCGACGCGGCCTCCTACGGCTTCCAGGGCCCCGACCTGCCCGGCTGGCGCAACCCCGTCGACCATCCCGACCACCTCGCCTACCTGGCGGAGCGCGGCCTGCCGCCGTACCGCATCACCGATCCGGCCTCGCCGGCCGCACCGTCCGGCTCGGTGCGACCGGCTCGGGCGGGGCCGTGCTCGGCGACCGGATCCTGCGCACGGCGGGCCTCACCCCCGGAACCGACGTCCACGTGCGTCATCTGCGGATGGACGCCGTGGCCCGCGCGGTGCGGTCGGGTGCCGTCGAGGCCGTGCTGGTCGTGGGCGGTGTCCCCCTCCCCGTCCTCTCGGAGCTGGACGACTCGCCCGGCCTGCGCTTCCTGCCGCTCGCGGGCCTGCTGCCGGGGCTCGGCGGACGCCGGCCTCGCCGGCTCGGGCCTCTCGGAGATGCGGCTTCCGGCGGGTGCGTACCGGGCGGCGGGCGGCGTCGCCACCATCGGGGTGTCCGACCTGCTGATGTGCCGCCCCGGCCTGCCCGCGCACATGGCCGCCGCGCTCACCCGGGTCCTGGTCCCGCGGGCCACCGCGCTCGTCCCCTCGCACGCCGTCGGCACCAGGTTCCTCGACGCCGGCAGCCTGATCGGCACGGGCGTGATCGCCCTGCACCCCCGCGCGGCCGCCGCCTACCGCTCCCTGCACGGCTGAGCCCCGCCGGCCGCAGCACTCGCCGCCTCCACAGCCCGGTCATAGAGTGACCTACATCACGCCAATATGACCCATTCGCACCGTTTGGCTCGCCTCGGTCCGTACGGTCTGGAGGGCACATGACCCACATCAAGGTGAACGTGGACGGCACGCCCTACGAGGACGAGGTCGAGCCCCGGCTGCTGCTGGCCCACTACCTGCGCGACCGCCTCGGTCTGACCGGCACCCCGATCGGCTGCGACACGTCGAACTGCGGAGCGTGCACGGTCGACCTGGACGGGGCGACCGTCAAGAGCTGCTCGGTCCTCGCCGTCCAGGCGGACGGTTCCGCGGTGACCACCGTCCAGGGGCTCGCCCGGGACGGCGAGTGGACGGCGCTGCAGAAGGCGTTCCACGAGCGGCACGGGCTCCAGTGCGGCTACTGCACACCAGGGATGATCATGGCCGCGCGGGACCTGCTCGCCGAGAACCCGCACCCGACCTCGGACGAGGTCCGCCACGCCCTGGAGGGCAACCTGTGCCGGTGCACCGGCTACCAGAACATCGTCCGCGCGGTCCTCGCCGCCGCCGGCGGGCAGGACCCGGCCGGGCGGCAGGACGCCTCCGGGCGTCCGGTCGGTGAGGAGGTCACGGCATGACCGGTCAGACCGTGGCGCACGAGGTCGGCCGCGCCCGGCTGCGCAAGGAGGACGCCCGGCTGATCACCGGCCAGACCAACTGGACCGACAACATCCAGGTCGCCGGAATGCTCCAGCTGGCCGTCCTGCGCAGCCCCATGGCTCACGCCCGCATCACCCGCGTCGACGTCTCCCCCGCTCTGCGACGCCCCGGTGTCGTCGCCGCGTTCAGCGGCGCCGACCTCGCCGAGGGCCTCGGCCCGCTGCCCTGCGCCTGGCCGGTGACCGAGGACATCGTGCTGCCCGACCACCCGCCGGTCGCCGTCGACGAGGTCCGCTACGCGGGCGACCCGGTGGCCGTCGTCGTCGCCCGCGACCGGTACACGGCCGCGGACGCGCTGGAGGCCGTGGAGGTCGACTACGAACCGCTGCCCCCGGTCCTCGACCTGGAGGCCGCGCTCGCCGACGGCGCCCCGCTGGTCCACGCCGACAAGGGCACCAACCGCTGCTACACCTGGCCGCTCGCCGTCGGTGAGAGCTTCGAGGCGGTACGCGGGCGCGCCGAGGTGACGCTCAGGCGCCGCTACCACCAGCAGCGGCTGATCCCCAACGCCATGGAACCGCGCGCGGTCGTCGTCACCCCGCTCGCCGCCTCCGGCGAGTACACGCTCTACTCGGCGACCCAGATCCCGCACATCCTGCGGATCATGCTGGCCGTGGTCACCGGGATCCCCGAGCACCGGCTCCGGGTCGTGGCCCCGGACGTCGGCGGCGGCTTCGGCTCCAAGCTCCAGGTGTACGGCGAGGAGGCCCTCGCGCTCGCGGTCGCCCGCAGGCTCGGCCGCCCGGTGAAGTGGACCGAGTCCCGCTCCGAGGGGTTCCTCGCCACCCACCACGGCCGCGGCATGATCCAGGACGTCGAGCTGGCCGCCACCCGCGAGGGCAGGCTGCTCGGCCTGAAGGTGGACCTGCTCGCCGACATGGGCGCCTACCTGATGCTCGTCACCCCGGGCATCCCGATCCTCGGCGCCTTCATGTACCCGGCGATCTACAAGATGGACGCGTACGAGTTCAACTGCACCGGCGTCTTCACGACCCGCACGCCCACCGACGCCTACCGGGGCGCCGGGCGGCCGGAGGCGACCTTCGCCATCGAGCGGATCATGGACGAACTCGCCGCCGAACTCGGCCTGGACCCGGTGGAGGTGCGGCGCCGGAACTGGATCCGGCACGAGGAGTTCCCGTACACCTCGATCGCCGGGCTCACCTACGACAGCGGGAACTACGAGGCGGCCACCGAGAAGGCGCTCGCCCTGTTCGGGTACGACGAGCTGCGCGCCGAGCAGCGGCGGCGCGCGGAGAGCGGCGATCCGGTCCGCCTCGGCATCGGTGTGTCGACGTACACCGAGATGTGCGGCCTCGCGCCGAGCCGGGTGCTGCGCGACCTGCGCTACGCGGCCGGCGGCTGGGAGGCGGCGAGCATCCGCATGCTGCCCACCGGGAAGGTCGAGGTGGTCACCGGGACCAGCCCGCACGGGCAGGGCCACGAGACCTGCTGGAGCCAGATCGCGGCCGACGTGCTGGGGGTGCCGTTCGACGACGTCGAGGTGGTGCACGGCGACACCAGGGCCGCCCCGCAGGGCATGGACACCTACGGCTCACGGTCGCTGGCCGTGGGCGGCGAGGCCGTGCACCGGGCGGCGGTGAAGGTGGTCGACAAGGCCCGGAAGGTCGCCGCGCACCTGCTGGAGGCGAGCGAACGGGACCTGGAGTTCACCGACGGCGTGTTCTCGGTGAAGGGCTCGCCGGAGGCGCGCCGGACCATCCAGGAGATCGCCTTCGAGTCCTTCACCGGCCACGACCTGCCCGACGGCGTCGAGCCGTCCATCAACGCCGAGACCCTGGTCGACCCGGAGAACTTCTCCTACCCGCACGGCACCCACCTGTGCGCGGTGGAGGTGGACACGGAGACCGGACGGACCCGGATCAGGTCGTACGTCTGCGTCGACGACGTCGGCCGGGTCGTCAACCCGATGATCGTCGAGGGCCAGGTGCACGGCGGTCTCGCCCAGGGCATCGCGCAGGCGCTGTACGAGGAGGCCGTCTACGACGACGAGGGCAACCTGGTCTCCGGCACGATGGCCGACTACCTGGTGCCGTCGGCCGCGGACCTGCCGGACTTCGTCACCGACCGGACCGAGACCCCGGCGGCCTCGAACGCCCTGGGGGTGAAGGGGGTCGGCGAGGCCGGGACCATCGCGTCGACGCCCGCGGTGGTCAACGCGGTGGTGGACGCGCTGCGCCCGCTCGGCGTGACGGACGTACGGATGCCGTGCTCGCCCTACCGGGTGTGGCAGACCCTGCGGGCGGCCCGCTCCGGGCACCCGGGGGACACGGACCGGGACGAGGAGGGTTCCGCATGATTCCGCCCACGTTCGAGTACATCCGCCCGGCGGGCGTCGACGAGGCGGTAGGCGCCCTCGCCGACGCGGGCGAGGAGGCGAAGGTGCTGGCCGGCGGCCAGAGTCTGCTGCCGCTGCTGCGCCTGCGGCTGGCCTTTCCCGAACTGGTCGTGGACATCGGCCGGATCCCGGAGCTGCGCGGGGTCCGCGAGGACGGGGAGATCCTCGCCATCGGCGCGCTGACCACGCATCACGACGTCATGCGCGACCCCCTGGTACGGCGGCACGCGGGACTGCTGGCGCAGGCCACGGCCACCGTGGCCGACCCCGCCGTACGGCACCGCGGCACCCTCGGCGGCTCCCTGGCGCACGCCGACCCGGCCGGTGACCTGCCGGCCGTGGCCCTGGCCCTGGACGCCGAACTGGTCGTCGTCGGCCCGGCCGGCCGGCGCACGATCCCGGCCCGGGAGTTCTTCGTGGACTACCTCCAGTCGGCCCTGGCACCCGACGAACTGCTGGTGGAGGTGCGGATCCCGAAGACCGACGGCTGGGGCTTCCACTACGAGAAGTTCCAGGCGGTGGCCCAGTCCTGGGCCATCGTCGCGGTCGCCGCGCTGGTCCGGCACGACGACGGGCACATCCGCGAGGCGCGCATCGGGCTGGCCAACATGGGCGCGACCCCGCTGCGCGCCACGGCCGCCGAGCGGGCGCTGGCGGACGCCGACGGTCCCGAGGCGGTGGCACGGGCCGCCGAGGCGGCCGCCGAGGGCACCCGGCCGGCGCGGGACCTGGCCGCCTCGCCCGCGTACCGGGAACACCTCGCGCGGGTACTGACCGGGCGGGCCGTGCTGACCGCCGCCGGAACGGGGTGAGCGCCGATTCCCCGGATGGACGCCCCGGAGCAGGTGGGGGCCCGCCTGGAGGAGACGGGGTACCTCGTCGACGAGGGGCTGGCCGTCACCTGCTTCCTGGCCCTTCGACTGCACCGGCCGCTGTTCTGCGAGGGCGACGCGGGCGTGGGCAAGACCGCGCTCGCCGGCGCCCTCGCCGAGGCGCTCGGCGCACCGCTCATCCGGCTCCAGTGCCATGAGGGCATCGACGCCTCGCAGGCCCTGTACGACTGGGACTTCCCGCGCCAGCTGCTGCATCTGCGAGCGGCCGAGGCGGCCGGGATCACGGACGCGGACCGGTTGGAGAGCGAGCTGTACGACCGCCGTTTCCTGATCGCGCGTCCGCTGCTGCTGGCCCTCCAGCGGCACCCCTCGGTGCTGCTGGTCGACGAGATCGACCGGGCCGACGACGAGTTCGAGGCCTTCCTGCTGGAGCTGCTGTCCGAGTACGCGGTGACCATCCCGGAGCTGGGCACGCTGCGGGCCGAGCAGCCGCCGGTGGTCGTCCTGACCTCGAACCGGACCCGGGAGGTGCACGACGCGCTGAAGCGGCGCTGCCTCTACCACTGGTTCGAGCATCCGTCGTTCGCCCGTGAACTCGCCATCGTGCGGCGCCGGCTGCCGCAGGTGTCGGCGCGGCTGGCGGAGCAGGTCACCGCGCTGGTGCAGGCGCTGCGGGAGGCGGACCTGCTGAAGCCGCCCGGGGTGGCCGAGACGCTCGACTGGGCCGAGGCCCTGGACGCGCTGGGGGCGAACGAGGTGGACGCGGAACTGGCGGTGGCGACGCTGGGCTCGGTGCTGAAGTACCGGGAGGACACGGAACGGGCCCGGGGCCTCGACCTCGCGGCGGTCCTCGCGGCCCGGGGCGGGTGAGCGGCCGTGGGCGCGGCACCGCCGACGGGAACGGCCACCGGAGTACCGGCGGACGCGGTGCTGCTCGGTTTCGTCCGGGCGCTGCGCGCGGCGGGCGTGGCCGCGAGCGCCGAGCGCGGGTACGCGTTCCTGCGCGCGGTGGCCGCCCTGCGGCCGCAGATGCGGACGGACGTGTACTGGGCGGGGCGGGCCACGCTGTGCGGCGGCCCCGACGACCTGGAGCGCTACGACCGGGTGTTCGCCGCGTACTTCGCGCCCGCCGCTCCCCCGGCCCCGCGCCCGGTGCGGACGGCGGCCCCGCCCCGGCTCCGGCTGGTGGCGCGGGACACGGCCGCGGCACCCCGTGCGCCGGGCGAGGGCGAGCCCTCCGGTCCGCCCACCGCCGCCCTCGCCAGCGCCGCCGAGGTGCTGCGGCACCGCGACGTCACCGAACTGGACGCGGCCGAGCGGGCCCAACTGCACCGTCTGCTGGCCGCGTTCGCGCTGGAGGGGCAGACCCGGCGCTCGGCCCGGCGGCGGCCGTCCCGGCGCGGCGAGGTCGATCCGCGGCGTACGGTACGGGAGTTGCTGCGGCGCGGCGGGGAACCCGCGCCGCTGCGACGGCAGGCGCGGGTGGCCAGGCCCCGCCGAGTGGTGCTGCTGGTCGACGTGAGCGGCTCGATGGGGCCGTACGCCGACGCGCTGCTGCGGTTCGCGCACGCGGCGGTGCGCGCGGGCCGCACGGAGGTGTTCACGGTGGGCACCCGGCTGACCCGGGTGACCCGCGAACTGTCCCACCGCGACCCCGACCTGGCGATGCGGGCCGTGGCGGCGGCGGTCCCGGACTGGCGCGGTGGCACCCGACTGGGCGAGCTGCTGCGCGAGTTCCTCAACCGGTGGGGGCAGCGCGGGATGGCCCGGGGCGCGATCGTGGTGCTGCTCTCGGACGGCTGGGAGCGCGGCGACCCGGAGCTGCTGGGCCAGCAGATGCGCCGGCTGCACGCCCTCGCGTACCAGGTGGTGTGGGCCAACCCGCGCAAGGCGCGGCCCGGTTACGCACCGCTGGCGGCCGGCATGGCGGCGGCGCTGCCCAGCGTGGACGCGTTCGTGGCGGGGCACAGTCTGGCGGCGCTGGAGCGGCTCGCGGCGGTGGTGCGCGGGGCCGGGCCCGCGGGGAGAGGAGCCGAGGGTGCGTGAGATCCTGCCGACGCTGGCCGGCTGGCACGCGGCCGGGATCCCGTTCGGCCTCGCCACGGTGGTCGCGGTCAGCCGCAGCGCGCCGCGCGGGCCCGGTGCGGCGATGGCCGTGGGACCGGACGACGAGGTCGTGGGCAGCGTGTCCGGCGGCTGCGTCGAGGGCGCGGTCTTCGAACTGGCGCGGGAGGTCGTGGCCGACGGCGAGCCGCGGCTGGAGACCTTCGGCTACAGCGACGAGGACGCGTTCGCGGTCGGGCTGACCTGCGGCGGCGAGATCACCCTGCTGGTGCGGCCGGTGACCGCCGGCTCCGATCCGGCGTTCGGGGCGGTCGCCGAATCGGTCGCGGCGGGCGAGCCGGTGACGGTGGCCACCGTGGTGGACGGCCCGGCCCCGCGCGGTGCCGTCCTCGCCGTGTGGCCGAAGCGGGCCGCGGGCACGCTCGGCACGGGCGGCCTCGACGTCGCCGTCACCGCGGACGCGCGCGGCGAACTCGCCCTCGGCGCCTCCGTCCTGCGCCACTACGGCCCGCGCGGCGAGCGCCGTGAGGACGCGGTGACGGTGTTCTTCCAGTCGTTCGCCCCGCCCCCGCGCATGCTGGTCTTCGGCGCGATCGACTACGCGGCGGCGGTCGCCCGCATCGGGGACTTCCTCGGCTACCGGGTCACCGTGTGCGACGCCCGCCCGGTCTTCGCCACCCCGAAGCGCTTCCCGGCCGCAGTCGAGGTCGTCGTCGACTGGCCGCACCGCTATCTCGGCTCCACCGGGACGGACGAGCGCACGGTGGTCTGCGTGCTCACCCACGACCCGAAGTTCGACGTGCCGCTGCTGGTGGAGGCGCTGCGCCGGCCGGCCGCCTACATCGGGGCGATGGGCAGCCGCAGGACCCACGAGGAGCGCCGGGCCCGGCTCGCCGAGGCCGGGCTGACCGAGGCCCAGCTGTCCAGACTGCGCTCACCGCTCGGCCTCGACCTCGGCGCCCGTACCCCGGAGGAGGTGGCGGTCTCCGTCGCCGCGGAGATCGTCGCGCTGCGCTGGGGCGGCAGCGGCACACCTCTGACCTCGACCACCGGAACCATCCACCACCCGTCCGCCGCCCGCTGAGCGCGAGGAGGAGCCATGGAACTGCACCACGAGTTCACCGTCCCCGTCCCGGTCGACGACGCCTGGCGCGCGCTCCTCGACATCGAGCGGGTCGCGCCGTGTCTGCCGGGCGCGGTGGTGGAGGAGTACGACGGCAGGACGGTGACCGGCTCGGTGAAGGTCCGGCTCGGTCCGGTCACCGTGGCCTACCGGGGCACGGCGGTCTTCGAGGAGCAGGACGAGGCGGCGCACCGGATCGTCCTGGTGGCGAGCGGCCGGGAGACCCGCGGCCAGGGCACGGCCCGGGCGACGGTCACGAGCGTCCTCACCGAGCACGGCACCGGCACGGCCGTCGCGGTCCGCACCGACCTGACCGTGACCGGCCGCCCCGCCCAGTTCGGCCGCGGGGTCCTCTCGGAGGTCGGCGACCGTCTGGTGACCCGGTTCGCGGACTGTCTGGCACAGCGGCTGTCCGAGCGACCGCTGCCAGAACCGGTCGGCGGGAGGGAAGCAGCCGGTGGGAGGGAAGCAGCCGCCGGGAGAGAACCGGTCGCCGGGAAGGAGGTGGAGCCGCTGGACCTGCTGCGCACGGCCGGGGTGCCCGTGGCCAGAAGAGCGGCCGTGCTCCTGGTGGTGGCCCTGCTCGCCTGGCTGCTGGCCCGACGGCAGCAGCGGAGGCGTACCAGGGGACGCAGGTGACGGGTGGTCCGTGGCGGTCGTGCCGGTCGTGGGTCGTGCCGCCGGCCGGTCAGCGGGGCGGCAGCCGGTGGAGGGTGACGTCCGTGAGCGTGCCGTCGGCGGCGGTCGCGGTGAGGTAGGTGCGGTGCGGCTGGCGGCGCCGGTCGGTCGGCGAGCCGGGGTTGAGCAGCCGCAGTCCGCCGGGGGCCGTGGTGTCCCAGGGGATGTGGCTGTGCCCGAAGACCAGGACGTCCAGGTCCGGGAAGCGGGCGGCGCAGCGGGTCTCCCGGCCCTGGGCCGGACCGGTCTCGTGGATCACCCCGAAACGCAGGCCGCCCAGCTCGGCGTACGCCACCTCGGGCAGCCGGGCGCGCAGACCGGGGCCGTCGTTGTTGCCGTACACGCCGACCAGCCGGCGGCTGCGGCTCTCCAGGAGGTCGAGGGTGGCCTCGTCGACCCAGTCACCGGCGTGGAACACGACGTCGGCGCGCGGGAGTTCGGCGAGGAGCAGCTCCGGGAGCCGCTTGGCCCGCAGCGGGAGGTGCGTGTCGGAGACGAGGAGCAGGCGCACCCGGCCAGCCTAGCCAGCGCACCGCACCGCGTCACACGGCACCACATCACACCGCACCGCGTCACAACGCACCACGGCACACGGCACCGCGTCGCATCGCACCCGTAGAGATCTTCAGTTCAGACTTAACAGTTGCGACTGGACAGTCACGACTGACAGTCCTAGGGTGGCCGCATGGTTCAGATCTCCGATTCCGCGACCCGTGTGGCCCGCGACCTGCGCGTGATGTTCAGCAGACTGCGCCGCCGCATCCGCGAGGTCGCCCAGGACGCGGACCTCACCCCGTCGCAGGAGTCGGCGCTCACGCTGGTGTCGAAGCACGGCGCGGCCACGGCCAGCGCGCTCGCCTCCGCCGAGGGCGTACGGCCGCAGTCGATGGCCACCACGCTGGCCGCGCTCGACCAGCACGGGCTGATCCGCCGCAGCCCGGACCCGACCGACGGCCGCCGTCAGCTGGTCACCCTCACCGAGGCGGGCCAGGCCCGGGTCGAGGGCAACCGGCAGGTGCGCGACGAGTGGCTGTCCCGCACCCTCCAGGAGCGGTACACGGAGGAGGAGCGCCAGACCCTCCTCACCGCCATCGAACTGCTCGAACGGCTGTCGACGCCGTGATATCGCGGCAGAACGCGGCCACCCGCGAGGACGCCCGCCCGGCCCCCGCCGGATTCGACCGGCGGCTGATCGCGCCGATGGTCCTGGGCTCCGTGCTCAACCCGATCAACTCCTCGATGATCGCGGTGGCCCTGGTGCCCATCGGCGTCGCCTTCGGGGCCCCGCCCGCCGAGACGGTGTGGCTGGTGACCGCCCTCTACCTGGCGACCGCCGTGGGCCAGCCGGTGATCGGACGGCTCGTGGACATGTACGGGCCGCGCCGGCTCTACCTCGTCGGTACGGGGCTGGTCGGCGTCGCCGGACTGGCGGGCGCGCTGGCCCCCTCGCTGGGCGTGCTGATCGCGGCCCGGGTACTGCTCGGGTTCGGCACCTCGGCGGCGTACCCGGCGGCGATGCGGCTGGTGCGCGCCGAGGCCGAGCGGACCGGGCGGGACAGCCCGGCCGGGGTGCTGACCGCGCTGGCGGTGGCCGGGCAGACGGTGGCCGTGATCGGGCCGACGCTGGGCGGGCTGCTGATCGGCGCGGCCGGCTGGCACATGGTGTTCACCGTCAACGTGCCGCTCTCCGCCGCCTGTCTGCTGCTCGGCGCCCGCCGGCTGCCCCGGTCCGGCCCGGCCGCGCGGGGCCGGGGCGTGGACCTGCCGGGCATGGGCCTGTTCGCCGCCCTGCTGGTCACCCTGATGCTGTTCCTGATGGCCCCGGGCCCCGGCCGCTGGTACCTGCCGGTGCTGACCGTCGTCGCGGCCGCCGCCTTCGCCGTCCGGGAGCTGCGGGTGCCGGACCCGTTCGTCGACCTGCGCGTCCTCGGCGGCAACGTCCCGCTCGTCACCACCTATGTACGCCAGCTCCTCGCCTACACCACCGCGTACGCCTTCATGTACGGCTACACGCAGTGGCTGGAGCAGGGCCGCGGACTGAGCGCCTCCACCGCGGGGCTGGCGCTGCTGCCGCTGTCGGTCGCCGCGCTCACCGTCTCCACGCTCACCGGCCGCCGCGAGGCCGTCCGCGGCAAGCTGCTCGCCGGCTCCGTGCTGCAGATCGCGGGCTGCGCGGCGCTGCTGCTGGTCGACGCGGACAGCCCGCTGTGGCTGCTGCTGGCGGTCGGCGCGCTGCTGGGCATCCCCCAGGGCCTGCTCGGACTCGCCGCGCAGAGCGCGCTGTACCGGCAGGCCGACCCGGAGCGGATCGGCTCCGCGGCCGGGCTGCTGCGCACCTTCATGTACCTCGGCGCGCTGGTCGCCTCCGCCGCCACCGCCGCGTTCTACCCGCACAGCGCCGACACGGCCGGACTGCACGGCCTGGCCCTGTTCATGCTCGCCGGCTCCGCGCTGCTGCTGGTGATCACCCTGCCGGACCGCTCACTGGCCCGGCTCACCCCCGAGACCGCCTGACCCCGTGTTTCCCGACCCTCTCCGCCCCCTCGAAAGGCCCGAGTCACCCATGTCCGTCACCGCCCTCGACCCGCGTACCGCCCTGGTCGTCATCGACCTCCAGCAGGGCATCGTGGCCATGCCCACCCAGCCGCACTCCGGCCCCGAGGTGGTGGCCCGCACGGCGGAGCTGGCCGAGGCCTTCCGCGCCCGGGACCTGCCCGTGGTCCTGGTCCGGGTCTCCTTCGCCGCCGACTTCGCCGACGCCGTCCCCGGCCGCACCGAGCGCCAGGCCCGCGGCCTCGCCTTCCCCGAGGGCTGGGACCTGATCGTCGACGAGCTGTCCGGCCACCCCGGGGACATCCGCGTGACCAAGCACAACTGGAGCGCGTTCCACGGCACCGACCTCGACGTCCAGCTGCGCCGCCGGGGCATCACCCAGATCGTGCTGACCGGCATCGCCACCAGCATCGGCGTGGAGTCCACCGCCCGTGACGCCTACGCACACGGCTACCACGTGACGCTCACGACGGACGCCATGGCCGACGCCGACCCCGAGGCGCACCGCGGCAGCGTCGAACGGATTTTCCCCCGGCTCGGCGAGTCCGGCACAGCGGCCGAGGTCATGGAGCTGCTGGCGAAGACTCACAACTGACTCATAACCCGGTCTTGTCCAGGCTCCCCTGCCCCTGGACAAGGCCGCGTTAGGGTTTGGCCACATGTAAACGCCGCCCAGGGAAACGGGTGGCTTACCCAGGGGGCCAGGAAACCGGATGCCGGTCAAAGTCAGCGTGGTCGTCCCCGTCTACAACCCGGGGTCCTATATCGAGGACTGCGTCGCCTCGCTGCTGCGGCAGTCGCTGCCGCGCGACGAGTACGAAGTGATCTTCGTGGACGACGGCTCCAGCGACGAGACCCCGGCCCGGCTGGACGCCCTCGCGGCCGAGCACCCGCACGTCCACGTCATCCACCAGGAGCCCTCCGGCTGGTCCGGCAAACCCCGCAACGTCGGGATCGCCGCGTCCAAGGGCGAGTTCGTGATGTTCGTCGACAACGACGACTTCCTCGGCGACGAGGCCCTGGAGCGGATGTACGACTACGGCGTCGCGAACGAGGCCGACCTGATCATCGGCAAGATGGCCGGCAAGGGCCGCGCGGTGCCGGTCGAGCTGTTCCGCCACAACCGCCCGCGGGCCACCGTCGACAACGCCCCGCTGATGGACAGCCTCACCCCGCACAAGATGCTGCGCCGGTCCTTCCTGGACCGCATCGGGCTGCGCTTCCCCGAAGGCCGCCGGCGGCTGGAGGACCACGTCTTCGTCACCGAGGCGTACCTGCGCGCGTCCAACATCTCCGTGCTCGGCGACTACGTCTGCTACTACCACATCAAGCGGGAGGACGCCTCCAACGCGGGCTTCCAGCGCTTCGACCCGGTCGGCTACTTCGCCAACCTCCGCGAGGCCCTCGACGTCGTCGAGCGCTACACCGAACCGGGCCCGGGGCGCGACCGGATGTTCCGCCGCTGGCTGCGCACCGAGATGGGCGAGCGGCTGCGCGGGAAACGGTTCCTGAAGCTGCCGGACGACTACCGCAGGGAGCTCTTCGACGAGATCCACAAGGTGATCGCCGAGCGGATGGGCCCGCCCGTGTTCGCCCTGCTCGAACCGTCCCACCGGGTGGTCACCCAGCTGGCCGGCGCCGGCCGCTACGAGGACGTGCTCGCGGTCGCCGAGTGGGAGGCGTCCCTCACCCCCTTGACGGCGCTGGAGAGCATCGCCTGGGACGGCGGCGCCCTGCGGATCGGGTTCAGCGCCGAGTTCGGCATCGACGGCGTGCCCAAGACCTATCCGGCCGACGCCACCGCCGCCGGGGCCGACGACGGCCCGCCCGAGGACGCCGCCGAGGCCGTCGCCCGGCTGGAGCGCGAGACCGCCGCCCGCTTCGACCGGGCCGTCACCGACCTGATGATGCGCGAGCGGGACACCCACGCGCAGTACTTCCAGCCGACGGAGTTCACCCGCGAGACCGTCCCCGTCGAGGGCGAGCCGGGCCGTGTCCGCCTGGTGCTGCGGGCCACCGCCACCGTGGACCCGGCCTCCGCCGCCGGCGGCACCGCGCTGCCGCCCGGGTTGTGGGACGCGTACGTCCGTCTCACCATCGGCGGCTGGCACCGGGAGCACCATCTGTTCCCGGAGTCCGTGGCACGGCTTCCCGCGATGCCGCTGCCGGGGGTGGTCGGCGGGCGCCGGGTGCTGCCGTACTGGACGGTCAGGAACAACCTCGCCCTGGACGTCGACCGCGCCGGCAAGCGGCTCGGTCTGGACGGGCTCAGGCCGGCGGACTTCACCGTGGCCGGCGACCGGCTGCACGCGGTGCTGCCGCTCCACGTGGCCGGCGAGGTCAGGTCCGCGCTGCGGCTGACCGGTTCGAAGCCCGGCACCGAGGAGCTGGAGGTGCCGGCCACGCTGACGCCCGCCGAGGGCGGCGGCGCGGTGCTCGACGCCCCGCTGCCGGTGCGCTCGCTCCAGCGGGGCGGCTGGCGGCTGGCCCTGTGCCTGCTCTCGGACGCCGCCGAACCGCGCTTCTTCCCGCTGCCGCTCGTCGTCCGCAGCTCCTCCGAGGGCCCACGGGTGGTCAAGCCGGGCCGGCTCAGGCCCGCGGCCACTCCGGAGCCGGCTCCCAAGCCGAAGGCGAGCGCCGCCCACCGGCTGGCCCGTAGGCTTCCGCTGCCGGTACGCCGCGCACTGGCCCGGGCCCTCGGCAGGGGGAAGACGCCCGCACGACGGAAAGGCGAGTAGAACCGTGCGACCGCTGAGCATCGAAGGCGCCTGGGTCCAGGAGCCGAAGGTCTTCCCCGACGACCGGGGCAGCTTCCACGAGTGGTTCAAGGCCGAGGAGTTCCGCGAGGCCCTCGGCCACGACCTCGACCTCGCCCAGGCCAACTGCTCGGTCTCCCGGCGCGGTGTGCTGCGCGGCATCCACTTCGCCGACGTACCGCCGAGCCAGGCCAAGTACGTCAAGTGCGTGCGCGGGGCCGTGCTGGACGTCGTCGTGGACATCAGGGTCGGCTCCCCCACCTTCGGCAGCTGGGAGGCGGTCCGGCTGGACGACGAGAACCAGCACGCCGTGTTCCTCGCCGAGGGCCTCGGCCACGCGTTCATGGCGCTCACCGACGACGCCACGGTGGTGTACCTGTGCTCTTCCGGCTACGCGCCGGGCCGTGAGCACGGCATCGACCCGCTCGACCCCGAGCTGGCCGTCGAGTGGCCCGAGGGCATCGAGCCGGTGCTGTCGGAGAAGGACGCCCAGGCGCCCTCGCTGGCCCGGGCGGCGGCGTCCGGGCTGCTCCCCTCGTACGCGGACTGCGCGGCGTACTACGAGCGGCTGCGCGGCTGACCACGCACGAGGGGAGCCGGGCCCCGGGGCCCGGCTCCCCTCGTCCCGTCGGCGCCGTCAGGACTTCGCGTAACGCTGCTTCAGCGCGCTCCGCTTGTTGCTGCCCTCGGCATTTCGGCCCTTCTCGATGATCACGAGGTTGTGGTAGAAGTGCATGCCGACGATATTCAGGTCCGTGTACGACGGCTGATAGTTCTCGGTCACGAATTCCTCGTAATTCAGCCCGTCCACGAGCCGCTTCAGCATGCCCATACTCGTGTGCGTCGCGTCGAGGTCCTCGCTGCCCTGCCATTCGGGCCAGTACGACGACTGGGTGTCCTCGACGATGTAGACGCCCCCGTCCTTGAGGCGCGGGAAGAGCGTGGCGAACGTCGTGAGCACATGCGGACTGCGATGACTTCCGTCGTCGATGATGACGTCCAGATCACCGATCTTGTCGGCGATCGAGTTCAGGGACGACGGGTCGGACTGGTCCCCGACGAACGTCGTGATGCGGTCCTCGTCGACAAATGACTTGTCCTGGATGTCCATTCCGAAAATGTGGGCCTTCGGGAAGAAGTGTTTCCACATCCGCAGGGAGGCGCCACCCTGACCTGGCCTGTTGTAACCACCGATGCCGATTTCCAGAAGGTTGAACGAGTCGTTCTTCAGATGCCCCAGGTGGCGCTGGTAGTGCTGGGTGTAGCGGTGGATTCCCCACTTGTCCGTCTTGAAGTGCTGGGCGAGTTTGTTGAGATCGCCGGAGATCGCGTCGAGCCCGGCCGGCTTGGCCGACTTGGCCGGCCCGGCCGACTTGACCGGACGACCGGACAGCCGCCGCTTCAGCCGTCGCAGTTTCCGCACATTCTTCGCACCCAATACGGACTTCACGGTCGCTCGGATCGACATCGCGGGACAAATCCTTTCCCTACCCGGCTCACAAGACATTCAAAGCATCATCGTAGTGAGACGGGACGATCCACAAGGGGCTTACGCGACTACCGGCGCAAAAGGATCTGCGGGCTCCGGTATTGCGGTGACACGCGGCGGGACGGTCCTCAGGCGGACAGCTCCTTGCGCAGCAGCGGCAGCGCCTCGCCCAGGGCCGTCCGCCAGTCCCGCAGCGGTTCCAGGCCGAGCTCGGACCAGCGGTCGTGGCCGAGGGCGCTGTACGCGGGGCGGGGCGCCGGGCGGACGAACGCGGCGCTGGTGGTGGGGCGCACCCGCTCCGGGTCGGCGCCGAGCAGCCGGAACACCTCCCGGGCCAGCTCGCACCAGGTGGCAGCGCCCGAGTTGGTGCCGTGGAAGACGCCGTGCGCGCCCTCGTCCCGGCCGATCCGGGGTCCGAGGTCGGCGATCCGGACGGCCAGGTCGGCGCTCCAGGTGGGCTGGCCGCGCTGGTCGTCGACGACGTCGAGGGTGTCCTTGCGGGACTCCAGTTCGATCATCGTCCGCACGAAACTCCGGCCGTGGGTGCCGTACATCCAGGCCGTGCGGACGACCGCGCCCGCCCCCGGGAGCTCCTCCAGGACCGCCCGCTCACCGGCGAGCTTGGTGCGCCCGTAGGCGGTGCGCGGGGCGGTGGGGTGGTCCTCGGGGTAGGGGCCGGTGCGGTCCTCGCCGTCGAAGACGTAGTCCGTGGAGACGTGGACGAGGCGGGCGCCGTGCCGGGCTGCGGCGCGGGCCAGCAGGCGCGGGCCGGTCCCGTTGACGAGCAGCGCCCGCTCCTCGTCGGTCTCGGCGTCGTCGACGGCCGTGTAGGCGGCGCAGTTGACCACCACGTCGGGCCGGTGCGCGGCGAGCGCCGACCGGGCCGAGCCGGCGTCGGTGATGTCGAGGCCGGCGCGGCCGAGGGCCACGACCCGCTCGCCGCGGCGGGTGAGTTCCTCGGTCACGTCACGGCCGAGCATGCCGCCGGCTCCGGCGACGAGCCACTTCATCAGCGCTTCCCCTGCTCCTTGCGCGACTCCAGGGCGGCGCGCTCCTTCAGCGGCTCCCACCAGTCGCGGTTGTCCCGGTACCAGGCGACGGTGCCGGCGAGGCCGGAGGTGAAGTCGTGCTCGGGGGTGTAGCCCAGCTCGTCGCGGATCTTGCTCCAGTCGACGGAGTAGCGCTGGTCGTGGCCCTTGCGGTCGGCGACGCGGTCCACCCGGTCCCAGTCCGCGCCGCAGGCCTCCAGGAGCAGGCCGGTGAGCTCCTTGTTGCTGAGCTCGGTGCCGCCGCCGATGTTGTAGACCTCGCCGGCCCGGCCGCCGGTGCGGACCAGGTCGATGCCCCGGCAGTGGTCCTCGACGTGCAGCCAGTCGCGGACGTTGCTGCCGTCGCCGTAGAGCGGGACGTTGCGGCCGTCGAGGAGGTTGCTCACGAAGAGCGGGACGACCTTCTCGGGGAACTGGTGCGGGCCGTAGTTGTTGGAGCAGCGGGTGACGCGGACGTCCAGGCCGTGGGTGCGGTGGAAGGCCAGCGCCAGCAGGTCCGAGGAGGCCTTGGAGGCGGAGTAGGGCGAGTTGGGCTGGAGCGGGTGCGTCTCGGGCCAGGAGCCGGTCTCGATGGAGCCGTAGACCTCGTCGGTGGAGACGTGCACGAACGGGCCGGTGCCGTGGCGCAGGGCCGCGTCGAGCAGCGTCTGGGTGCCGACCACGTTGGTCCGGACGAACGCGCCCGCGCCGTCGATCGAGCGGTCGACGTGCGACTCGGCGGCGAAGTGCACCACCTGGTCGGCGTCGGCCATGAGCTTGTCGACCAGTCCGGCGTCGCAGATGTCGCCCTGGACGAAGGTCAGCCGGGGGTGCCCGGCGGGCAGGTTCGTCAGCGTGCCCGCGTAGGTGAGCTTGTCCAGCACGGTGATGTGCGGCGCGTCGGGTCCGTCGGCCGCGAGCAGGCCGCGGACGTACGTGGAGCCTATGAAGCCGGCCGCGCCGGTGACGAGGAGATTCATGAACGGATCTGCACCTTGCTGTGGTCTCCGAGTACGAGGCGGTGGGCGCTGGGGGTGCCGGCGGCGGGGGTCACCTCGACGTGCCGGCCGATCAGCGAGGACTCGATCCTGCCCACCCCGTCGATGGAGGAATCCCGCAGCACTATGGAGAACTCCAGCTCGCTGTCGGTGATCCGGCAGTTCTCCGCGATCGACGTGAAGGGGCCCACGTACGAGTCGCCCACGACGGTACCGGCACCGATCACCGCCGGTCCGACGATCCGGGAACCCGTGACCCTCGCGCCCGCCTCGACGACCACGCGGCCGACGATCTCGCTGGCCTCGTCGACCTCGCCGTCGATGCGCGGCTCCTGGGCCTCCAGGACGGTCCGGTTGACCTCCAGCATGTCGACGACGTTGCCGGTGTCCTTCCAGTAGCCCTCGATCACCGTGGAGCGCACGTCGGCGCGCTGGTCGATGAGGTGCTGGATGGCGTGGGTGATCTCCAGCTCGCCCCGCCAGGACGGCCTGACGGCGCGCACGGCGTCGTGGATCGCGGGCGTGAAGAGGTAGACGCCGACCAGGGCGAGGTCGCTCTTGGGCTCCCGCGGCTTCTCCTCCAGGCCGGTCACCTGGCCGTCGGCGTCGAGTTCGGCGACGCCGAAGGACCTCGGATCGGGCACGTGGGTGAGGAGGATCTGGGCGTCGGGGCGGCTCTGCCGGAACTCCTCGACCAGGCCGCTGATACCGCCGACGATGAAGTTGTCGCCGAGGTACATGACGAAGTCGTCGTCGCCGAGGAAGTCGCGCGCGATGAGCACCGCGTGGGCCAGGCCGAGGGGGCGTTCCTGCGGAATGTAGGTGACGTCCAGGCCGAATTTCGACCCGTCGCCGACCGCCTCCTCGATCTCGGCCGCGGTGTCGCCGACGATCATCCCGACCTCGGTGACGCCCGCGTCCGCGAGCGATTCCAGGCCGTAGAAGAGAACGGGCTTGTTCGCCACCGGAACGAGCTGTTTGGCCGATGTGTGGGTGATCGGCCGCAGCCGGGTTCCGGCACCGCCGGAGAGCACCAAAGCCTTCATTCGCCACACCTTATAGAAGAACATCCCATTGGGATGTTCTTCTGATTTCCTGAGTGCTTTTCTTCAGGAATCCTTACCCTCCGGCCGGGCCGCGGCGCGTTCCACCTCCGCCTCGACCTCGGCCAGCGTCCGCCCCTCGTCACGGGCGTACTCGCTGACCGCGCCCAGTTCGTCCCGGGCCAGGTCGCGCCAGGCACGCAGGGCTGTCTCGTAGGTCTGCGACTGGGCGCCGCCCGGCTGCTGCCGGGCCGGGGGCCCGTAGGCGTCCCGCAGCTCCAGGACCTTGTCGTGGGCCTCGTCGGCCGCGCGGTGTTTCGCCACCAGCTCTTCGAAGGTGTGTGCCACGTCAAGACCCTAAGAAGGGTCGGCGCCCGCCGCCTCCCGAGAGAGCGGCCCCGCACCCGTGCGCGCTCAGCCGGAGCCGGCCAGGACGAGGTCCGCCCACACCTGCTTGCCGCCGCTGACCGGGACCGTGCCCCAGGCCGCGGACATGGCCTCCACCAGGAGGATGCCGCGTCCGCCGGTCGCCTCCCAGCCGATGTCGCGGGGCTTGACCGGGCTGCGCGGCGAGGCGTCGGCGACGGCGATGCGCAGCCGGTGCTCGACCAGGGTCAGATCGAGCCGGACCGGGCCGTCGGTGTGGATGAGGGCGTTGGTGACCAGCTCGGAGACGACCAGCAGGGCCGCGTCCATCGCGTCGTCGGTGACGCCCCACAAGCGCAGGCTGCGCCTGCTGAAGCGGCGGGCGTGCCGGGCGGCCTCCGGGACCCGCCACACCGTCCAGCTCTCGCGCAGCGGACGGACGGCCATGCCGTCGTAGCGCATCAGCAGCAGGGCGACGTCGTCGGTGCGGTGGGCGTTGCCGAGCAGCGCGTCGGCGACCAGGCCCAGGTGGGCGGGGTCGCAGCCGGCGAGGTCGCGGGCGAAGCGCTCCATGCCGTCGTCGATGTCGGCGTCGGGCGACTCGACCAGGCCGTCGGTGGTGAGCGCGAGCACGGTGCCGGGGCCCAGGCTCAGCTGGGTCATCGAGAAGTCGGCCCGGCCGAGCACGCCGAGCGGGGGGCCACCCTCGGTCTCGGTGATCTCCGTACCGCCGTCCGGGCGACGCAGGACCGGCGGCAGGTGTCCGGCGCGCACGCACCAGGCGGTGCCGTCCTCCATGTCGACGTCGACGTAGCAGCAGGTGGCGAAGAGGTCGCTCTCCATGTCCACGAGGAGCCGGTTGGCGTGCGAGACGACCACGTCGGGGGTGTGGCCCTCGGCCGCGTAGGCGCGCAGGGCGGTGCGCATCTGGCCCATCAGGGTGGCCGCGGCGGCGCTGTGGCCCTGGACGTCGCCGATGACGAGGGCGACGTGGTTGTCGGGCAGCGGGATGACGTCGTACCAGTCGCCGCCGACCTCCAGTCCCTCGGTGGTGGGCAGGTAGCGGGCGACGGCGACCGCGCCGGGCAGCTGGGGCAGCCTGCGCGGCAGCAGGGCGCGCTGGAGCATGCCGACGAGTTCGTGCTCGGCGTCGAAGGCGTGGGCACGCACCAGGGCCTCGCCGGCGAGGCCCGCGGAGGCGGTGAGCAGGGCGCGCTCGTCGGGGCCGAAGTCGTGCGGGCTGTCCCAGCCGATCAGGCAGGCGCCGGCCATCCGGCCGCCCGCGGGCAGCGGGAGGACGGCCAGGCTGCCCGGGCCGACCTCGGCGAGCGCGGGTTCCAGACCGGCCGGGGCGGGCCAGATCCGGGCCCGGCCCTCGCGCAGGGCGGCGGCGAGGGTGGGCATGGCGCGCACCGGCGCGTCGGGCCACTCGGTGCGCCACTCGCTGCGCCACAGCTCGGGCCAGGACTCGGCGTCGGGCGGGTCGAGGACGGTGACGACCAGGCGGTCGTTCTCCAGTTCCGCGAGGGCGATCCGGTCGGCCTTGAGCGGTGCGCGCAGCGCGGTGACGACGGCCTGGCTGACGTCCTTGACGGTGCCGGCGGTGGCCAGCGCGGCGGCCAGGCGCTGCACCCGGGCCACGTCGGTGACGTCGGTGCGCAGCGCGGAGGCGTCGGCGACGGTGCCGACCAGCCGGGCGGGGCGGCCCTCGCCGGCGGGCACCAGCCGGCCGCGCAGCCGCAGCCACCTGGGCGGGCCGGACGGCCGCAGGACCCGGAACTCCAGCTCGCGGTCGCCGATCGACATGTGGTCGGCCTCGACGACGGACATCAGGGCGGGCAGGTCCTCGGGCACGGTGCGGCCGAGCAGGGTCTCGACCCGGCCGTCGAACTCGTCGCGGCCCATGCCGAAGACGTCGAGGATGCCGTCGCCCACCTCGATCCGGCCGGTGTCCATGGCGAGCCCGAAGGCGTCGGCGGGCAGTTCGCCGGTTTCGGTGAGCGCGGGGAGCGGCGCGGGCAGGACGACCGCGCCGGCGACCAGGTCCAGACAGGCCCGGTCCTCGGGCCCGAACCCGCCGTCGCGGTCACTGACCGCGGCCAGCAGCCCGGCGCCGCCGGGGAGCGGGAGGACGGCCAGGGAGAAGTCCTGGGACGGGGTGCGCCGCGCCTCCGGGCAGTCGGCCAGTTCCTCGGGGCCGAGCCACAGCGGCCGTCCCTCGCGGTGGGCCTCGGCGGCCGGGGACCGTCCGACGGCCGGGTAGGCGTCGCGCAGGCCGTACAGGGTGCGCGGCAGGCCGGCCGACTCGGCGAGACAGAGCACGGACCCGTCGTCCCCGGGCGTGTACACCCCGGCGAACGAGGCGCCGCAGAACACCAGCGCCTGTTCGAGGACGCGGCGCAGCAGATCGGGTGCGCCGGGATCGCCCGTGAGCGTTTCGAGGGCGATTTCGGCGCGATCCGTTCTCGTTCCGCGTACCGCAGCGCCCTCTCTGACCACGCCGCCATTACAGCGCTTATGAGACGTCTGCGCAGCCCCTGTGACCGTTCCGTGGAGGTGCCGGGGCCCGCCGGCCACGCGGTGCGCAGGTGGGCCGGGTACGGGGCGTGCGACGGCGTCCGCGGGGTACGCGGAGGACGCCCGGTGCGGCGGCTCGCGCCGCTCTCGCCGTGCGCCGGTCGTCGTCCCGGGAGAGCCTTGATCCCGAGGACGCGACGCGCGGCCGGACGAGGAGGTGGTCGGGCGTGTCCGACGGGATGGGGGCTCCTCCCGCGCCGGCGCGGCCGGGCGAGGCGGACGCGGTCGCCGACGGGCCCCGGACCGGCCGGCCGCCGCTGCTGTCGGTCGCGCTGGCCACCATGATGGAGGAGGTCCGGGCGCACTCGGGCGCGGTCTATCTGATGGCGGCCGACGAGCCGGTCCTGGAGATGGCGGTGACGGCGGGGCTGCCCCGGGTCTTCGCGGCGCCCTGGGAGCGGGTCGGGCTGAGCGCGCCGATCCCGGTGGCGGACGCGGTGCGCGGGCGGCGGCTGGTGTGGGTGGGCGGCGAGGAGGACATGGCCCGGCGGTACCCGCGGGTGGCGGTGGTGCTGCCCTATCCGTTCGCGCTGGCCGCGCTGCCCGTGGCGACGGCGGACACCGTGTTCGGGGCGGTGTACGTGACCTGGCCCGGCTCCCATCCGACGGTGCTCTCCGACCGGGAGCGGGAGGCGCTGACGGCGGCGTGCGACGGGCTGGCCGAGCGGCTGGCGCGGGCCTCGGCGGACCACGGGGCGCTGTGGACCGAGCCGGACCTGCTGGCGACGCCGGCCTCGGAGGTGGCGGGCACGCTGGGCACGGTGGAGGCGGCGCGGATGGTGGGGCGGCTGCCGTACGGGCTGGCCTCGCTCGATCTGCACGGGCGGGTGGCGTTCGCCAACGGGGCGGCGGCGGAGCTGCTCGGTGTGCGGGTCGGTGAACTGCTGGGCACCCAGCCGTGGGTGTCGGTGCCGTGGCTGAACGACCCGATGTACGAGGACCGTTACCGGGCGGCGCTGATCAGCCAGCATGTGACGTCGTTCGTGGCGCTGCGGCCGCCGGGCGACTGGCTGTCGTTCCGGCTGTACCCGAGCCGGAGCGGGCTGACCGCGCGGATCAGCCGGGCCCGGGCGGTCGCGGAGATGGCCGGTGCCGCGCCGCGCGCGGACGCGGCGCCCGCTCCCCGGCTGGTGACCATCTCGCAGGTGCTGAGCCTGGCCGGGGCGCTGACGGAGGCCGTCGGCGTGCAGGACGTGGTGCAGCTGGTGGCGGACGAGGTCGCCCCGGCGGTCGGCAGCCAGGCGCTGGTGATCCTCGGGTCACGCGCCGGGCGGCTGCACGTGCTGGGGCACCGGGGGTACGAGGACCCGTGCGTCGTGGAGCGGTTCGACGGGCTTCCGCTGGCCGAGCGGACGCCGGGCACGCACGTCCTGAACAGCGGGGTGCCCGCCTTCTTCGAGTCCCGGCAGCAGCTGGAGCGGCTCTATCCGGCGCGGGACACGGCCCCGGACGGCTTCGCGGCCTGGGCGTACCTGCCGCTGATCGCGTCGGGCCGGCCGGTGGGCACCTGTGTGCTCGCCTACGCGGAGCCACGTGCCTTCGCCGCCGACGAGCGCGCGGTCCTCACCAGCCTGGGCGGGCTCATCGCGCAGGCGCTGGAGCGGGCCGTGCTCTACGACACGAAGAACCAGCTGGCGCACGGTCTCCAGGCGGCGCTGCTGCCGCACACGCTGACCCCGCCGTCGGGTATCGAGGCGGCCGCCCGCTATCTGCCGGCCATGCACGGCATGGAGATCGGCGGCGACTTCTACGACCTGGTGCCGACCCGGCCGCCGGCGGCGGTGATCGGGGACGTGCAGGGGCACAACGTGACGGCGGCCGGGCTCATGGGCCAGATCCGTACCGGGGTACGGGCCTTCACGACCGTCGGGCAGGCGCCGGAGGAGGTGATGCGCAGCACCAACCGGCTGCTGATCGACTCCGGTGCCGACCTGTTCGCGAGCTGTCTGTACCTGCGGCTGGACCCGGCGCGGGGCGAGGCGGTGATGGCCCGGGCGGGGCATCCGCCGCCGCTGCTGAGACGGCCGGACGGGCGGGTCCGGGTGCTGGACCTGGCCGGGGGGCCGCTGCTGGGCATCGACGCGGCGGCGACGTATCCGACGACCGAGGTCTCGCTCGCCCCCGGCTCGGTGCTGGCGCTCTACACCGACGGGCTGGTGGAGTCGCCGGGCGTCGACATCGAGGACGCGCTGGTCGACCTCGGCGAGTTGCTCGCGGAGAGCGGCGACCAGCCCCTGGACAGGCTGGCCGACACGCTCGTGCGACACAGTGCGGCGGCGCAGGAGCGTGTCGACGACGTGGCCGTGCTCCTGCTCAGAGCACGGGCCGACGGCTGAGACCGTCGGCGGGGTGACGCGGTCCGGCCCTCCCGCCGGAGGGCCGGACCGTCCACTGTCCGGCCGGAACCGCTGGCAGGGCCGGTCAGTGCTTCTTGTGGTGGTGCGAGGCGTGCTTGCCGCCGGTCGCACCGGTCCCGGTCGCGTCACCGGTGCCGCTCTGGTCGCCGGCCGTGGCGGACGGGTCGGCGGCGGTCGCGGACGGGTCCGCGGTGCCGATCTGGTCGCCGCCCGCCGCCGGGTCGCTGGCGGTGGCGGACGGGTCCGCGCTCGCACCGGCGTCACCGGCGCCCGCGTCACCGGCCCCGAGGGTCGCCCCGGTCGCCTGGAGGGCGGTGGTCACCGGCTGGAAGAAGGTCTCGCCGCCGGAGGTGCAGTCGCCGCTGCCGCCGGAGGTGAGGCCGACCGCGCCGCCGTCCTGGGTGAACAGCGAGCCGCCGCTGTCCCCGGCCTCGGCGCAGACGTCGGTCTGGATGAGACCGGTGACGGTGTCGACGCCGTTGGGGTCGGTCTCGCTCTGGAAGTTGACGGTGGCGTCGAGGCCGGTGACCTGGCCGTCGTGCAGACCGGTGGTGGAGCCCATCCGGAACACCGTGGTGCCGACGGTCGCGTCCTCGGCCTGGTTGATGGCGACGGTCTGGCCGTTGCCGATGTTGACCTCGCTCGCCGTCTGGGTGGTGGCGTCGTCGTACTTGACGAGCGAGAAGTCGCCGTCGCCGGGGAACTGGGCCTGGTCGACGGTGGCGATGGGCTGGCCGCCCTCGGCGTCGGACCAGTCCGCGGCCGCGACACCGCAGTGACCGGCCGTCAGGAAGGCGGGGGTGCCGTCCGAGGCCGTGACGTTGAAGCCGAGGGAGCAGCGGACCTCGCCGCCCTGCACCTGGGCGAAGATCGCGTCGCCGCCGGAGACGAAGGTCTTGAAGGAGCCCGCCGTCTTCTTGAGGGTGGCCATGTTGGAGCCGAGGCTCTGGACCGTCGACTCCAGCGTGTCCCACTTGGTGCCGGTGACGGTGCTGTCGGCGGTGACCACGACCTTGTTGGTCTTCGGGTCGACCGACCAGGCGGTGCCGGGGATGGTCGCCTTGGTCTTCAGGGTGGTGGCGGCGGCCTGGAGTTCGGCGTCGCTGTTCTCCACCTGGCGCACGACCGCGCCGGCCTGCTCCGCCTGGGCGACGACGTTGCTGTCGCCGTCGGTGACGTTGACGACGAGCTGCCGCTTGGTGCTGTCGTAGTAGGACCCGGCGAAGGTCTGGCCGAGCAGGCCCTGGAGCTGCGAGGCAAGATCCGAGGCGTCCGTGGCGGACTTGAGGGTCTTCGGGGCGGCGGTGGCGCCGGAGTTGCCGTCCTGGGACGCGTTGGCGTTCGGCAGCAGAATCGCCGCAGCTCCGAGCGCAACGACACCGCCCACTGCTATGGCGGCCTTGCGCTTCGGAATTCGCTTGTGACTCAAACTTCTCGACCTCCAAGGGACGGAGTGTCTGCCGTAGTAGGGCAGTTGTTCGTGAGCGGCGCCTGGATGGCTATAGGTACGGCCGGGTCACGTGGTGCGTTCAATTCCGGTTCCCGGCTTCTTCGGACCGGCGGTGAACCGGCCACCGCGGCGCGTGCCGCGGCGGCCGCGCGCGCCCGGTCCCGGGCCGCGGGCCGGGGCGGTCGGCGAGGTCCGGGCGGCACCGCGTCCGCCCTGGTCGCGGCGGTGATCGCGGTCCGGTGGCACGGGGCCCCTCCGTGCCGGTGACGGCGGTGCGGCAGGCGGTGCCGTCGCGGCGCGCGGTGACGGGTCCGGATGTCCTGATCGAAGCGGTGCCCACCGAGCCGGGCCGCCGGGGGGCGTTCGCCGAGATGACGATGAGCGACGAGGGTCCGGGCGGACCGGCCGCCCGGGTGGGCAGGGTGCGCACGCCTCCCGCCCGAGGCGGACGGACACTGTCGGCGATCGATCACTGACGTTCCGTCGCGATCACGGACCGGAATCCTTGCTTCAGGGAATCTGCACATCCAATACCCAAGCGGGTCACCGCCGACGACGGATCTGCACATGCGCGCGCCCCCTGCCGCGCCTTTGGCGCGGAGTGCCGGATTCACCGCCGGGCAGGCAACCCGTAGGGCTGGGGCGAAGTGGTGCCGCATGTGAAGGAGTCGCCGACAAGGCGTGCGCGCGCCGTCACGGAAGTCGCCCCATGAGGCTCAAGTGCCCAGGTGAGGACGTTGGTTGAGTGGAAGCGCGGACTGCGGGCGTGCTTTGATCCGTCGCACCGCGGGGGCCGCCCAGGGCTCCTGGATACGGCGCCCGGCGCCCGCGGCCCCCCTTGTGAATATCCATATGAAGGGAAGTTCCATCATGAACTCCACCCCCCAGGTTGAGACCGTCGAGATCTCCGACGCCGAGCTCGACAACGTCTCCGGCGGTCTGTCCGTGAACGCCCTCGGCACCGTCACCGGCCTGGTGGACGGCATCGCCCCGGTTTCCGGCCTGGTCAACACCGCCGTCGGCACCGTCGAGGGCGTCACCGGCCTGAACACCCAGCCGGTCACCAACCTGGTCGCCGGTCTCTGACCGCGCCTCGTTGCCGCTGAGTCCCGGAGCCGGATCCCGGCCCCGGGACTCTCGGGCGTCGTGAAACGCCTCTCTCGTCAGCGTCTCTCCCACAGGTGAGGGCAGTTCCGTGCAGTTCCGCCAACAGGCCCTCGCCAAGCTCCAGTCGCCGGAGGAGCTCGATCTTCCGGTGCGGTTCGCCCGTCCGCAGGGCTGGCTGGCGCTGTCCGTCTCGGTCGTCGTGCTGGCGGCGGCCTCGGTGTGGGCGGTGACCGGTTCGGTCGCCTCCACGGTGACCGCGCAGGCCATCCTCACCCACGGGCAGGGCAGTTACATCCTCCAGAGCCCGGTCGCCGGGCAGGTCACCGCCGTCCTCGCGGAGCAGGGCGAGCGGCTGCCGGCGAACTCACCCGTCCTCAGGGTCCGTACCACCGAAGGCGATTCGGTCGTGCGCAGCGTCGCCGCGGGCCGGATCAGCGCGCTCGCCGCGACCATCGGGCAGATCATCCAGACCGGCGCGAACGTCGCCGCCGTGGAGAGGATCGCCCGCACCTCGGATCCGCTGTACGCGACGGTCTACGTCCCCGCCGAGAACGCCTCCTCCATACCGGCGGACGCACCGGTCGACCTGACCGTGCCGTCGGTGTCCACACAGGAGTACGGCGTGCTGCGCGGCCATGTGAAGTCGGTGGACCGCTCCGCCCAGTCGGCCCAGTCGATCTCCGCGTTCCTCGGGGACAGCCAGCTAGGCGAGCAGTTCACCAGGAAGGGCCGCCCGGTGGCCGTCCTGGTCCGGCTGGACACCTCGAAGGGGACGAAGAGCGGCTACAAGTGGTCCTCGGCCGCCGGGCCGCCGTTCCGGCTCGACTCCATGACCCTGGCCTCGGGTTCGATCCGGCTGGCCGACCAGCGTCCCGTCGATTGGCTGCTCCCGTGACCACCTCCCAGGAGACCCGCGGCCGCCGGCGCGCCGCCCCGCCCGAGCGCCGTCCGGTCCCCAAGGGCCGCGGCCGCACGGTCCGTACGCCCACCGTCCTCCAGATGGAGGCGGTCGAGTGCGGCGCCGCCTCCCTCTCCATGGTCCTCGCCCACTACGGCCGGCATGTCCCGCTGGAGGAGCTGCGCATCGCCTGCGGTGTCTCCCGCGACGGCTCGCGCGCCAGCAACCTGTTGAAGGCGGCGCGCAGTTACGGGCTCACGGCCAAGGGCATGCAGATGGACCTGGCCGCCCTCGCCGACGTCCAGGCCCCGGCGATCCTGTTCTGGGAGTTCAACCACTACGTCGTCCACGACGGCATGGGCCGCCGCTTCGGCCGCCGGGGCGTCCACGTCAACGACCCCGCCAAGGGCCGCCGGTTCGTGCCCGTCGAGGAGTTCGACGGCAGCTTCACCGGTGTCGTGCTGGTGCTGGAGCCGGGCGACGGCTTCGAGCGGGGCGGCCGCCGCCCGGGCGTCCTCGGCGCGATGCCCGCCCGGCTGCGCGGCACGGCGGGCACCATGCCGGCGGCGGTGCTGGCCAGCCTGCTGCTGGTGCTGGTGGGCGCGACGCTGCCCGCGCTCAGCCGGCAGTACATCGACTTGTTCCTGATCGGCGGCCAGACCTCGCTGCTCGGCGTGCTGTTCGCCGCGATGGGCACCTGTGTGCTGCTCACCCTGGCGCTGACCTGGTTGCAGCAGGCGAACCTGCTGCACGGCCGGATCGTCTCCTCGACCCTGTCCAGCGCCCGCTTCCTGCGGCACCTGCTGCGGCTGCCGGTGACCTTCTTCTCCCAGCGCAGCCCCGCCGACCTGGTCCAGCGCCTCCAGTCCAACGACCAGGTCGCCGAGACCCTGGCCCGCGACCTGGCCGCGGCGGGCGTGGACGCGGTGGTCGTCGTCCTGTACGCGGTGCTCCTCTACACCTACGACGCGCAGCTCACCTTCGTCGGCATCGGCGTGGCCCTGCTGAACATCGTGGCGATGCGGTTCGTCGTACGGCTGCGCGCGACCCGGACCGCCAAGCTGCGCGCCGACACCGCCCGGCTGACCAACACCGCATACACCGGGCTCCAGTTGATCGAGACGATGAAGGCGACCGGCGGCGAGGACGGCTACTTCCGCCGGTGGGCCGGGCAGCACGCGGCCACCCTGGAGGAACAGCAGCGGCTCGGGGTGCCGAGCGCCTGGCTCGGGGTGGTGGCGCCGACGCTCGCGACCCTCAACAGCGCGCTGATCCTGTGGATCGGCGGCCTGCGGGCGGTCGAGGGCGGGATCTCCGTCGGCCTGCTGGTCGCCTTCCAGTCGCTGGTGACCCGCTTCACCGCGCCGCTGACCCGGCTCAACGGCGTCGCGGGCCGCATCCAGGACTTCGCGGCCGACGTGGCCCGCCTCAAGGACGTGGAGAACTTCCAGGCGGACCCGGTCTACGACCGCCCCGGCGCCGGCGGGTCGACCCGGCGGCTGCACGGCCATGTCGAGCTGGAGAACATCACCTTCGGCTACAGCCCGCTGGACAAGCCCCTGCTCACCGGCTTCGACCTGACGGTCGGCCCGGGCCGGCAGGTGGCCCTGGTGGGCGGCTCGGGCAGCGGCAAGTCCACGGTCTCCCGGCTGATATCGGGGCTCTACTCCCCCTGGGAGGGCGTGATCCGCATCGACGGGCAGCGCCTGGAGGACATTCCGCGCGGCGCGCTGGCCGCCTCCGTCTCCTTCGTCGACCAGGACGTCTTCCTCTTCGAGGGCTCGGTGCGCGACAACGTGGCGCTGTGGGACCCGTCGATCCCGGACGAGGCGGTGGTGGAGGCGCTGCGGGACGCGGCCGTGTACGACGTGGTGACGCGCCGGCCCGGCGGCATCCACAGCAAGGTCGAGCAGGACGGCCGCAACTTCTCCGGCGGTCAGCGCCAACGTCTGGAGATCGCGAGGGCGTTGGTGCGCCGGCCGAGCATCCTGGTGCTCGACGAGGTGACCAGCGCGCTGGACGCGGAGACCGAGCTGACCGTCATGGACAACCTGCGCCGGCGCGGCTGCGCCTGTGTGGTGATCGCGCACCGGCTGAGCACGGTCCGCGACAGCGACGAGATCGTCGTGCTCCAGCACGGCACGATCGTGGAGCGCGGGCGGCACGACGAGCTGGTGGCGCACGGGGGCGCGTACGCCGCGCTGGTCAGGGAGCGATGAGATGACGAACGCGGACGGAGGCGACCTCGTTCTCGGCGCGCTCGGCGCGCTGGGCGCCCGGATGGACTGCGCCGGCTTCAACCGCCTCGACCTCGAAGGCCCGCAGGTGCTGTGGCTGGTGACGTCGGGCGCGCTGGACCTGTTCGCGGTGGACGCCGGGGAGCAGGGCCACTGGCACCACCTGGGCCGGCTGGAGGCGGGCGCGCTGCTGCTCGGCCCGGTCACCGGACCCCAGCACACCCTGGTGGCACGCCCGTTGCGCGACTGCGTCGTCCACCGCGTCGGCCTGCGCGAGCTGTACCAGCCGGCCAGCACCCAGACCTGGTCCTACGACGAGTACGGCAACCCCCGGTTCGTGCCGCCGACGACGAGCCCCCTGGAGTACGCCCTGGCCCTCGGCGTCGGCCGCGGCCTCTCCGTCCTCTTCCAGGCCCCGATGACGGCCGGCGAGCGCGCCGCGGCCCCCGCCGACGACGACGTCTTCTGGATGCAGGTGCCGCCGGGCAGCGTCCAGTACGGCTCGCTGTACGGCGCGGAGGCGGCCGCCGATCTGCTGATGGACCCCGCCGTGTGGCAGAGCATGGTCGACCAGCAGTACCGGCTGCTCACCACGCTGGACCGGTGGATCGAGCAGCTGGAGCGCACCCACGAGACGCGGACGGCCGCCGGCATCAGGGCCGGTGAGGCGGTCCGCGCCCAGGCCGACCGCACCCTGCTCGCCTCCATCGGCAGGGCGGCGGGGCGCACCACGGCCGCCGACGCCGACGCCTCCTACGCGGCCTGCCGGCTGGTCGCCCGGGCGGCGGGCATCACCCTCGCGGAGCCCGCGCAGATCGGCGCGGGCCCGGCCGGGGACGACCGCGCCGACCCGGTCGAGCGGGTGGCGGTGGCCTCCCGGGTGCGGACCCGGGCGGTCCGCCTGGACGGCCGCTGGTGGCGGGAGGACATCGGCCCGCTGGTCGGGCACCGCGCCCTGTCCGGGGCACCGGTCGCACTGCTGTGGCGGCGCGGCGGCTATGTGGCGGTCCATCCGGCGACGGGCCGGGAGACGCCGGTCGAGAAGGCGAACGCGGCGGAGTTCGAGCCGCGCGGTGTGATGTTCTACCGGCCGCTGCCCGACAGGGCTCAGACTCCCCTGGGCCTGCTCCGGTTCAGTCTCCAGGGCACCCGCGGCGACCTGGGCGCCCTGCTGCTGGCCGGTCTGGTGACCGTCGCGATCGGCTCGCTGGTGCCGATCGCCACCGGCAGGGTGCTGGGCGAGTACGTGCCGAGGGCCCAGACGGACCTCATCGTCCAGGTCTGTCTCGCGGTGATGCTCAGCGCGGTGGTGTCGGCCGCGTTCACGCTCCTGGAGAACCTGACCATCCTCCGCCTGGAGGGCCGCATCGAGGCGACCCTGCAACCGGCGGTCTGGGACCGGCTGCTGCGGCTGCCGACGAGGTTCTTCACCCAGCGCTCGACCGGTGAGCTGGCGAGCGCGGCGATGGGCATCAGCGCGATCCGCAGACTGCTGGCGGGCGTCGGTCCCACCGTCGCCCAGTCGGTCACCGTCGGCGCCATGAACCTGGGCCTGCTGTTCTGGTACAGCGTGCCGATGGCGCTGGCCGCGCTGGGCATGCTCGTGGTCGTCGGCGCCCTGTTCCTGGGGCTCGGTCTGTGGCAGGTGCGCTGGCAGCGCCGCCTGGTGGTGCTCGGCAACAAGCTGAACAACCAGGCCTTCCAGACCCTGCGGGGCCTGCCCAAGCTGCGGGTGGCGGCGGCCGAGAACTACGCGTACGCCGCCTGGGCGGGCGAGTTCGCGCGCAGCCGGGAGCTCCAGCAGAAGGTGGGCCGGATCAAGAACCTCACCTCGGTGCTGGGCTCGGTGTACCTGCCGGTCTGCACCCTGCTGATGTTCGTCCTGCTCGCGGGCCCGGCCGAGGGCGCCATGGACGCGGCGGCCTTCCTCACCTTCAACACCTCGGTGACGATGCTGCTCACCGCGGTCACCTCGCTGACCGGCTCCTTCGTGTCGGCGGTGGCGGCGCTGCCGCTGTTCGAGGAGATCAAGCCGGTGCTGGAAGCCGCGCCCGAGGTGCGCACCGCCAGCACCCGTCCCGGCCCGCTGTCCGGCGCCGTCGAGGCCCGCAGGCTGTCCTTCCGGTACGCCGACGACGGTCCCCTGGTCCTCGACGACGTCTCCTTCGACATCCGTCCGGGCGAGTTCGTGGCGGTCGTCGGCCCCAGCGGCTGCGGCAAGTCCACCCTGCTGCGCCTGCTGATCGGCTTCGACCGGCCGGTGTCGGGGAGCGTGCTCTACGACGGCCAGGACCTGGGCGCCCTGGACCGGTCGGCGGTCCGGCGGCAGTGCGGGGTGGTGCTCCAGCACGCGCAGCCGTTCACCGGTTCGATCCTGGACGTCATCTGCGGCACCGAGCCGTACACCCCGCAGGAGGCGATGGCGGCGGCCGAGATGGCGGGCCTCGCCGAGGACATCCGGCGGATGCCGATGGGGCTGCACACGATCGTCGCCGGGAGCGGCGCGATCTCGGGCGGCCAGCGGCAGCGGCTGATGATCGCCCAGGCGCTGATCCGGCGGCCGCGCATCCTCTTCTTCGACGAGGCGACGAGCGCGCTCGACAACGACACCCAGCGCACGGTCATGGAGAGCACGCGCAAGCTGAACGCCACCCGGATCGTGATCGCGCACCGGCTGTCGACGGTCATGGACGCCGACCGGGTCATCGTGATGGAGGACGGCAAGGTCGCCCAGCAGGGTCCGCCGGCCCAGCTGCTCGCCGACACCGGCGGCCGGCTGCACGAGCTGGTCCGACGACAGCTGACCTGACCGCCCGGGCGCCGGCGCAGAGCCGTGAGCGCGACGGGGCGGGACTCCCGGCCGGCGCCGGGCCGGAGCGGATCCCGTCGCCGTCCCGCCTCCCCACCAAGCGAAACGTTGCCGTTTCGGTAAAAGTGGTCTAGGCTCGATGTGTACGAAACCGTTTCGTTCGCGGCCTCGTCGGGCCGTCGTTGCGAAGCGGCTTTTCGGTGAATCCCGAACGACTTCCCTGGAGTGGTTCCCCCATGTCCGAGAAGACCCTGACCGACGACGTCCGCGCGGGTGCCGCGGAGGCACCGCCGGCCGCCCCCTCCCCGAAGCGGTGGTGGATCCTCGCGGTCATCGCCGTCGCCCAGCTGATGGTGGTGCTCGACGCCACGATCGTGAACATCGCCCTGCCCTCCGCCCAGGCGGACCTCGGGTTCTCCGACGGCAACCGGCAGTGGATCGTCACCGGCTACGCCCTGGCCTTCGCGTCCCTGCTGCTGCTCGGCGGCCGGATAGCCGACCTGTTCGGCCGCAAGACCGCCTTCCTCGTGGGCGTCGTCGGCTTCGCCGCCGTCTCCGCGTTCGGCGGCGCCGCCGCCAACTTCGAGATGCTGGTCACCGCGCGCGCCCTCCAGGGCGCCTTCGGCGCGCTGCTCGCACCGGCCGCGCTCTCGCTGCTCAACACCACGTTCACCGACGCCCGCGAGCGGGCCAGGGCCTTCAGTGTCTACGGCGCCATCGCGGGCGCCGGCGGTGCGGTCGGCCTGTTGCTGGGCGGCGCGCTGACCGACGCGTTCGACTGGCGCTGGACGCTCTACGTGAACGTCGTGATCGCCGTCGTCGCCTTCGTGGGCGGCACGATGCTGCTGACCAACCACCGCGACGCCGCGAACTCCAAGCTCGACGTGCCGGGCACGGTGCTGGTCGCCGCCGGTCTCTTCTCGCTGGTCTACGGCTTCTCCAACGCCGAGACGCACGACTGGGGTTCGCCGCTGACCTGGGGCTTCCTGATCGCGGGCGTGGCGTTCCTGGCCGCCTTCGCCTGGTGGCAGACCAAGTCGAAGCACCCGCTGCTGCCGCTGGGCATCCTGCTGGACCGCGACCGGGGCGCCTCCTTCCTGGCCGTGCTGATCTCGGCCGGCGGCATGTTCGGCGTGTTCCTCTTCCTCACCTACTACCTCCAGCTCAACCTCGGCTTCAGCCCGACGAAGACCGGTGTGGCGTTCCTGCCGATGATCGCCGCCCTGATGGTGACCGCGCAGGTGGGCACACAGGTGCTGGTGCCGCGGATCGGCCCCAAGGCGGTCGTGCCGCTGGGCTTCGCGATCTCCGCGGCGGGCATGGCCTGGCTGACCGGGATCGGCGTCGGCTCCAGCTACACCGGCGCGGTGCTCCCGCAGCTGATCGTGACCGGCCTGGGCCTCGGCCTGGTCATGCCGGCCTCCATGCAGCTGGCCACCGGCGGGGTCTCGGCCGACGAGGCGGGCGTCGCCTCCGCGACGGTCAACGCCATGCAGCAGGTGGGCGGTTCGATCGGTACGGCGCTGCTCAACACGCTGGCCGCGAGCGCGGCGACGGACTACCTGGCCGGCAGGAACGCGGCCGACAAGCTGGTCCAGGCGCAGGCCACGATCGAGAGCTACACCACGGCGTTCTGGTGGTCGGCCGTGATGTTCGTGGCCGGCGCGGCGATCGCCTTCGTGCTCTTCCGGCGGGGCGTGCCGCGGCAGGACGCGAACGCGGCGCCCGTGGTCCACATGTGACCTCCGCGGAGCCGCAGGGACCGAGGGGCCGAGGGGCCGCCGTCAGCAGGGAGACGGCGGCCCCTCGCCGTTCTCGTTTCACAAAGGGGCATCGAGTCAAGCTCCTTCATGAAAGTTCACACTGTCGAGTGAAGCTGATCTTGCGCTGCCCGTATCGGGGATGGCAGGGGTTCCCGGCGGGTAACTACCTGGACCCGTACATGCCCCGTGCCAGGTGGAGCGGAAATGACGCAGGAAGCCGTGGACCCCGGGCTGCCCGCGGCCAACTCCTGCGCCCGGACCCGCCGCCGGGGGGCGTATCTCGTCGTCGAGGTCTTCGGCGAGGTGGACATCGCCACCGAGGAGCTGCTGGCCGAGCACCTGCTCGCGGCGACGGCCGGACCCGAACCCGATGTGCTCGTCGACCTGCGGCGGCTGGACTTCCTGGACTGCTCGGGGTTACGGGTGCTGTGCCGGGCCGAAGCGCGGGCCAGGGAGCGGGGCGGACGGCTGCGGCTGGTGTGCGAGGGGCCCCGGTACCCCCGGCTGCTGAGGGCCTCGGGGCTGTTGGGGCGTTTCCCGCCGCTCCCCGGGTTTCCCCGGGACGGGACACCCGGGGAGCGGCGGTGATGCCGGGAGTCGGCGGGCGGCCCCACTCCGCCCGTCCGACCCCCGGTGCGAGATCGCCGGTCCCCGCTCCAGGGGCCGCACTCCCCAGTTGCGGACCTGTCCGGCAGTCACGGGAACCGTGCGATCCCGGGTCTCAGAACGCGAAGACGCCCGCCCCGTAGGCGTCCCTCATGCACGCGTTGCCGAAGGTGCGTTCGTAGGAGACGCGCTTGCCCTGCCAGACGCCCTCGACCGTGACCACGACGGGGTCGTAGAGCCTGGTGCACCACACGGCGGCTCCCGGGGCCAGGGCGTCGAGGTCGCCGCCGGCACCGCGCAGTTCGGCGCAGGCCTCGGCGGCGGCCGGGTGGGTGCCCGAGGCGCCCGGGGCGCAGGTGAGGGTGACGGCACGCTCGGGCGTCGCGGTGGACGCGTCGCTGCCGTGGCCGGTGGTGAGCACCAGGGCCGAGGGGGCGTAGAGCGAGCCCGGTGCGGCGACGGCGGCCCCGGTCAGGGGTCCGCAGACGGCGGCGGTGGTGAGGCCGACGGTCGCCGCCCAGCGCGCGGTGGTTCGCATGGTGTGCATCCTTCCGCTCGATTTCGACGGGTGCCGACCCCGGCCCGGTGGGTGCCGGGGCGGCGGGCGCCACTCTGCCGAGTCCGCCGCCGGAACACACATCGAACCCACAGGATTCAGTAACCTTGCGTGTTGAATCAGTGGCGCGAAGTCACGGAATCCGAGCACACCGACCGCCCAACGGAGCGGTTCTTGATCGCCCGAGGCAGCCGGATGGCCGGAACCGACCGCTTCGTCAATAGTCCTGAAACATTCCGCTTCCGCCGCGCCCTGGACGGTCGCGCGGCGGCCGCTGCCGGTGCTCGCGCGGCCGCCTGACGCGAAGGGCGGTCTACTGCCGCGTACATACCGGCGGGTATGGTCGCCACGGCGCGAACTCGACGTGGAGAGGCGGGACGTACGGATGGCGAGACACTGGGCGGACTTCCAGTACGAGATCTATCTCAACGGGATGACGGGGGCGGTCCCGCGGCTGCCCACCGATCTGACCCGGCTGGAGGAGCTCACCGAGCTGCGGCTCGGGCCCGGTCCGGTCGGCTACGTGGCGGGCGGCGCCGGTGACGGCGCCACCATGCGCGCCAACCGGGCCGCCCTGGCCCGGCGCCGCATCGTGCCGCGCATGCTGCGGGACGTCGGCGACCGGGACCTGTCGGTGACGGTGCTGGGCCGGGCCCTGCCCGCGCCGCTGGCGCTCGCGCCCGTCGGCGTGCTGTCCATCATGCACCCGGACGCCGAGCCCGCGGCCGCCCGGGCCGCCGCCGCCCACGGCGTGCCGTTCGTCCTGTCCTCCGCCTCCAGCACGCCGATGGAGCAGGTGGCCAAGGCCATGGGCGACGCCGAGCGGTGGTTCCAGCTGTACTGGGGCAAGGACCGCGAGGTGACGAAGAGCTTCCTGGGGCGGGCGCGGGCGGCCGGGTTCTCGGTGCTGGTGGTCACGCTCGACACGCCGTTGCTGTCCTGGCGCCCGCGCGATCTCGACCAGGCGTACCTGCCGTTCCTCAACGGGGTGGGCACCGCCAACTACTTCACCGACCCGGCGTTCCTGGCGGGGCTCGCCAAGCCGGTGCACGAGGATCCGAACGCGGCCGTGCTGCACTTCCTCGGGCTGTTCGGGGACCCGAGCCACACCTGGCCGGACCTGGCCTTCCTGCGGGAGCACTGGGACGGTCCGATCGTCCTCAAGGGCGTGCTGCACCCGGACGACGCCCGGCTGGCCGCCGACGCCGGGATGGACGGGGTCGTCGTGTCCAACCACGGCGGCCGCCAGGTGGCCGGCTCGGTGGCGGCGGCCGACGCGCTGCCCCGCGTCGCCGCGGCGGCCGGCGACCGGCTCACCGTGTTCTTCGACAGCGGGGTGCGCACCGGCGACGACGTGTTCAGGGCCCTCGCCCTCGGCGCCGACGCGGTCCTGCTGGGACGGCCGTACGTCTACGGTCTGGGCCTGGACGGACAGGCCGGCGTCGACCACGTGATCCGCTGCCTGCTCGCGGAGTTCGACCTCACCCTCGCCCTGTCCGGCCACCGCACCCCCGCCGCGGTCACCGCGGCCGACCTCGTCGAGGAGTCCGCGTGAGCGCCCCGAAGAACGTCCTCGCCGTCATCCCGCCGCACGTCGGCGGCCGGGCGGCGGGCGCCGGGCTCTCGACGCTCTTCCCCGCCGACGCGCGGGTCACCGTCGTGGAGTCGGTCGACGAGGACCCGGCGGCGCTGCGCGCGGCCCGGGCCGTGATCACCGCCCTCGCCCCGGTGACCGCCGAGCACCTGGCCGCCGCGCCGGAGCTGGAGCTGGTGCAGTGCGCGAGCCACGGCTTCGACTACGTGGCCGCCGACGCGGCGCGCGCGAACGGGGTGTCGGTGTGCACGATCGGCTCCAGCGGCGCCGAGGCGCAGAACGTGGCCGAGCAGACCTTCGCGCTGATGCTGGCCCTCGCCAAGCAACTGGTGCCCGCGCACCGGGCGCTGGCCGAGGGCGACTGGGCGCTCCCCCGGCTCCAGCGCTCGCTCACGGAGCTGTCCGGCAAGACGCTGGGGATCGTGGGGCTCGGGCAGATCGGGCGGCAGGTCGCCCGGCGCGCCGAGGCGTTCGACATGACCGTCCTGTACACGCAGCGCCACCGGGCCTCCGAGGAGACGGAGGAGCGGTACGGGCGGGCGCGGTACGTCCCGCTGGAGGAGCTGCTGCCGGCCGCGGACTACGTGACCCTGCACTGCCCGCTCACCGACGGCACCCGGAACCTGCTGGACGCCGGGCGGCTCGCCCTGCTGCGGCCGACGGCGTTCGTGGTCAACACCGCCCGGGGCGCGCTCGTCGACCAGGAGGCCCTGGCCGACGCGCTGGACAAGGGCACCCTGGCCGGGGCCGGCCTGGACGTGTTCGATCCCGAACCGCCCACGCCGGCCCTGCGGTTGCTGCGCGCCCCCAACGTGGTGCTCTCGCCGCACGTCGGGGGCGTCACCCGGGAGACCCTGGTCCGGATCGCGCTGGCCGCCGTACAGAACGTCCTCGGCTTCCTGGCGGGCGGCGCGCCCCGGGACATCGTGAACTGATCCGGCCCGGCGGCGGAGCTCCTAGTGCCCGGCGAGTTCCGCCGGCTGGGCGGAGGGGGCTCCGGTGCCGGCGATGGAGAGGGAGCCGGGGCTCTGGGACGGGGCCGTCACGTCGGTCAGCCAGCGCTGGGCGCTGGAGTGGTCGCGGACCTTGACGACGATGTCGGAGCCGTCCTCCTCGCCGGCCGTGGCGAGGGCGAGGGTCCGGTCCCAGTGCGGCAGCAGTTCGCCCTGGGCGGTGAGGTCGTAGCGCACGTCGGCGCCGCGCCCGGTCCCGGCCGCGGCGCAGGTGCCGAGGATGACGACCCCGGCGTCCGCGTGCGAGTCCAGGCACAGGCTCTCGTCGGACACGCTGCGCAGCTCGCCGTCGCTCTCGTACGTCCACTGCTGGGTCACGGCCGTGGAGCAGACCTGGAGGACGACGGCGGCACCGGCCCTCGGTGTGCCGTCGATGTCGAGGCACAGCTGGGCGGCGGCGTTGCGCAGCCGGGTCTCGTGGTCGGCGGTGGGCAGCCCGGCGGTGCCGGAGGTGGGCGTCGCCTCCGGGTCGGAGTCCCCGGGGACCAGGCCGGAGGTGGCCACGGCGTCCTTGCCGTCGCTGCCGCCGGAGAGCGTGCTGACGGCGAGCACGGAGGCCAGCAGGCCGGCCCCGGCGACGCCGACGCTGGTCAGCAGGGTCTTCGAGGACCAGGAGCCCGGCGGGCGGCGCACCTGGACCGGGATGCGGGCGAGGATCCTCGTCCGGGCGGTGGCGCGGCGCCGGCCGCCGCCGGAGCGCCGGGACCCGGAGCGGGTGCGGGCGGCCGCCGGGTCGCCGCCGCTCCGGCGCCCCGGGCGTGAGTCGAGGTAGCGGCGGGCTCCCCAGCCGAGGACCGCCTCGACGAACAGCACGCCCAGTCCGCCCTCGACATGGCCGAGCTGTTCGGCGGCGGCCCTGCAGTACGGGCACTGGGCGAGGTGTTCCTGGACGTCCGGCAGCAGGGCGCCGCCGCGGCGGAGCGGCACGTCCAGGAGGCGGTTGTAGTAGCGGCACTCCTGGGTCGGCGCGAGATCCCGGTGGGCGCGGACGCAGCCCTCGCGGAATTTCTCCCGGGCGTCGGCGAGCGCGGCCGCCGCGGTTGCCGTGTCCATGCCCAAAAGACCGGCCGGTACGGTTATGGGCTCGGCCTCGACCTCGGTGTGCCAGAGCAGGCTCTGGGCGAGCGGGGCGAGACCCTGGAAAGAACGCTCCGCGAGGGCGCGGTTTTCCGGCGTCAGGGACTTCGTGGCGCGCATACCGCGGCCACCGGCGGGTTTGCCGAGATCGGGGAGAACCTCCGATATTCGGTCCTCGGCGGACCAGTTGGCGACCGTGTCGCGGACGGAGACCAGCAGCCGGGGCCGGATCGCGTCGGCGGTCTCGCCGAGCGCCACCCGGTCGAGGACCTGGTGGAACGCGGCGGCCGCGACCATGTGGGCGATCGGCCCGGAGACGGCCAGGCAGATGACCGCGTATTCCTGTACCGGTCGCCAGTGCCGGGCCATGAGCAGCGCGGCGGACCGGGAGGCCTCGATGTCGGAGCCTGCGCGCAGCGGGGCCGCGAGCGACTCGTCGGACTCCCCCTCGTCACCGCCGGGCGGCGGATACGGGGGGCGAGGCGGGTGGGGGGTGGGCACTGAGCGGTTTCCTTTGGTGCGGGATGGTGCGCACCTTCTTCGGTGCGCGTGCGGGGAGCGGGAATTCGCCGTCGTGGTACCGGTCGCGTTCCCCAACTGCCGAATACCTCCCGGCCATTACCCCCCGCCCGGGTGTTTCACCCTCGCACAAGTCTCACACAAGCAACAAGGCGCCTGTACAACATCGACAGCATTGACAGAAAGTCAGAAAGGCAACTCGGGAAAAAGCCCCTCAGTGTTCGCATTCACTTTCCGCGCACCGTGTGAACACCGCGTCCGCTCCGGCCGCCGGCGGCGGTCAGAGCTGCCAGGAACGGAGCCGGTCCGCGGCGGCGTAGACGTCAGCCTTGCCGCTCATCAGGTCGCGGGCGAGGTCGACCAGGGCGCCGTAGGGCGGGTCGATGCCGACGTCGCTGACGAACATGTAGGCCACGGCGGTGGCGCAGGCGAACCGGGCGTTGGCCGAGGGAAGCGGCTTGAGCACGGCGAGGGTGTGCAGCAGGGCGGCGGCCCGCCAGGCCGGGTCGGAGTCCACCCCGAGCCGGGGCGGGTCGACACGGTGCCGGGCGACGGCGGCGACCAGTGCGGAGAAGTCGTTGACGGTGGGCTGGTCCGGCAGCACTTCCTCATGGCGCTGGAGCAGCCAGGGCACGTCGATGTGGATGACCGGCGGCATGGGTCAGGCGGCCTTGCCCTTCTTGGGAGGCTCGTCGTCGGGAAAGGCGGCCGCGAACTCGGCCGCGTGCGCCGAGAAGAAACGGCGGAATTCCTCCGCGCCCTCCTGGAGCGCGCGGTGGCGGGCGATGTCGGCTGCGGCCGCGTCACGGACGAGGGCCTTCATGGACGTACCGCGCTCCTTGGCTATCTGCCTCAGGTCCTCTAGCTCGCGGTCGCTGAACTCCACATTGAGAGCTGGCATGCCCTTCACGGTACCGCGCGGGTACTTACCCGTAAATACCACCAGGTCAAGCACCCTTCGACGTGGTACCTGCGAGCAGCGGCGGGGGCCCGTGTCACCGGTCCCCCGCCGTGCGCTCAGACGTCCAGCCTGCTGATGCGCACCGCCCCCGAGGCCTCGCCCGGACGGGCGCTGGTCAGGGTCAGGCGGACGCGGGAGCCGCGGGCCGGGGTGAACGTGACGACGGTCGGGGTGTCGGAGGCGGTGGCCCAGTCGACCGCCGTGTCCGTCACCGCCCGGTAGGCCGTGCCGTCCCAGACCGCGACCTCGACCGACGCGGGCAGGGCGTGGGTCGCGTCCACGGTGAAGGAGACCTCGACCCGGTCGAAGGTGCGGGTGCGGCCGTGGTCGACCGAGACCCAGTCCTGCGCCCGGGCGCCGGTGAACGCGGGCAGCAGGGCGGTGGCCGACTTGGCGAAGGCGTTGGACCAGCCGGTGCCGGGGTCGCCGTCGAGCATGGCGGCCGGGAGGGTGTCCGCGCGGCCGGAGTAACCGGCGTCGGCGCGGGGGTAGGACGGCGGGGCGGGAAGGTCCGGGCCGAAGACCTGGGCGGGGGTGCCGGCCACGTCGTGGGCCGGTGCCGTGCGCACCGCGACGGTGTCCGCGCGCAGTCCGTCCACCCGTGCGGTCACCGCGAGGGCGCCGGCCTTCGTCCCGGCGCGGACCACGGCGAGGGCCTTGCCGTGGAACGCGGTCCGGGTGGTGGCCTGGTAGCGCTCGGCGCTCTCCTGACGGCCGTTGTCGAGGCCGGCCAGCGAACCGCCGCGCACGGCGAAGGTGATGAGGTGCCCGGCGTCGGGCACCACCACGCCGTGCGCGTCGACGATCTCGGCGGTCACGAAGAGCAGCGAACGCCCGTCGGCGGGCGGCGGCGTGTCGTCGGCGGTCAGGCGGACGGCGTGCGGGGCGCCGGCCGTGCGCAGGACGTCGGTCGCCACCACCTTGCCGTCACGCCGGGCCACCGCCTTCAACTCGCCTGGCTCGTAAGGGACTTCCCAGGTCAGGTGCAGCTTGCCCGCGCTGCCGTTCGGGCTGGTGTAACTGCCGGGGTAGGGGCCGGTGGTGAAGGTCTTGTCGTCGCCGGTGGCCTCGGTGGTCTCCAGGTAGGCGCGGCCGTCGGTGGTGGTCTTGGTGTCGAACTCCCTGGTTCCCAGGGACCTCCCGTTCAGGAACAGCTCGACGGAGGGCACGTTGGCGTACGCCCAGACCTCGACCGTGTCCCCCTCCTCGTGGTTCCAGGTCATCGGCAGCAGGTGCACCATCGGCTCGGCCGTCCACTGGCTGCGGAACAGGTGGTACATGTCCTTGGGGAAGCCGGCCGTGTCGACGGCGCCGAAGAAGGACGCCTTGACCGGGAAGACGTCGTACGGCGTCGGCTCGCCGATGTAGTCGATGCCCGACCAGAGGAACTGCCCCGCGAACCACTTCCGGTCCCGGTCCTTCTTGTGGCCGTACTCGCCGCTCATCGTCCAGGAGGCGAGGTTGTTGTCGTAGGACGAAGTGGCGCGGCGCCCCGGGGTGTGGTTCTCGCCGGTGTTGAGGTGCTCCGGCTCCTGGTACGCGCCCCGGGTCGAGGTCTCCGAGGACGACTCGGACTCGAAGAGGAAGAGGTGCGGGTAGGCCGCGTGCAGCGCGTCCACGGACCTCGCGGTGTTGTAGTTGAGGCCGAGACCGTCGAGCTTGGCGAGCATCAGGTCGGCGGCCGAGCCGGCCTTCGGCACGCTGCGGTACTTGTCGGAGCCGATGACCAGGGGCCGGGTGTCGTCGGCGGCCCTGATCGCGGCGATGATCCGGTCGGCCATGGCGAGGCCGGCCGTCGAGGTGGAGTCGGGGATCTCGTTGCCGATGGACCACAGGACGACGGCGGGCGAGTTGCGGGCGGCGAGCACCATCTCGGTGGCGTCGCGCTCGCACCACTCGTCGAAGAACCGGCCGTAGTCGTACTTGGTCTTGCCGGTGCGCCAGCAGTCGAAGGCCTCCACCATCATCACGATGCCGAGTTCCTCGCAGACCTCGATCATCTGCGGCGAGGGCGGGTTGTGCGAGGTGCGCAGGGCGTTGACGCCCATCGACTTCATGAGGGTCATCTGTCTGCGCACCGCGTCGGCGCTGATCGCCGCGCCGAGCGCGCCCTGGTCGTGGTGCAGGTCGACGCCCCTGATCTTGGCGGGGACGCCGTTGAGGGAGAAGCCCTCGTCCGGGTCGAAGCGGTAGTCGCGGATGCCGAAGACCGTGCGGTGGGTGTCGGTGGTGGTGCCGCCGGTCCGGAGCTCGGTGTGCAGGGTGTAGCGGTGCGGGCCGGCGAAGTCCCACAGCAGCGGCTCGGGGACGGTCAGCTCGTGGGTCTCGGCGGCCTCCCCGGCGCCGGCGGCGACGGCGAGGACGGAAGAGGTCCGGGCAACCGTACGGCCGTCGGGGCCGGCGATCCGGGAGACGACGGTGACGTCCGCGCCCGCGCCGGACGCGTCGGCGACGGCCGTGCGCACCCGCACCACGGCCCGCTCGGCGGTGATGTCCGGGGTGGTGACACGGGTCCCCCAGCGGGCCACGTGCACGGGGTCGGTGACCACCAGGCGGGCCTCGCGGTAGATGCCGCTGCCCGAGTACCAGCGGCTGCTCGGCAGCCGGTTCTGAACCTTGACCGCGAGGACGTTCTCGGTGCTGCCGTCGGTGTGCACCAGTCCGGTGAGGTCGAGGGCGAAGCCGGTGTAGCCGTAGGGGTGGCTGCCGGCCTCGGTGCCGTTGCAGTAGACGTACGCGTCCATGTAGACGCCGTCGAACTCCACCGAGATCCGCTTGCCCGCGCAGGCCGGCGGCAGGGTGAAGGCGAGCCGGTACCAGCCGAGGCCGCCCGGGAAGAAGCCGGTGCCGCTGGTGGTGCCGTTCTCCGTGGTGGGGGTCTGCTCGATGCTCCAGTCGTGCGGTACGGCGACCCGGCGCCAGGCCGAGTCGTCGTACCCGGGGTCGGCGGCGTCCGCGTAGGCGCCGGTCGGGTCGGTGATCCCGCCCGGGTCGACCAGCGCGAACCGCCAGCCGTCCCGCAGGGGGACCGTGCGGCCGCCGGTGACCTGCGTGGACGTGCCCGTCCCCGGGGCCGCCCAGGCGCCGGGGGCGCCGAGCAGCGCGCCCGCCGTCGGGGCCGCCGCGGCGGCTGCCAGTACCGATCTGCGTGTGACCGTCATGGTGCGGCTCTCCCTCATCAGGGCCCAGAACTACTCACAACTGATCGTGAACAAACAGATTCTGACGTCGTGACAGGCGCGGACGTCAAGGGTCAGGAGACGTCCCGGTGCCCCGTTCGACCGGTCGGCCGGTTCCCGTTCGGCCACCCGGACGCGCCCCGGACGGGACGGGCGGCGGCCGGCCGGCCCCGCGCAGGTCGCCGTTCGCGGAAGGGCCCGACGCACTAGGCTGAACAGCAGTGGTGCACCTGTTGACTGTGAGTGTGCGCTTGGGAGTGCGACGATGAGCCGGGTCTATCCGTTCGACGATGCGGCGACGGCCCGGGCTGTCATCGGCGAGGACGGCACGCTGGTCGAGTGGAACGAGGGCGCGCGGCGGCTCCTCGGCCACACGGCCGACGACGTCGTGGGCCGGCCCGCGGCCCGGCTGCTGGCCCCGGGCGGCACCGTGCCCCGCCCCGCCGGAGCCCGCTGGGACGGCGTCCTCGGCCTGCGCCACCGGGACGGCCGTACGGTCCCCGTCTGGCTCCTCGCGCACCACCGGCCGGCGCACGGCGCGGCCCCGGGCCACTGGCTGGTGGTCTCCCCGCTGCGCCGCGGCGGCCCGAGCGGCCCGGACGACCCGTTGGCCACGGCCGCGCTGACGCAGTCGCCGTGCGCGGTCGCGGTCTACGACGAGGAACTGCGGCTGCGCCAGGTGAACGACGCGATGGCCGAGGTCATCGGGCTGCCCGAGGAGCGCGCCCTGGGGCTCAGGATCACCGAGATCGGCGGCAAGGAACAGAGCGAGGAACTGGAGCGGAGCATGCTCCGGGTGCTGACCACGGGCCGCCCACTGGACGTCCAGACGTACATGCGCACCGGCGGCGAGGACCGGGCGCACGCCTGGCTGGCCCGCATGGCACCGGTCACCGACGCGGCGGGCCGGGTGCGGGGCGTGTGCCTGGCCGCGCACGACTTCACCGAGAACTACCTGGCCAGGGAGCGGCTCCAGCTGGTCAACGAGGCGAGCGTGCGGATCGGCAGCACCCTCGACGTCACCCGTACGGCCCAGGAGCTGGCGGACGTCTGCGTGCCCGCGCTCGCCGACTTCGTGACCATCGACCTGCTGGACCCCTCGGAGGACGGCGACGAGCCGCCCGCCCGGCTGACCGCGCCGGTCACGATGCGCCGCGCCGCCCACCAGTCCGTGCTCCCCGGCGTCCCCGAGGCGGTGGTCAAGCCCGGCCACGCCGAGTCCTACCCCGCCTTCTCGCCGCAGGCCGACGCGGTGATCGCGGGACGCACGATCGTGGCCTCGGTGGAGGCCGGCGACATGCAGCAGTGGCTGAGCTGGCACACGGCGCGCGCGGAGCGGGTGCGCGAGTTCTCGGTGCACTCCTCGATGGCGGTGCCGATCCAGGCGCGCGGGCTGACGCTGGGCATCGCGGTACTGACCCGGCACCGGCGGCCGGACCCGTTCAGCCCGGACGACATGCTGCTGGCCGAGGAGATCACCGCGCGGGCCGCCGTCTGCATCGACAACGCCCGCCGCTACTCGCGCGAGCGCGAGACCGCGCTGGCCCTCCAGCGCAGCCTGCTGCCCCGGACGCTGCCGCGCACCGCGGCCCTGCGGGCCGCCTCCCGCTATCTGCCGGCGGCGCGGGCCGGGGTGGGCGGCGACTGGTTCGACGTGATCCCGCTGTCCGGGCTGCGGGTCGCCATGGTCGTCGGGGACGTCGTCGGCCACGGTGTGCAGGCCTCGGCCACCATGGGGCGGCTGCGTACGGCCGTGCGCACCCTGGCCGACATCGACCTGGCCCCGGACGAGCTCCTCACCCACCTGGACGACCTGGTGGTCCGGCTGTCCGAGGAGCAGGGCGGCGAGGGCAGCCCCGGCGAGGTCGGCGCGACCTGCCTGTACGCCGTCTACGACCCGGTGTCCCGGCACTGCACCATGGCCCGCGCCGGTCATCCGGAGCCCGTCGTGCTCCGCCCGGGCCGGCGCATCCACGAGGTGAACCTGCCGGCCGGGCCACCGCTGGGCCTGGGCGGGCTGCCGTTCGAGTCCGCCGAGGTGGCGCTGCCCGAGGGGACCGTGCTCGCCATGTTCACGGACGGCCTGGTCAGGTCCCGGCACCTGGACCCGGCCACCGGCCGCCGCCTCCTCCACGAGGCCCTCGCGGCCCACCAGGACTCCCTGGACGAGACCTGCGACCGGATCCTGCACGCCCTGCTGCCGTCCGGCGGCGCCGCCGACGACGTGGCCCTGCTGCTGGCGAGCACCCAGGGCCTGTCGCCGTCCGAGGTGGCCGCCTGGGACGTGCCCGCCGACCCCGCGCTGGTCGCGCCGATCCGCAAGCAGGTCGTGGAGCAGCTGGACGTCTGGAACCTGAGCGACGTCTCCTTCACGGCCGAGCTGGTGGTCAGCGAACTGGTCACCAACGCCATCCGCTACGGCGCCCACCCGATCCGGCTCCGGCTGCTCCACGACACGACCACGCTGATCTGCGAGGTCTCCGACACCAGCCCCACGGCCCCGCACCTGCGCCGGGCGAAGACCTGGGACGAGGGCGGCCGGGGCCTGCTCCTGGTGGCCCAGCTGACCCAGCGCTGGGGCACCAGGCACACCGCGGACGGCAAGACGATCTGGGCCGAGCTGTCCCTGCTGGAGGAGGACGGCGGCGCCTAGCTAGCTGGGGCGGGCACGCGTCAGCACGGCCAGTTCGCGGGTGGTGCGGGTCATGGCGACGTAGCGGTCCACGGCACCCTCGACGCCCTCGCCGAACCGCTCCGGGTCGACCAGGACGACCAGGTCGAACTCCAGCCCCTTCGCCAGCTGCGGGGTCAGCGACCGGACCCGGGAGGTCGGGGTGAAGCCCGGGTCGCCGATGACGCAGGCGATGCCCTCGGCATGGGCGGCGAGCCAGGCGTCGAGGATCGGACGCAGGTCGGTCACGGACCCGTGGACGACCGGCAGGCCGCTGCCGCGGATCGAGACCGGCACGTTGGCGTCCGGGAGCACGGACCGGATGACCGGCTCGGCCTGCGCCATGACCTCCCGCGGTGTGCGGTAGTTGATGCCGAGCGAGGCCTGCTCGATCCGGTCGAACCCGGCCCGCGCCAGCCGCTCCCGCCAGCTCTCCGTGAAGCCGTGCCGGGCCTGGGCGCGGTCCCCGACGACGGTGAAGCTCCGGGACGGGCAGCGCAGCAGCAGCATCTGCCATTCCGCGTCGGTCAGCTCCTGGGCCTCGTCGACGACGACGTGCGCGAACGGACCGGCGAGGAGGTCCGGGTCGGGGACGGGCAGTTCGGACTCGTCGACCAGACTCACCTCGGCGTCCGCGCCGCGCAGCATCCTCACCAGGCCCTCGCCGTCGTCGCCGTCGGCACCGGAGTCGGCCGCGGCCCCGATCAGGTTGTCGACGACCTGCGCCATGCGCTCGCGCTGGGCGGCGAGGACGGCCTCGTGGCGGAGTCCGCGCCGGGCCGCCCGCGGGTCGCCGAGCCGCTGCCGGGCCGCGTCCAGCAGCGGCAGGTCGGCGACCGTCCAGGCCCGGGGGTCCGGCCGCTGGAGGCGGCGCACCTCGTCGCGGTCCAGCCAGGGGGCGCAGAGCCGCAGATAGGCGGGGACCGACCACAGGTCTCCGACCAGGTCGGCCGCCTCCAGCAGCGGCCACGCGCCGTCGAGGGTGTCGGCCAGCTCCGTGTCCCGCCGGAGCGACCTGCCGAACTCCTCGGGCGTGACGTCACCGCCGTCGTACCGGTCCAGCAGGATGGCGGCCAACTCCGCCCAGATCTGGTCGCGGGCCTCGTTGTGCGGGGTGCCCGGTCCCGGGGCCCGGAAGGCGTCGGCCCAGTCGTCCGCGGTGATCCGGAGGTCGCCCAGGTCGGTGGTGACCGTCATGCCCTCGGCCGGCGGTTCCTCGTAGAAGCGGACCGCCGTCTCGACGGCCCGCACCATGTCCGCGGACGACTTCAGCCGGGCGGTCTCCGGGTCGGCCTCGGCCGTCGCGGCGGCCCCTTCGTCGACGAGGTCCCGCAGGACGCAGGTCTGCACGCCCTCCTCGCCGAGGCCGGGCAGCACGTCGGAGACGTAGTCCAGGTACGGCCGGTGCGGGCCGACGAAGAGCACGCCGCCCCGCCGGTGGCCGAGGCGCGGGTCGGAGTAGAGGAGGTGGGCGGTGCGGTGCAGGGCGACGACGGTCTTGCCGGTGCCCGGGCCGCCGTCGACGACGAGGGCGCCCCTGGATCCCGCGCGGATGACGGCGTCCTGGTCGGCCTGGATGGTGGCGAGCACGTCCCGCATCCGCTCGGACCGGTCGGCGCCCAGGCTCGCGACGAAGGCGGACTGGTCGTCGAGCGCGGCGTGCCCGTCGAGTCCGTCGGCGGTGAACACCTCGTCCCAGTAGTCGCTGATCCGGCCGCCGGTCCAGCGGTAGCGGCGGCGGCTGCGCAGGCCCATCGGGTCGGCGTGGGTCGCGGCGAAGAAGGGTTCGGCGGCGGGCGAGCGCCAGTCGATCAGCAGCCGGCGGCCCTCGCCGTCGGTGAGGCCGAGCCGGCCGATGTGGACGGGCTCGGGGTCGTCCGCGCCGATCATGTGTCCGAGGCACAGGTCGAGGCCGAAGCGGCGCAGGGTGCGCAGCCGTCCGGTCAGCCGGTGCACCTCGGTGTCCCGCTCCATCGCGGCCCGGCCGGTGCCGCCCGGTGCCCGCAGTACGGCGGCGAGCCGGCCGGACAGGTCGGCGACGGTCTCGTCGAGGCAGCGCGCGACGGCGGCGAAGTGCCGTTCGTCGGCGGCGATCAGGGCGGGGTCGGACTTGGCGGAGAGGCTTTCGGGCAGGTCGAAGGCGCTGGTGGTCACGGGGTGCACTGCATCGGCTCCGGGGTGCGGGGGTCTTCGGTGGACCGCGGTTCGTGCGGCGGGGCGGGGCTCAGGCTCCGTCGAGGAGCAGCCGGGCGGCGGTCGTGGCGCCGTCGGTGCGCACCGCGGCGGCCACGGCGGCGGCGCGGGCCCGGGTGCCGGGAGTGAGGGCCGTCGCGAGCGCGGCGGAGAGGGACCGGGCGGTCGGGACCGGGCCGTCGTGGGCCGCGCCGGTGCCGAGCGCGGCCACCCGGGCGGCCCAGTGCGGCTGGTCCACGATCTGGCCCACGACCACCTGGGGCGCGCCGGCCAGGGCGGCCGCGGTCGTGGTGCCCGCGCCGCCGTGGTGGACGACGGCGGCCACCCGGCGGAACAGCGCCTGGTGGTTGACCTCGCCGATCGCGAGGCAGTCGTCCCCGTCGTCGACGGGGGCCAGGCCGGCCCAGCCGCGTGCGACGAGCACGCGCAGGCCCCGGGCGCGGGCCGCCTCGACGGCGGCCCGGGCGGCGTCCGGCGCGGTGCGCATCGCCATGCTGCCGAAGCCGACGTACACCGGTGGCGGGCCGGCCTCCAGGAACGCCAGCAGGTCGGCCGGGAGCGGGCGTTCGTCCGGCAGGAGCCAGGCCCCGGTCTGCCGCGGGCGGAGGTACGTCAGGTCCTGCCACGGGGCCAGGACCGGGTCCGCGGCCAGCCACGGCCGGTCGGTGAGGACGTGGTCGCGGACGTGGTCCACGTGGGGCAGGCCGAGCGCGGCCCGGTGGGTGTTCAGGGCCTCGCCGTACAGCGCGTTCACCCGCTCGCCGTCCACCTTCCACAGCGTCCGCAGGTCGGCGTCCGGCGGGGCGGGGCGGCCCGGCCGCCCCGCCGGCGGGAAGACCGGGGACGGCAGGCCGAACGGGTGGAAGCACGCGAACACGTAGCGGATGCCGAGTCTCTCGGCGACCGAGCGCGCGCCGGCCGGCAGCAGGCCGGTCGCCAGCAGCGCGTCGCATCCCTCGGCCGCCGGGGCGACCGTGTCGAAGTGCGCGGCGACCAGTTCGGGCGCGAGCCTGAACGCGTCCCGGGGCGAGGGGTCCGGCCGGGTCACCACCGACCGCACCGACGGCCCGAACGGCACGTGCGGCACGCCGGCCCGGGCCAGCAGCTCCGCGAACTCCTCGTCGGGCGGCGCGCACACCCGTACCTCCGCGCCGAGCCCGCGCAGCGCCAGCGCCAGTCCCGCCAGCGGCTCGACATCTCCGCGGGACCCGTATCCCATCAACAGCACACGCACGTCGCATATCCCCCAAATACCGCAGGTTCCGGCTTCGGCCTGCGATTCTGCGGGACGAGGGGGGCCTTGCCGCAAGCCCCCCGGTGCGCTATAAGTTGAGAGTGGCAAGGAGTGGGTGAACTCCTTGCCTTCGGTTTTTCTACGGCGCGCTCAGCCAGGGCCGGACCTGCTTGCGGGCCTCGTGCAGCCGGGACTTGAGCGTCCCCAGGGGAATCCCCACCCGCTCGGCGACCTCGGCGTAGTCCAGCTGGCAGATGTCCCGGTAGACCAGCGGCGCGACCAGCTGCGGATGCTCCCGCTCCAGCCGGTCCAGCGCCTCCAGCAGGTCGATGCGGGAGCCCGCGATCACGCTGGTGGTGCGCGGGTCGACGTGTTCGGCCGGTTCGATGGTGGCCGGCTGCTCGGCAGCCCGCCGCTTCAGGTCGCGGTACTTCTGCCGGGCGCAGTTGGCGACGACCGTGTAGAGCCAGGTGCTGAAGCGGCTGCGGCCCTCGAAGGTCGCGATCTTCCGGGAGATCTGGAGCAGCACGTCCTGGGCGGCCTCCTCGGCGTCCTCGCGGCACGGCAGGAAGCGTCCGCAGCGCCGCACGACGTCGGGCCGGACCTCGGTGAGCAGCTGGTTCAGCGCCAGCTGGTCGCCGGCGGCGGCCCGCCGGGCGAGGTCTTCGGTCAGCGCGGCATCCGGCACGGGAGGTCCCCCTCGAAGTCGATCTCTGGGCAGGCATGATAGTCGTATGCAACCCCTGGAGCGGATCGGCCGCTATCGCCTTGAACGGCCCCTGGGCAGCGGTGCCTTCGGGACGGTCTGGCTCGCCCACGACGACCAGTTGGACGCGGCGGTCGCGGTCAAGGTGCTCGCCGACAACTGGTCCCACCGGCTCGATGTCCACGACCGGTTCCTGTCCGAGGCGCGGCTGCTGCGCAGGGCCGATTCGAAGCGCGTGGTGCAGGTCTACGACATCGGCGAACTCCCCGACGGGCGGCCCTACTTCGTGATGGAGTACGCCGACGCGGGCACCCTGGCCGATCTGCTGGACGCGGGGCCGCTGCCGGTGGCCGACGCGCTGCGGCTGACCGCGCTGGCGGCGCGCGGCGCGGCGGACCTGCACGGGGCCGGGATCGTGCACCGGGACATCAAGCCGAGCAACGTGCTGCTGCGCACCGCGCCGGACGGCACCCGCCGGGTGCTGCTGGCGGACCTGGGGCTGGCCAAGAGCCTGGCGCAGGCCTCCGGGCTCACCCTGGCGGCCGGTTCGGCGGGCTACCAGCCGCCGGAGCAGGCGCAGCCCGGTGCGGGCATCGACGCCCGCGCCGACGTCTACGCGCTGGGCGCGGTGGGCTACGAGCTGGTCACCGGCACGGTGCCGGCGGCGCCCGGGAAGGTGGTCCGGCCGGAGCGGCTGCGGCCGGACCTCGGGGACGAGGTGCAGCGGGCGCTGATGCGGGCCCTGGAGCCCGACCGGCAGCGGCGCTGGCCGTCCGCGCAGGCCTTCGCGGACGAGCTGGACCGGCTGGCGGCGGCCTCGGCGGCCGGCCGGGCGAGACGGCTGGACGGCGTGCGGCGGCGGCTGAACTCGGCCGCGCTCGTCGCCGCCGCGGTGCTCGCGGCCGGCGGCACCGCCGTCGCGGTCACCCTGGTCGCCCGGGGCGGTTCGACGACGGCCGACGGGACCCGGGTCACCGACTCCACCGGGCGGCTGGTGGCCGAGGTGCCGTCCGCCTGGGCGGGCCAGCTGCGCGACTCCGGCTGGAACCCGAAGGCGCTCGGGCTGGCCTCGGGGCACGAGCCGGGCCTGGAGGTCGCCGACGACGTCGCGAAGTGGCAGGACCTGACGGCCGCGGTGAACGGTGTGTTCATCGGCGTCAGCGAGCACGGCGACGTCGGCGCGAAGGTGGCCGCGCTCTCCCACTCCGGGTGCCACTACGAGGGCAGCCGCGCCTTCTCCGGCACCGACTGGAAGGGCCGGGTGCGCACCTGGAGCGACTGCTCCGACGCGGGCGGCTCGATCGAGGAGGCGGCGCTCGGCCCGGCCGGCGGCGACAGCCTGCCGCAGGTCTACGTGCAGGTCCGGCAGGAGGGCGCGGCCGACACCGGCACCACGAACGGCATACTCCGTTCCCTTCGGGTCACCTGACCTGATGAATCACGGCGTGGCCCCGAACTTTTCGGCCGGTTCGCGCATCGGATGGGAGTGACGGCGCATCGAGCGCCGCGGGCACGCCCGGCGGGCGTGCCGTGAGCATCAGGAGGGTGGAGAGACATGGCGTACACGTCCCAGTCCTTGCGGCGCGGGGCGGCCCTGCTCGCGAGCACGGTCGCCGCCCTGGGCCTCCTGACGGCCTGCGGCGACGACGGCACGGGCAGGTCCCCGTCGTCCGTGTCGGGCACGGCCGCCCCCGCGACGGACGGCCCGGCGGGTTCGGGCACCTCGGAGACCGCCGCCGAACCCTCCGGCACGGCGTCCTCGGCGTCCTCCGGCACCACCGGTGCGAGCACGGGCGGCACCAGTACAGGTGGCACGAGCGCGGGCGCGTCGACCGCCGCCGCGGCCGGCACCCGCTGCCACACCTCCGAGCTGGGCGCCTCGGTGGGCGGCAACGACCCGGGGGCCGGCCAGGAGAACTTCCCGGTCGTGCTCACCAACACGTCGGGCCGCACCTGCACCGTCCGCGGCTTCCCGGGCGCCGCCTTCGTGAACGCGTCCGGCACCCAGCTGGGCCCCGACCCGGAGCGCACCGGCGGCGGCACCGCCGGGACGGTCACGCTCAAGCCCGGCCAGAGCGCCTGGGCGGGGCTGACCTTCTCCAACCCGGAGATCAGCGGTGCCACGACGGCGACGCCCGCCGCCCTCGTCGTCACACCGCCGGACGAGCGGGACCCGCTCAAGGTGACCTGGACCGGCGGCCCGGTCCCGGTCTCCGGGAACGCCTCCTCGGTACGGCTGACCGTGTTCAGCGCCGGCACCGGCGCCTGAACGGCCACGGACCGGACCCCGCCGCCCACACCCCCCGGGCGGCGGGGTTCGTCATGTCCGGGTCACTTCTGTCACAGGCGTGCAACACCCGCTCCCGACTCCGACCTTTTCCGCCGCACCCGGCATCGAACCCGTCGACCACACAGCAGCGGCCCCGCCGAGGGGCCCGGACGACGGAATCGGGGACGGACATGAGCGGGCTCTCTCGCAGGCGGGTACTGACGGCGGGCGCGACGGCGGGCGCCCTGGGTGCGCTGGGCACGGTGTCGGGGTGCGCGAACGGCGGCTGGAGCCTGGCCGGCGGCACGGCGGGCGGGACCGCGCAGGCCCGACCGCCGAAGCTCATCGGCGACGGCTCCACGGCCGACACCGGCGCCCAGCCCCACCAGCCGAAGGCGGCCCGGATGGCGGCCGGCCGCAAGCCCCCGCAGTTCGTGGTCTTCTCCTGGGACGGCGCGGGCGAGCTCAGCAACGGGCTGTTCTCCCGCTTCCGCAAGGTCGCCGCCGACCACGGCGCGAAGATGACGTTCTTCCTGTCCGGCATCTACACGCTCCCCGAGGCGAAGAAGGACCTCTACCGGCCGCCGCGGCACGCGGTCGGCGCCTCCGCGATCGGCTACCTCGCCGACCGGCACATCCACGCCACGCTCAAGCAGGTGCGCGCGGCCTGGCTGGAGGGCCACGAGATCGGCACCCACTTCAACGGGCACTTCTGCGGCAGCGACGGTGTGCGCAACTGGTCCCCCGCCGAGTGGCGCAGCGAGATAGACCAGGCCATCGGCTTCGTGACCAGGTGGAAGACGAACACCGGCTTCACCGACCTGGACCCGCTGCCCTTCGACTACCGCAAGGAGCTGACCGGCGGCCGCACCCCGTGCCTGGAGGGCCAGGCCAACCTGCTGCCCACCGCGGCCGCACTGGGCTGGAAGTACGACGCCAGCTCCCCCGGCGGCCTGCAGATCTGGCCGGGCAAGGTGCAGGGCGACCGCGTCTGGGACTTCCCGCTCCAGTCCATACCGTTCGCCGGGCACTCCTTCCAGGTCCTGTCGATGGACTACAACATGATGTACAACCAGTCCGCCGGGAACCCGCTCGGCGACAAGTCCCGCTACGACGCCTGGCGCACCCAGGCCCGCGACACCTACCTGGCGGGCTTCGAGCGGGCGTACTCCACCAACCGGGCGCCGTTCTTCATCGGCAACCACTTCGAACGCTGGAACGGCGGCATCTACATGGACGCCGTGGAGGAGGCGATCGGCCGGATGGCCCAGTACGACGACGTGCGGTTCGTGTCGTTCAAGCAGCTGGTGGCGTGGCTGGAGGCGCAGGACCGGGCGGTGCTGCGCAGGCTGCGCACGCTGAACCCGGGCCAGGAGCCGGTGGGCGGCTGGGCGGAGTTCCTCGGCGCGGCGGGTGAGCGGTCCTCGTGACCCCGGTCTGCTTTCATGGGCGGGCCGCACTTGATCACGCCTCCGAGGAACCGCCCTGAACACCCCTCTCGCCGAGACCCTGTCCGTCCTCCTGCTCGTCGCCGTCCTGGCCTGGGCCGTGATCCGGCCGCGCGGCTGGCCGGAGGCGGTGCTCGCCGTGCCCGCGGCGGGCGTGGTCGTCGCCACCGGGGCGATCTCGCTCGACCACGCGCGGGCGGAGGTGGCGCAGCTCGGCCCGGTGGTCGGCTTCCTCGCCGCCGTCCTGGTGCTGGCCCACTTCTGCGACGTGGAGGGGCTGTTCCGGGCCTGCGGGACGTGGATGGCGCGCTGGTCCGGCGGGCGGCCGGTGCGGCTGCTGACCGCGGTGTTCGCGCTGGCCTCGGTGATCACCGCCGTACTGAGCCTGGACGCGACGGTGGTGCTGCTGACGCCGGTGGTGTTCGCGACGGCGGCCCGGTCCGGGGTGCGGGCGAAGCCGCACGTCTACGCCTGCACGCATCTGTCGAACACCGCCTCGCTGCTGCTGCCGGTGTCCAATCTGACGAACCTGCTGGCGTTCGCGGCCAGCGGGCTGAGCTTCACCCGGTTCGCCGCGCTGATGGCGCTGCCCTGGCTGGTGGCGATCGGCGCCGAGTACCTGGTGTTCCGCCGGTTCTTCGCCCGCGACCTGTCGACGGCGGCGCCCGGCGCCGAGGACACCGGCGAGCCGCCCCGGCTGCCGGTGTTCGCCCTGGTCACGGTCGGCTGCACGCTGGCCGGGTTCGTGCTCGCCTCGGCGGTCGGCGTCGACCCGGCGTGGGCCGCGTGCGCGGGCGCGCTGGTGCTGGCCGGGCGGGCGCTGCTGCGGCGCCGGGCGACCCCGCTGGCGGTCGTGAAGGCGGCCGCGCCGGCCTTCCTGGCGTTCGTGCTGGCGCTGGGGATCGTGGTGCGGGCGGTCGTCGACAACGGGCTCGCCGACGCGCTCGGGCACGTGCTGCCCGCCGGGACCGGGCTGCCGGCGCTGCTGGGCGTCGCCGCGCTCGCCGCCGTACTCGCGAACGTCGTCAACAACCTGCCCGCGGTGCTGGTGCTGCTGCCGCTCGTCGCGCCCTCCGGGCCCGGCGCGCTGCTGGCGGTGCTGCTCGGGGTGAACATCGGGCCGAACCTGACGTACGCCGGGTCGCTGGCGACGCTGCTGTGGCGCAGGATCGTGCACCAGCACGACCATGGCGTGGACCTGCGGGAGTTCACCCGGCTCGGGCTGCTCGCCGTGCCGGCCGCGCTGGGCGCCGCCGTGGTGGCACTGTGGGGGTCGCTACAGGTGTTCGGGAGCTGACCGGGAGGCCGTATGCGGGTGATCGTCTGGCTGGCCGAGGGGACCTGGCCGGCCTGTGTGGACGCGGCGCGCTCGTGTGCGCCGGCCGCGTCCGAGGTGGTGCTGCTGCACGTGACCGAGCCGGGGGTGGCCGGCATCGCGCACGGCGCGTTCGCGGGGCTGCTGGGCCGGGCGGGCTCGGAGCCGGACCCGGAGCGGCGGCTGGTGGAGATCGGCGGCGTGTCGGGGGCGGAACTGCTCGACGCGGCCGAGGCGCGGCTGGGCCGGCCGTGCACCCGGCTGGAGCGGACCGGGCGGGCCGAGCGGGAGGTGGTGGCCGCCGCCGAGGGGGCCGCTCTGCTGATCCTGGCCCGGGACGGCGACCGGTCCCGGCTCGGGCCGCACAGCCTGGGCCGGGCTGTGCGGTTCGCCGTGGACCACGCGCCCTGCCCGGTGCTGCTGGTGTGGCCGGGGGCGGCGCCGGACCTGACGACGATCCCGCCCCCTCCCCCGCACCACCCCTGAGCCGGAGCCGGGCCGGTCAGCGCCCGTGGCGCCCGCCGCCGCCGGAGCCCCCCGAGCCGCCCCAGCCGCCGCCGGAACCGCCCCAGCCGCCGCCGTACTGGCCGTCCCCGTAGCAGTAGCCCGGGTACGTCTCGCACGGGTTGTAGCCGGTCGTGCTCGACGGCGTCGGCTCCGCGGTGGCCTTGGAGGCCGACGGGGTCGGCGTGGGCGTGGCGGACCTCGCGGCCTTGGTGTGGGGGGTCGCGGACGCGGTGGGGGTCGGGCTGCTCTCGGCGTCCCAGTTGACGATCTGCATCTGGAGGTCGGTCTGGGAGGTGTCCATCACCCAGCGCTGCGCGGCGACACCGGTCCGGGTCTTGACCACCAGAGCGCCGCCGCCGTCGGTGGCGGCCGGGGCGAGCGCCAGGTCCTGGTTCCAGCGCGGCACCAGGGAGCCCTGGAGGGTGAAGTCGTAGCGGATGTTCCGGTTGCCGGCGGCGGAGGCGCCCACGCACGGGGCGAGCTGCACCGAGAAGCCGAGGTGCGAGTCGAGGCACAGACCGGGGTCGGCGGCGCTGCGCAGCACGCCGTCGCTCTCGTACGTCCACTGCTGGCCGGCCGCCGAGGAGCACTCGGCGAGCTCGGTCTCGGCGCCCTTGACGGCCTTCTTGCCGGACACGCCGATACAGAGGCCGGAGGCGATGTTGTGCAGCCGGCCGCGCAGGGTGCCCTGGGTGGTCTGGTTGGTGCCGATCCAGGACGGGCCCGAGGTGGCCTTGCCGGTGCCGGGCGTGGCGGAGGGCCTGGCACTGGACGCCGAGTCGGCGCCGTCGCCGGAGCCGAGCACCGCCCACAGCACCAGCGGCAGCACGACCAGGCCGCTGACCGTGCCCACGGCCACCGCGAGGTTGCGGCGCCGCACCCGCACCCGGCGGGCGGCCCGCTGCGCGGCGCGGCGGGAGGCGACGGGGTGCACCTCCAGGGCCTTGCCCGGTGCGAACGCCTCGCCGCCCGCGGGGCCGGCCGCGCCCGCGGCCCCCGGCCCGGCGGGCTCCCCGGCGCCGCCGCCGGCCCGGGACTCCAGATAGGCGCGGGCGCCCCAGCCGAGCACGGCCTCGGCGACGGCGATGCCGAGTCCGCCGTTGAACTGGTGGAGCTGGTCGGCGGTGAACCGGCACTGCCTGCAGGCGTTCAGGTGCAGCTGGAGGTCCCGGTCGATGTCGATCCCGCCGCGCCGGAAGGTCACGTCGATCATCCGGACGTAGCGCTGGCACTCGTCCTCGTGGGCGAGTTCGCGGTGCACCTGGAGGCACTCCTCGCGCAGCCGCTCCCGGGCCCGGCGCAGTTCGACCCGCGCGTCCTGCTCGTCGAGGCCCAGCAGACCGGCCGGGGCCGACAGGGGCTCGGACTCGACCTCGGTGTGCCACAGCACGGCGCGCGAGGACTGGGTCAGCCGCTGGAAGGCGCGGGAGAGCAGCCGGCGGTCCGCGGCGGGGAGCAGCCGGGCGGCGGTCCGCTCGCCCTGCTTTCCGGAGCGCAGTTCGGGGTGCAGGAGTTCGCCGTGGCCGTCGTTGTCCCATTCGGCGGCGATACGGCGGACGGTGACCAGCAATTGGGGGCGCCAGGCGGCGGTGGGGCCGGTCTGCCGGAGGGACTCGCCGAAGAGCCGCGTGAATGCGGCCGTGGTGAGCATTCCGGCGGCGCGGTTCCCGTCGGTGCACAGACGGGCGTACGCGAAGGCAGCCTCCCAGTGGCGGTCGAGGAGTTCACCGACCGGAAACAGTGCGGGTGCGGTGGCGGCCCACTGGTTGAGCTCGGTGCTGAGCTGCTCGTCGGTGACGTCGAACGGCCGGGCGGGGGCAGGGGAATTCCCCAGGCCTGCGTCATTCACGGCTGCATTCCTCCCAGACGCAACGCTGGATCCGGTCCATACCAACTGGTATGCGACGGGTACGGGTATACGACCCGGCCGACTTCTAGGCCGGCTGGGCCTGTTGGGGGTTCGGGCACTCGAACGTCCACCGACGGCAGCTCTTTTGAAGCGTGGGGGGTGTACGGGAGCGGCCTCGCGCATGCGGCGGTGAAAAAACAATGGTCCGCATGCCGACACGCCACACTTTTGCACAGGCCAGCGCGCCAGAACAAGAGAACCCGGGGTTTTGCGCATTGCCTGGACCCGGTACTTATTTGACGAAACGTCAATGGCGGAGTTCGAGCCGTGTCGCCGTATCGACATCGCAATTGGCGGGGAGATTCGGCACGGGCGGCCGTGGTCCGGTTGTCAACCATTGAACCACGGCCCTACCTGCGGGGGCCGCGCGGGCTTCGGCGTCCGTGAACCAATGGGCGGGGAAATCATGGGCGTTCACCGGTGCGGTAGGCGCCGGGCGGGACACCGTATCTTTCGCGGAAAACCCGGTTGAAGTGGAACGGGCTGGGAAATCCGGACGCGGCGGCGACACGCCGGACGGTCAGGTCGGTGCTCTCCAGCAGCCGCACGGCGTGTCGCAGCCGCGCCTCACGCAGCGCGCGCATCGGCGGCACGCCGGTCTGCCGGGTGAAGAGGTGGGCGAACCGGGACGGCGACAGCGCGACACGCGCGGCGAGCGAGCCGACCGTGTGCGGGGCGCCCGGGTCGGCGGCGATCAGTTCTTCGGCCCGGCGTATCCGCCCGTCCCCTGCGTCCGCGCCGGGCCGCGCGCGACGGGCCCCGGCGGTCGCGAGCAGGACCACCTCCTCCAGCCCGCACAGCGCCAACTCCCGCGCGACACTGTCACATGCGACGACCACCGGGGCGTCGCCCGACGCGGAGGCCGGCGCGGCGGTGGTCCCGTGGGAGTCGGTGAGTACGCGGTGGAACGCGTCGTCGATTCTGCGGTGGGTGCCGGCCGGGACGTCGGCCCGGTACACGCCGTCGCCCAGGGCGCAGGGGGCCAGCCACTGGACCCAGCCGGGGCGGGCCCGGCAGTGCGTCCACCAGAACTCCCAGCGGTCCGCGCCCGGTTCGACGGTGTAGCTGTGCGGGACACCCGGGGCGAGGACGACGAGGCCGCCCGGTGCGGCGTGGGCCCGGGCCGCGCCCTGCCGGACCAGTCCGCGGCCCGCGGTGGTCCAGACGAAGAGCCAGCTGCGCGATCCCTGCGGACGGTTGACGCGGTAGCCCGGTCCCTGGCGGTAGCGGCCGGTGACGACCATGCCCGGCGGCGGGGCGGGCGCAGCAGTCCCGGGCAGTTCCTCGGCGTTCATGGGCATCCTCTCCGTCGCCGCGTCGGCCTAGCGTGACGGGCATGACGGTCACAGGCATCGACAGCACCATCCTGCGGGAGTTCGAGGAGGACGGCTTCGCCGTCGTACGCGGGCTGTTCGGACACGACGAGATCGGCAGGCTGCGCGCGGAGTTCGCGGCGCTGCACGCGGCGGGGCGGCCGGTGCCCGGGCACTTCACGCCCGGTCCGACCGCGGATCCGCTGCACCGGTATCCACGGGTGATGCAGCCCCACGAATTCCTGCCGACGGCACGGGAGTTCCTGCTCGACGCGCGCCTGCGGGTGATCCTGGAGGGGCTGTTCGGGGAGGAGGTGCTGGCGGCGCAGAGCATGTTCTACTTCAAGCCGCCGGGAGCCCGGGGGCAGGCGCTGCACCAGGACAACTTCTATCTGCGGGTGGAGCCGGGGACGTGTGTCGCCGCGTGGGTCGCCTGCGAGGCGATCGACCGGGAGAACGGCGGCCTGGAGGTGGTGCCGGGCACGCACCGGGCGGACCTCTTCTGCCCGGAGGAGTCGGACGCGGAGCTGTCGTTCGCGCGGGAGTACGTGGCACCGCCGAAGGGGCTGACGGCGGTGCCGGTCGACCTGGCGCCGGGGGACGTGCTGTTCTTCAACGGGAGCCTGGTGCACGGGTCGCAGCCGAACCGCTCCGCCACGCGGTTCCGCCGGTCGTTCATCGGGCACTACGTGGGGCGGTCGGCGGTGCGGATCGGCGGGTACTACCGGACGTTGACGATGTCCGGGGACCGTGTCCCGCTGCCCGAGAGCGAGGGGGCCGGTCCGTGCGGGACGGAGCGGTGGTGATCCGCTCCCGCCGGGGCGCGGGGCGGTGGTGCTCCGCCCCGCCGGGGCGCGGTCAGTGGCCGGAGACCGGGTGCGGGCCGTAGGGCTGCCGGAGTTCCTCCAACTCCTTGTCGCTGAGCTCCAGTTCCACGGCCGCGACGGCGTCTTCGAGGTGGCCGGGCCTGGACGCGCCCACGATCGGGGCGGTCACCGTGTCCTGGTGCAGGAGCCAGGACAGGGCCACCTGGGCCCGGGGGACGCCGCGGTCCCCGGCGATGCGGGTGACCGCCTCGACGACGGCGCGGTCGCCCTCCTGGTAGAGGCGGTTGCCGAAGTCGTCGGTCGCGCTGCGTCCGGTGACGGTGCCCCAGTCCCGGGTGAGGCGGCCCCGGGCCAGCGGGCTCCACGGCAGCACGCCCACGCCCTGGTCGGCGCAGAGCGGGAGCATCTCGCGCTCCTCCTCGCGGTAGAGGAGGTTGTAGTGGTTCTGCATCGAGACGAACGTGGTCCAGCCGCCCAGCTGGGCCGTGTACTGGGCCTTGGAGAACTCCCAGGCGTACATCGAACTCGCCCCGATGTAGCGGGCCTTGCCCGCCCTGACGACGTCGTGCAGCGCCTCCATGGTCTCCTCGACCGGCGTGGTGTGGTCGAAGCGGTGGATCTGGTAGAGGTCGACGTAGTCGGTGCCGAGGCGGCTCAGGCTGCGGTCGATCTCGGAGAGGATCGCCTTGCGGGAGAGGCCGCCGCCGTTGGGGCCGGGGCGCATCCGGCCGTGCACCTTGGTGGCGAGGACGATCTCGTCGCGGCGGGCGAAGTCGCCGAGCGCCCTGCCGACGATCTCCTCGCTGGTGCCGTCGGAGTAGACGTTGGCGGTGTCGAAGAAGTTGACGCCCGCCTCCAGCGCCTGCCGGATCAGCGGGCGGGACGCCTCCTCGTCGAGGGTCCACTCGTGGGTGCCCCGGTCGGGCAGGCCGTAGGTCATGCAGCCGAGGCAGATCCGGGACACGTCCAGACCCGTGCGGCCGAGCTTCACGTACTCCATCGTCGTCTCCCGCCGTCGAGATCACGTCGTACTCGGGGCGAGCCTACGTCGGCCGGCGCCGGGTCCGGCGTCCCGGCGGCGGGGGCCGGGGCGTGTCAGTCCCGCCCCAGCAGGTCCAGGGCCCGTTCCCAGCCGAACTCGGGCCGCCGGCCGTCGGCTTCGGGCTCGCCGGTGTACGGGGCGCCGAAGCGGACGCCGAGCCCGCGCAGCCGGGTCAGGCTCTCCCGGTAGGCCGGGTGGGCGGCCAGCGCGTCGGCGACGCAAGGCAGGACGGCGATCGGGACGCCCAGACCGAGGGCCTCGCACAGGGTGCCCACGGCGAGGGTGTCGGCGAATCCGGCCGCCCACTTGTTGACGGTGTTGAAGGTGGCGGGGGCGACGACCACCGCGTCCGGCGGCGGGAAGGGGCGCGGATCGGCGGGCCGGCGCCAGGCCGAGCGGACCGGGTGCCCGGTGCGGGCCTCGGCTCCGGCGGTGTCGAAGAAGCCGTTCACGGCGACGGGCGTGGCGATGACCCCGACCTCCCAGCCGCGCTCCTGGGCCGCGGTGACGAGGTGGCCGACGCCCGCGGCGATGCCGGCCGCGCAGACGACGAGGTAGAGGAAGGGCTTGCGGGGCTCATCGGTCATCCGGGAACCCTATGCGGGCGCTAGCGCAGCGGGAACGACAGGCCTCGCTCGGACGCCGGGCGCGGGCCGCGGATGCGGCGCTCGTGCTCCTCGATCGGCACGTCGTCGATGCTCGCCTCGCGGCGGCTCATCAGCCCGTGCCCGTCGAACTCCCACAGCTCGTTGCCGTACGACCGCCACCACCGGCCGTCCGCGTCGTGGCACTCGTACTGGAAGCGGACCGCGATGCGGTTGCCGTCGAAGGCCCAGAGGTCCTTGCGGAGCGCGTAGTCCAGCTCGCGGGCCCATTTGGCGGTGAGGAACGCGACGATCCCGGCGCGGCCGGTGACGAAGGTGTCGCGGTTGCGCCAGACCGAGTCCTCGGAGTAGGCGAGCGCCACCCGCTCCGGGTCGCGGGTGTTCCAGGCGTCCTCGGCGGCCTGCACCTTCAGGGCGGCGGTCTCGCGGGTGAAGGGCGGCAGCGGCGGGCGGTCGGCCATGGTCTCCTCCTCGAACGGAGAACGCACGTTCTCCGGGTCGCTGCTAACGTAGGAGAACGCACGTTCTCTCGTCAAGGAGTGGTGGATGGACAGCGCGGTCGCGCGGGAGCGGGCCCTGGACGCGGCCGAGCGGCTGTTCTACGGCCGCGGGGTGCAGTCCGTCGGCATGGACGACATACGCGGCGCCTCGGGGGTCTCCCTCAAGCGGCTCTACCAGCTCTTCCCGGCGAAGGAGCGGCTCGTGGTCGCCTATCTGGAGCGGCGGGACGTGCGCTGGCGGCAGCGGCTCGCCGAGCACGTCGAACGGCACGAGGATCCGCGGGAGCGGCCGCTCGCCGTGTTCGACTGGCTGGCGGGGTGGTTCGCCGAGGAGGACTTCCGGGGGTGCGCGTGGATCAACGCGTACGGCGAACTCGGGGCCGGCTCCGAGCACGTGGTGGCCGAGGTACGGCGCCACAAGCGGGCCTTCCGCGACTACCTCGCGGGCCTGCTGCGCGACGCCGGGCTGGACACGGCGCTCACCGGGCCGCTGTTCCTGCTGGCCGAGGGGGCGATGGTCACCGCGGGCGTCACCGGAACCCCCGAGCCCGCCGCCGAGGCCCGTACGGCCGCCGGAGCGCTGCTGCGCACGGGGTGAGGCCGGGCAGGGCGGCGGCCCGGGCGCGCCGCTCGGGCCGCTCGGTTCCCGCGTGGTGCGCCCCGCGGCCCCGCCGCCGGGTGTGGCGGCGGGTGCCGGGAGCGACGGTGCCGGTGGTACTGGTGCTGGTGGTGTCGGTGCTGGTGGTGTCGGTGCTGGTGCTGGAGGTACCGGCGGTCCGCTAGGCGCCCCGTTCCGTCGGTTCCTTGACGGTGATGGCGTGCACCGGGCAGGCGCGGGCGGCCTCCCGGACCAGCGGGTCGCCGCCGCCGTCCTCCTTGCCGGGGAGCAGGGTGCTGAAGCCGTCGTCGTCCTGGGTGAAGACGTTCGGCGCGGTCAGGGCGCACTGTCCCGCGCCGATGCAGACGTCTCGGTCGATCTCGATGTGCATGGCAGGAGCCTCTTACCAGGTCACGGGGAGTTCCAGCATCCCCTGGATCGTGTCGCCGGGTTTGAAGGGGATCTCCTCGGGCGGGGCGGCCAGCCTCAGCTCCGGCAGCCGCCGCCACAGGGTGCCCAGGGCGATCTCCAGCTCGGCGCGGGCCAGGTTCTGCCCCAGGCACTGGTGGATGCCGAAGCCGAAGCCCACGTGGTGGCGGGCCGGGCGGTGCCAGTCGAGCGTGTCGGGGTCGTCGTAGACGGCCTCGTCGCGGTTGATGACCGAGGTCAGGAAGAGCATGCCGTCGCCCGCGCGGACGGTCACGCCGGCCACCTCGATGTCCTCGGTGACGACCCGCAGCATGCCTTCGGCGATCGACAGCACCCGCATCAGTTCCTCGACGACGGCGGGCAGCAGCGCGGGGTCGGTGCGCAGTTCGGCCAGCCGGCCGGGGTTCTGGAGCAGGGTGAAGGTGCCGAGCGAGATCATGTTGGCGGTCGTCTCGTGGCCGGCGACCAGCAGGATCATCGCCAGCGAGAGGACCTCGGAGCGGTCCAGCTCGCCGTCGCGCAGCCGCTGGTGCACGAGTTCGTCGAGGACTGCGTCGCCGGGGACGGCGTCCTGCTGCTTGCTGTCGACCAGGTCGCCCAGGTAGGCCTCCAGTTCGGTGCGGGCGGCCACGGAGTCCTCGGCCGTCGGACCGCGCAGCAGCCGGCGGGACTGCGCCTCGAAGAACTCGTGGTCGGCGTACGGGACGCCGAGCAGATCGCAGATGACCATGGAGGGCACGGGCAGCGCGAAGGCGCTCACCAGGTCGGCGGGCGGCCCCTGGGCGATCATCGTGTCGAGCAGCCCGTCGACGATCCGCTGGATGGACGGCCGCAGCCGGGTCGCGCGTTTGACGGTGAAGGCCGGGATCATCATCCGGCGCTGGATCTGGTGCTCGGGGTCGTCGAGGCCCAGCAGCGCGACCCGGCGGTCGCGGACCCCGGCGGCGCGGGCGGTCGGCATCGGGAAGTCGGGCCGTCGGCGGTCGCTGGACAGCCGCGGGTCGGAGAGCAGCGCCCGGGCCAGGCCGTGGCCGGTGACCACCCAGACGGGGCGCCCGTCGAAGAAGGTGACACGGGACAGCGGCCGCGCGTCGCGCAGCGGGTCGTAGCCGGCGGGCGGGTGGTAGGGGCACGTGCGGTCCTGCGGCCAGGCCACGGGGTCGGCCCGGTGGGCAGGGGTCGTGCGTTCCGTCAGGTCCGTCAGTTCGTTCATGGAAGACCTCGCAGACGAATGTCGTACGTCGTGCCGATCTTCATTAGATGCCCGGGGCACCTATGGGGCGACCGCAAGTTCAGCCAGATCGGTGAATCCGGGGTTCTGGCCGAACCGCGCGCGGTCGGCGGACGGTTCCGCGCCGAAATTCGCTTGCCGGGACGGCACCACGGGCCGGAGGATCCGCGCATGACCACTCCTCACACCCTTGCGCCGCTGCCCTCCGCGACCGTCGGTGCGGTGCGGGTCCAGCAGCAGCCGGGGCGCCCCTGGAGGCCCGAGCCCGCACGCCGGTGACGGCCGCGCTCGTCGCCGGCCTGCTTGCCGGGTACGGCATCGCCGTCCCGGTCGGCGCGGTCGGCACATATCTAGTGTCCCTCACCGCCCGCACCTCCCTGCGCACCGGCGCCTGCGCCGCGCTCGGGGTCGCGACCGCCGACGGTCTCTACGCCCTGCTGGCCGTGGTCGGCGGCGCCGCGCTCACGGCGGCGCTGCTGCCGGTGCTCGGGCCGCTGCGCTGGGCCTCGGTCCTGGTCCTGGTCGCGCTCGCCGTGCACGGTGCGGCCCTCGCGCTGTCCCGCTACCGGGAGCGGCGGCCGGCGGTCCGCGTCGAGCGGCCGGTACCCGGCCCCGGACGGGCGTATCTCGGCCTCCTCGGCATCACGCTGCTCAACCCCACCACCGTCGTCTACTTCGCGGCCCTGGTGGTCGGCAGCCGGGCCGGCGCGGCGGTGCGGTGGCCGCAGCAGGGTGTCTTCGTGCTGGCCGCGTTCGCCGCGTCCGCGAGCTGGCAGCTGCTGCTGGCGGGCGGCGGCGCGCTCCTCGGGCGGGGCCTGACCGGGCACCGCGGACGCCTGGTCACAGCGCTGCTGTCGAGCTGCGTGATGCTGGGGCTCGCGGCCCGTACGGCGCTGTCACCGGGCTGACGCGCGGCGCGCGGACGGGGGACGGGGGCACGGGCCGCGGCGCGACCGTCCTCGTGAACGCGGGCCGCTGCGGCCGCCTCCGCCCCGGAGGGCGAGGTGCGGGGCGGACCTGGCTTGATCGGGACGTGGGAGGGGGTCGCGTCGTGCGGATGATCCGGAGGGCTCCCGGTGTTGAATCGTGGCGTCAGTGACGGACACGACGGAGGAGACGGACCTCATGCCTCTGCAGGGCGAGTACGAGCCCAGCCCGACCCAGTGGGTGCGCGACCAGGTCGAGTTGTACGAGAGCTCGGGCGGGACGAAGGGCACGACGCTGATGGACACCGGGATGCCCGTCATCCTGCTGACCACGCTGGGGGTGAAGAGCGGGAAGATCCGCAAGACGCCGCTGATGCGGGTGGAGCACGACGGCACGTACGCCGTGGTGGCCTCGCAGGGCGGCGCGCCGAGGAATCCGGTCTGGTACTTCAACGTCAGGTCGGAGCCGCACGTGGAGCTCCAGGACGGCCCGGTCAAGCAGGACATGACGGCCCGTGAGGTCACCGGTGCGGAGAAGGCGCAGTGGTGGGAGCGCGCCGTCGCCGCGTACCCGCCCTACGCCGAGTACCAGGAGAAGACGTCCCGGGAGATCCCGGTCTTCGTGCTGGAGCCGCAGCGGGGGAACTGACGGTTCCGGGAATCCATTCCGGCCGGGAACCGTCGGAATTTAGAAAAATCTGTTTCCGGGAGGCATGAACCGCCTCCGGCCCGGGCAGCCGAAGTTCAGGCCCCGCCGCGTTCCCCCGTCGCGGCGGGGCTTTCCGTCGCCTCGTGCACACCAGGACCCCCTCGCCCCGGGCCGCGAGCAGGGACCGGAAGGGCGGCCCTGACCGGGTCAGCCCGCCGCCGGCCGGAACAGACGCAGCGTGAACGGGTGTCCGGCCGGGTCGGAGAAGCCGCGTTCCTCGTACGGGCCGGCCGGGTCCCGGGTCTCGATCGGCAGCCCGCCGAGGCCGACCACCCTGCGCTCCGCCTCGTCCAGGTCATCGACCAGGAGGACGAGATGGGTCTGGAGGGAGTTCTCGGGGCGCGGCCAGCTCGGCGGGGTCGGGACGCCGTCGCGCCGGAAGGCGATCCGGATGCCGTCGGCACCGCGCACCTCCACCAGGTCCGTCGAGGTCTCGCCCGGCTCGCCGTCCAGCAACTGCCGGTAGAAATAGGCGAGTTTCTCGGGCTCGGCGCAGTCGAGCACCACGACGGCCGCTTTCACCAGTGCCATGCTTCCTCCTCGGGACGGTCCTCGGGATCCACCGAACGACCACGGCTTCCCGGTCCGTCTGTCCCCGATCGGCGGATTCAGTCGGCCGGCCGCCCCATCCCGTCCGGCCCCGGAACTCCCCCGGCCGCGCGGACCTCCGCGAGCCGGGCGCCGGCCGCCGTCAGCAGCAGGTCAAGGGCCGCCGGATAGGAGCTGCCCCGCATGGTGGCGACGAGGTGGCGGGCGGTGGCCGCGATGTTCGGGTGGGTGGTGGCCGGCAGCCGGGCGTAGGTGGCCCGCCACACGTCCGCCTCGGCCGCGCGGGCGGGCTTCGGCAGGGCGGTGCTGGCGGAGTCGAGGGCGCCGTGGGCGAGGGCCTGGTCGACGAAGGCGTGGTAGACGCGGACGGCCTCTGTGTCCGGGAAGCCGACGCCCCGGAGCACGCCGAGCACGGTCTCGACGGCCTGGATCTCGTTGGCCCGTCCGGTGACCCGGTGGGCGCTGAGCACCGCCGCCCTCGGGTGGGCCAGGGCGCCCGCGTGCATGCGCAGGCCCAGTTCGCGCAGGTCGGTGCGCCAGTCGCCGGTGGGCCGCCAGCTGCGCAGGGTGCGGCCGATCAGCTCGTCGGCGACGGCCAGCATCAGGTCGTCGGTGTGGCGGAAGTAGCGGTAGAGGGAGCTGGGGTCGGCGCCCAGGGCGCGGCCGAGCCGGCGTACGGAGAGGGCCTCGGTGCCGTGCTCCTCGATCAGCCGCATCGCGGTCTCGACGATCAGCTCCTCCGAGAGGACCACCCCCTGTTTGGTGGGGCGTCTGCGCTGCCGGGCGGCGGCCGGGACGACTCGTTCACTCATGGCGGCTCCTTCCTGAGGCCGCACCTTAGGACAACACCGTTGACCTGTGAAGCGCGGGGCGGGAGTGTACCCGCCCCAGGAGATGTGAGCAGTAACACACGTCACCGCCGGGCCGGGCGTAGATCATTTACGCTGGGGCAGCCTCGAATAAATTCACGGCTCAACTTTCGCGCCAGGAAGCCCGGTTCGAGTGCGCGGGCGGTCGGGAGACCGCCCGTTCGCAGGGGCGGGGGGCTCTGCGTTCCGCCTCCCGAAAGGACACACATGCCTCAGGACGTCACCTTCGACCTGCCCTTCGACACCCCTGTCAGCGAGCATCTGGAGTACGCCCGGGCGCGGCATCTGCGCTGGATCTGGGACATGGACCTGGTGCGCAGCAAAGCGGGGTTCGAGGAGTACAAGTCGTGGGACCTGCCGCAGGCGGCCGCCCGGACCTACCCGCACGCCTCGGCCGAGGACATGGTCGTCCTGATGAACTGGTTCTCACTGGCCTTCCTGTTCGACGACCAGTTCGACGCCACCCGGCCCGACCGTGCCGACCGGATCGCGGAGGTCGCCCGCGAACTGATCGTCACCCCGCTGCGCCCGCCCGGCATGCGGCCCCGGGTGTCCTGCCCGATCACGCTGGCCTGGGCGGAGGTCTGGCAGCACCTCTCGGATGGCATGTCCCTGACCTGGCGGACCCGGTTCGCGGCCTCCTGGGGGCGGTTCCTGGTCGCGCACTGCGAGGAGGTCGACCTGGCGGCACGGGGTCTGGCCGGGACCCTCGGCCTCGACGAGTACGCGGTCTTCCGGCGCCGTACCGTCGGCATCCACCACAGCATCGACGCCGGCGAGCGCAGCCGCCGCTTCGAGGTGCCGGCGCAGGTGCAGGCGCATCCGCTGATGGAGCGGATGCGTGATCTGGCCGCGGACACCATCGGGTTCATGAACGACGTGCACTCCTTCGAACGCGAGCGGCGCCGCGGCGACGGCCACAACCTGATAGCCGTGCTGCACCGGGAGCGGGGCGGCTCCTGGGAGGACGCCCTGCGGGAGGCGTGCCGGATGACGAACGCCTGTCTCGCCGAGTACGTCGAACTGGAGGCCCGGGTACCGGGGATGTGCGACGAGCTGGGTCTCGACGAGGAGCAGCGGGACGGCGTGCGGATGGGGGTGGAGGCCATCCAGCACTGGATCAACGGCAACTACGTGTGGGGACTGTCCTCGGGCCGCTACGCGGCGGCCAAGGAGGGTCCGGCGGCCGCGGCCGAACAGGCCGGCCAGGGGTCGGTGGACGACCTGCTGGCGGTGTAGGCGAGGACGGCGGGGGCGTCCCCCCGGACGCCCCCGCCGCCGGACCGGCCGCCCGGACCGCGCAGGCCACTCGGACCGCCGAGACCGCTGAGACCACTCAGGCCGCCGAGACCGCTCAGGCCGCGAACTCGACCGGCAGGCTGTCCAGCCGGGACTCCCAGGTGGACGCCGTCGAGGTGAGTTCACCGGCCGGGACCGCGAGGTACAGCCCGGGCAGCCGGTGCAGCAGCACATCCACGGCCGTCTCGATGATCCCCTGCCCGATGTTCTGCCCCGGGCACTCGTGCGGCCCGGCGCTGAAGGCCAGGTGGGAGTGGTTGCCGGCGACGGAGGCCGCGATGTCCGGGCGGATCACCGGGTCCAGGTTGCCGGCGGCGAGGCCGAGGAGCAGCATGTCGCCCTCCTTGACCGGGCGTCCCCCGAGTTCCAGGTCGGAGGTGGCGAACCGGCCCGGCAGCACCGCCAGCGGCGGGGTGTTCCACATGACCTCGCCCACCACGGAGGAGATGTTCAGCTGCCCGCTGACCAGCCCGGAGCGCAGTTCGCCGTCGGTGAGGACCACCTCCAGCACCCGGGCCAGCAGGTTGCTGGTGGTGGTGTGGGCGGTGATCAGCACCAGCCGCAGATGCTGGACGATCTCGTCCTCGTCCAGGCCCGCGTGGTGGCCGATCAGCCCCGTCGCGAAGTCCGAGCCGGGCTCCGACCGCTTGCGGGCGGCGAGTTCGGCGAGGATCGCCACGATCTTCTCGTTGTGCGCGAGGGCGTCCGCGCCGCCCTTGATGACCTGGGCGCTGGACTCGGCGAGGCTGCGCCCCTCGCTCTCGGCCAGTCCGAAGAGCCGGGTGAGCACGAGCATCGGCAGGTACTCGGCGAAGTCCGTGACCAGGTCGGCCCGGCCGGTCGCGGCGAAGGCGTCGATCTGCTTGTGGGCGAAGTGCGTGGCGTGGCGGCGGATCCCCCGGCCGGCCACGGCCAGCAGGTTGTCGGTGACCGCGGCGCGCAGCCGGCGGTGCGGTTCGCCGTCCTGGGAGACGCAGTCGGGGCGCCAGCCCACCATCTGGATCAGCGGGGAGGTCTCGTCGACCCGTCCCTCCCGCCAGTCCCGCCAGATCCGGGAGTCACGGCTGAACTGGAGCGGGTTGTCGAGCACCCGCCGGTTCTCCCGGTAGCCCAGCACCAGCCAGGCGGGCACGTCGCCCTCCACCAGGATCGGGGCTACTGAGCCGTACTCCGCGCGCAGCCGCTCGTAGATGCCGTGCGGGTTGCGCTCCGCGTCCGGACCGTAGAGCCGGGTGGTCCCGGCGCCGTGGGCAACCGGGCAGCCGCCGGAGCCGTCCGGCCCGTTCGACGCGTTCATCGGGACTCCAGGGCGACGGCCGAGCGCTCCCGCAGGTGCTTGATGAGCGCGACGAGCACGTCACGGCTGGAGGACCGGTCGCGGGCGTCGCAGGCCACGACCGGGATGTGCGGGGAGAGGTCGAGGGCGTCCCGGATCTCCTCTACGGGGTGCTCCCTGGAGTCGGGGAAGACGTTGAGGGCGATGACGAACGGCACGTTCTGCCGTTCCATCTCCTCGATCGCCCGGAAGCTGGACGCCAGCCGGCGGGTGTCCACCAGGACGACCGCGCCGAGCGCGCCCTTGAACAGCCCGTTCCACAGGAACCAGAACCGCTCCTGGCCCGGGGTGCCGAACAGGTACAGCATCAGGCTGCCGTTGAGGCTGATCTTGCCGAAGTCGAGACTGACCGTGGTCTCGGCCTTGTCCGTGACGCCGATGAGGTGGTCGACGCCGGCGCTCGCCTCGGTGAGCGTCTCCTCGGTGGTGAGCGGCTTGATGTCGCTGACGGAGCGGACCATGGTGGTCTTCCCGGTGCCGAAGCCGCCGGCGATCATCACCTTGACCGAGCGGGCCTCCCCGGTGCCGGGGGCGTCCGTATGGTCAAAGCCTTTCCAGTCCACTGAGTACCTCCTGGAGGAGCGCGAGGTCGGGTCCGCGCCCGGCGTGGTGCGCCGGAATGGGGTCACGGGCTTCGATACGGCCCGCGTCCAGCAGATCCGCCAAGAGCACCGCGAGAATGTTGAAGGGCAGTCCGAGGTGGGCGCCGAGTTCGGCCACCGACAGCGGATCGCGACAGCGCCGGAGTATCTCCTCGTGCTCGTGCTGCATGCCCGGGGCGGGCGCGCCGCGGGAGACGACGAGGGTCGCCACGTCGAGACTCGACGCCGACCCGGCCGGTCCGCTGCGCCCCCCGGTGAGGACGTAATAGCGCTCCAGACCGGACGGGTCCGTGGGCCGGCGGGGAGCACTCATCCAGAGTGCTCCTCCTCCAGGCGCCGAGAGGTACCGAGCAGTTCGCCCATCCGCCGGGACAGGTCCCTCATCTGGTGCCCGAGAAGCCCCTGGTCGAGTCCCTCGCGGGCGAGGACACCGAGATACGTCTCCACACCGGCCCGTACGACGAAGAGGTGACCGCCGTCGACCTCGATCATCGCGAGCCGCAACTGCCCCGCGTAGCGCGGGAACTGCTCCGCCACCGGCTGGGCCAGGGCCTGCAGTCCCGCCACCACGGCCGCGAAGCGGTCCACGTCGTCGGGGTCGTCGGCGCCGAAGGAGGTGATGGCCTTGCCGTCGCTGGAGGCCACGAGGGCGAAGCGGATCTCCGGGATGCTCTCCACCAGATCGCGGAGCGCCCAGCTCACGTCGGTTCCCTGTTGCGTCATGTGGACTTGTCGCTCTCTTCAGTGCGGTGCTCGGTGAACTCGTGCCCGGTGGCGGCGTCATCGGCACCAGCCGGCGGCGCGGGTGTCACCTCTTCTTCGTCTTCGGCTCCGGCCGGCCCGGCCCCGCCGTGCGCCGGGTCGCCGGCCGCGGGAGCGCGGCCCGCGGTGGCGAAGGCGGCGAGGCCCGCGAAGGACGCCTCCGGGGGCACGGCGGTGAACACGGCGCCCCCGGCGGGGGCGGTGCGCTCGGACTGCCCCTCCGCGGTGCGCTCGGGCTGCCCCTCGGCGGGGCGCCGGCTGCGCCTGCGGGGCAGGCCGCCGACGGTGGTGTCCGGGGTGTCGCCGGACTCCTGCCGGGTGCCCGGTTCACCGGCCACCCGGCCGGGCGGCAGCGCGACGGGAGCGGTGGCGGGGGCGGCCACGGGCAGCGGGCTGAAGAACTTGTGCGGGACCACGACGACCACCGAGGTGCCGAGCCAGGGCGAGTCCGCGAAGGTGACGCGGATGCCGTAGCGGCGGGCGAGGACACCGACGACGCGCAGGCCGATGGTGGCGTCCTCGGAGATGCCGCCGAGGCCCGGCCCTGCCGTGGCCCCGGCGAGGCTCTGCTCGGCCTCGCGCTTCTTCTCCTCGCTCAGGCCCTTGCCGGAGTCCTGGATCTCGATGCCGACACCGTTCGGCACCTCCTTGCCGGAGACGATCACCGGCTCGGTGGGCGGAGAGTAGCGGGCCGCGTTGTCCAGCAGCTGGGCGAAGATCAGCGTGAGGTGGTCCACCAGGCCGCCGTCGACGCCGAGTTCGGGCAGGTGCCGGACCTCGACGCGGTGGAAGTCCTTGATCCGGCCGATGCCGCCGCGCACCACGCTGAGCAGCCGCTGCGGCTCCTGCCACTGACGGCCCGGACGGTCCGAGCCGCCGAGCACGCCGATGCTGGCGGCGAGCGAGTCGGCGGGGCCGAGTTCCTGGTCGAGTTCCATCAGACCGCGGGCCACCGCGGGCAGCCGGCCGTGCTCGCCCTGCATCTCGTGCAGGCGGCCGCGCAGCTTGCTGGTCAGGACGTGGATGCGGTTGCCGATGCTGATGACGGCCTGTTCGGCGGAGGTGGAGCGGTCGAACTCCGCCTCCACCTCGATCAGGGAGACGCGCAGGATGCGCCGGAGCGCGGCCTGGAGTTCCTGGTCGACCTCGGCGCACTGTCCGGTCGCGGGCAGCAGGTCGTCGATGGCGTCGCCGTCGCGCAGCCGGCGCAGCGCCTCGGGGAGCTGTTCGTCGGCGAGCCGGACGACCGCGGCCCGTTCGTGTGCGGCCAGTTCCCGGCGGATCTCGGCCTGGTCGGCGAGCTGGGTCTCGTAGGACTTCGCCTGGTCGGCGAGCCGGTCCTCGTACGCCCTCGCCTGCTCGCCGAGTCGGGCGTCGTAGTGGGCGCTCTGCTCGCCGAGGCGGCTGTCGAACGCGGCCGACTGCTCGGTCAGCTGTTCCTCAAGCGTGCCGCGCTCGGCGGTGAACTTCCGCTCCAGAGTGGCCATATGACGCTGCCACTGCTGGGAGTGCTCGGCCTGGGAGGTGCGGAACTCCCCGGCGCTGCTGCGTAGTTGGCGCTGGGAGCGGATCAGCAGCCGTACGCAGAAGGAGCTCGCCACCGTGGCCGCGGCACCGGCCACGGCCGTGGTTATTCGCTCGGAACTCATGAAAGTGGCGGCGACCGTACCTCCCCCTAAGGCCAGCGGCATCAGCCACCAGCCGTACCAGGCGACAGGGGGCCGCACCGCCGAGGGCGGAGTGGCGAGTTCCATCTGCATCCTTCGGAGCAACACAATCGAACAGCGACGAACAGGGGCGGCGTGCGAAGGCCGCACGGACGGGTACGCACGGCGGGACGGGCCCACCTTGGGCGCGTCAACTCGCTGTGACGGAATGGAGCTTATCGGGTTTGGACCCGAAAGGATCAACCTCGCGGCCTGCGGAAGTGAGGGTTCCGTCACCGTCCGCCAGTTTTGACCAAATCAACAAATACCCATACGCGCCATGCGACTTGCCGACCCACCGCCCGCCACGGCGCCCGATTTCGGTGGTGACATCCTGGACACTCGTCTAGCTATAATGGACACCCGTCCAAGACGTGGAGAGGATCTGTAGATCATGGAAATCCTGGCCGGTGTGCTGGTCGCCCTGGTGGCCGCGCTGCACGTGTACATCCTGGTGATGGAGATGTTCCTGTGGCAGAGGACGCCGGGGATGCGCTTCCACGGCTTCGACGCGGACATGGCCCGGCGCACCGCGCCGCTGGCGGCCAACCAGGGCCTCTACAACGGCTTCCTGGCGGCCGGCCTGGTCTGGGGACTGGTCGCGGCGGACCCGACGGGCTTCGGCGCCCGGGTCTTCTTCCTCTGCTGCGTGGTGGTCGCCGGCGTCTACGGCGCGGCCACCGCCAACCGGCGGATCCTGTTCGCGCAGGCGCTGCCCGGTGCGATCGCCCTGGCCGCCGTCCTCGCCGCCCGATGACCGGCCGCCCGGCCGCCGAGGACCCGCGCGCGGCCCGCACCCGGGCGCGGCTGCGGGCGGCCCTGTTCGAGGAGTGCGCCGAGCGGCCCCTCGCCGAGGTCGGGGTGGCCGCCCTGGTACGGCGGGCCGGGGTGGGCCGGGCCACGTTCTACGTCCACTACGACGGCCTGGAGGCGCTGGCGGTCGACGCCTGCGCGGACGTCGTACGGGACGCCGTGGACGCGCTGCACGCCTGGCGGGGGCGGCCCGATCCGGTGCACGCGCCGCCCGCGCTGCTGGAGTTCTTCGCGGGGCTGGCCCCGCACGCGGCCCTGTACCGGGAGTTGCTCGCCCCGGGCGGCGGCGGACCGCTGGGCCGGGTGCTGCACCGGGACCTGCGGGCCCGCAGCCTGGCCGAGCGGGAGCTGGCCGGGGCGGCGGACGCCCCGCTGGTGGCCTCCGCGGTGGCCGCGACCTTCGCCGGGGTGCTGGCCGACTGGCTGCACGGCCTGCTGGACGCCGGCCCCGATCAAGTCGCCCACCAGGTATGGCAGTTGCTGGTCGCCCTGCACATGAGCCGCTGACCGGGCTCAGGCGCAGGCGAAGGGCCGCCACTCCCTCGGCCATGCCTCCGTCCCGTGGGAGGTGCGGACGTAGGCCGTGTCGCCGTCCTCGGACAGCCACAGCCGCCAGTGGCCGAAGCGGTATCCGGTGTCGTGCGCGTCGGCGGGCAGCGTGGCGTCGGCGTCGTAGCGTCCGGTGAGCGAGGCGCTGTCGGCGAGGACGCCCTTCGGGTCGCGGACGTAGATCCGGCTGCCGAGGGACAGGAAGTGCGCGGACTGCCAGCCGCAGTGCTCGGGGCCCGTATCGCTGTTGACCTTCGCGACCGGTACCCGGCGGCCGCTCGCGTCCGTCCAGACGTCGGGCCAGCCGGGTCCCGACGTGACCTTCGCCGGGAGTTCGGCGGGGTCGCAGGAGGCGTCGGTCTCCGGCCCCCAACCGGGCCTGCCCTTCTGGTCCTCGGCGACCACCACGGCCACCCGGGTGCGGCCGGCGACGTCGTAGGAGTACAGCACCCGGTTCTTCTCCCGGCGCTCCACCCGGTAGCCGACCCGCGGCACCTGCGGGTCGAACATGTCGAAGAGGAGGCGCAGGCCGTCCTCGGGCGAGTCGCCGCCGTCGGAGGCGTTCCAGCCGTCGGGGCCGCTCCCCCGGTAGATCTCCCCGTCGCACTCCAGCGCCCGGCCCGCCGCGCCGGAGGCGGTGCGCATGCCCTGCGGGGTGCTCTCGTCCGTCTCCCTGGCGGGAAGGTGCAGCGACCCGCGGTACGGCGTCGCCGGGGGCGTCCCCTCGACCACCGGGTCCGGCCCGCTCCCGCCGCAGCCCGCCGCGACCGCCACCACCGCGGCCGCCGTCACCGTCCTCGCCACCGCTCCTGCGCGCATGTCCGCCCCTGTTCCTCCGCCGTTGTCGCGCTCCTTCGACGCCGGGCGGGTCCCGAACGTTCAGCGGGCCGCCTGGAAGGTGCGCCGGTACGCCTGCGGGGACACCCCGATGGCCGCCCGCAGGTGCTGGCGGAGGGAGGCGCCGGTGGCGAAGCCGACCTCGCCCGCGATGCGGTCCACGGACAGGTCGCTGGCCTCCAGCAGGTGCCGGGCACGGGCCACCCGCTGCTGGATCAGCCAGCGGCCGGGGCTGAGCCCGACCTCCTCCTGGAAACGGCGGATGAAGGTGCGCAGGCTCATCCCGGCGTGGCCCGCCAGGTCGGTCAGCCGGAGCGGCTCGTCCAGGTGCTCCAGGGCCCAGGCGCGGGTGGCCGCGGTGCTCGCGGCCCCGCTCTCGGGGACCGGCTGTTCGATGTACTGCGCCTGGCCGCCGTCCCGGAACGGGGGGACGACACAGCAGCGGGCGACGGAGTTCGCCAGTTCGGCGCCGTGGTCGGTGCGCACGATGTGCAGGCAGACGTCGACCCCGGCGGCGGCGCCCGCGGAGGTGAGGACACGGCCGTCGTGGACGAAGAGCACGTCCGGGTCGAGGTCGACCCGCGGGTACTCGGCGCGGAAGCGGTCGGCGAGGTGCCAGTGGGTGGTGGCCCGGCGCCCGTCGAGGAGGCCGGCCGCGGCCAGCACGAAGGCGGCCGTGCAGATGGAGACGATCCGCGTGTCCGGGCGGATCCGGCCGAGCGCCCCGGCCAGGTCGCCGGAGATCTTGGTGGGGATGCGCGCGGGCAGCACGGAGGGGATCACGACGGTGTCCGCGGTCTCCAGCAGTTCGGGGCCGTGGTCGACGACGACGGCGAAGTCCGCGCTGGTGCGCACCGGGCGGCCGTCGACCGAGCAGGTCAGTACCTCGTAGCGGCCGTCGGCGGCGCCGAGGATGCGGCTGGGGATGCCCAGCTCGAAGGGGTAGACGCCGTCGAGGGCGAGGACGACGACCCGTTCCGTACTGCCGGTGGCACGCATGACACGATCCTATCGAAGCTTGGCAATCATGCCATTTCCCGGGCGGGTGCGGCCCGGCAGGCTGGGGACCATGAGCGATGCGAACACGATGCGTGCGGTGAGCCAGGACGTCCTGGGCGGTCCCGAGGTGCTGAAGGTGATCGACGTGGAGCGGCCGAGGCCGCGCCCCAACGAGGTGCTGGTCCGGGTGCGGGCGGCCGGGCTCAACCCGACCGACTGGAAGCACCGGGAGTTCGGGGCCTTCCTGGGCCGGCCGCCCTTCGTCCTCGGCTGGGACGTCTCCGGGACCGTCGAGGAGACCGGGGTCGGCGTGGCCGCCTTCGGCCCCGGTGACGAGGTGTTCGGCATGGTGCCGTACCCGTTCGGCCACGGCACGCACGCCGAGTACGTGATCGCGCCCGCCCGGGCCCTGGTGCCGAAGCCGGCCGTGATCGACCACGTCCAGGCGGGCGCGCTGCCGCTGGTCTCGCTGACGGCCTGGCAGGCGCTGGTGGAGTACGCCGACGTGCGTCCCGGGCAGCGGGTGCTGGTGCACGCGGCGGCGGGCGGGGTCGGGCATGTGGCGGTGCAGATCGCCAAGGCGCGCGGGGCGTACGTGATCGGCACGGCGAGCGCGGCCAAGCACGGCTTCCTGCGGGAGATCGGGGTGGACGAGCCGGTCGACTACCGGTCGGTGGACGTCACCGAGGCGGTGCGGGACGTCGACGTGGTCCTGGACACGCTCGGCGGCGACACCGCGACGGCCTCGCTGCGGGTGCTGCGGCCGGGCGGAATCCTGGTGTCGATCCTGCCGGTGGGCGGGCCCGGGCTGTACGAGGAGGCCGAGCGGCGCGGGGTGCGGGCGGTGCGGATGCTGGTGGACGCCGACCGGGCCGGGATGCGGGCGCTCGCGGGGCTGGTGGAGGAGGGCAGGCTGCGGGCGACGGTCGCGGGGACCTTCCCGCTGGCCGATGCCGCCAAGGCGCACGAGCTGGGCGGCACCGGCCGGACCACGGGGAAGCTGGTCCTGGTGACGGACTGACACCGCCGGGGCCCGGAAGGCGGGCACGGGCCCGATCACCCCGCCCGGGCCCGAGTCCCGCACGGCGCGGCGCCGGCTCCGCCCGGGCCGCGCCGGGCCTCTTCGGGCCCGCTCTCCGGCCTCTCCTGCCGCTTCGAGGCGTTCGGCAACCCGCCCGACGGCGACGGCCAAGGCGTGGCAGGCCCTGTTCCAGCCCGCCGGTACCGCTCCCACGTGCCGTTTCCCCGACTGTCGCGCACGCCACAGAAAATGGCCTGCCGAAGCGGCAGACATATGTCAATCGAACATGCTCAAATTCCCTCCATCGAGGGTAACTTGCAGGGCGGGGAACGGAATTGAACCGGCACGGGTGGGAGGTGATGCGATCGTGCGCCAGGACTCCCGACAGGAACCCGCGCCGCTCACCAGGCACCTGCGCGTCCATCAGGAACGCGGGTACACGGTCCTGGAGTTCCGCGGCGAGATCGACATCGCGGCGGCGACGGAGATCGCGCCCTACCTGGACGTGGTGACCGCCCGGTCGGGCGCCCGGGTGGTGATCGACCTGCTGCCGGTCGACTTCTTCGACTGCTCGGGGCTGCGGCTGCTGTACCGGGCGCGCAGCCGGGTGCTGGAGCGCGACGGCCGGCTCCAGCTGGTCTGCGCGCACCCGCTGACGCTGCGCGTGCTCAAGGTGACCGGGCTGTCGCAGCTGCTTCCGCCGAAGGCGACCCTGGAGGCGGCCCTGGGCCGGCCGGGAGCCACCTCCGGAACCCTGTGACGGACGGCGCGACGCCGCGGAGATCATCACAAGCGCGCTAGGCGAGGATCCTCGTCACCTGGCCGGCGCCGACCGTGCGGCCGCCCTCGCGGATCGCGAACTTCAGTCCCTCCTCCATCGCGATCGGCTGGATCAGCCGCACGTGGACGGTGGTGTTGTCGCCCGGCATCACCATCTCGGTGCCCGGCGGCAGGGTGACGACCCCGGTGACGTCGGTGGTGCGGAAGTAGAACTGGGGCCGGTAGTTCTCGAAGAACGGGGTGTGCCGGCCGCCCTCGTCCTTGGAGAGGATGTAGGCCCGCGCCTCGAACTCCGTGTGCGGGGCGACCGATCCGGGCCGGACGACGACCTGGCCGCGCTCGACCTCGTCGCGTTTGACGCCGCGCAGCAGCAGGCCGACGTTCTCGCCGGCCCGGCCCTCGTCGAGCAGCTTGCGGAACATCTCGACCCCGGTGACGGTGGTCCTGGTCCTGCGCTGGTGGATGCCGATCACCTCGACCTCGCTGTTGACCCGCAGCACACCGCGCTCGATCCGGCCGGTGACGACGGTGCCACGGCCGGTGATGGTGAAGACGTCCTCGATCGGCATCAGGAACGGCCGGTCCACGTCCCTCACCGGCTCCGGCACGAACTCGTCCACGGCGTCGAGGAGTTCGAACAGGGCGGCGGTCCACCCGGGGTCGCCCTCCAGGGCCCTGAGCGCGGAGACCCGGACCACCGGGAGGTCGTCGCCGGGGAACTCGTACTCGGTGAGCAGCTCGCGCACCTCCAGCTCCACGAGTTCCAGGATCTCCTCGTCGTCGACCATGTCGGTCTTGTTCAGGGCGACGACGATGTACGGCACGCCCACCTGGCGGGCCAGCAGCACGTGTTCCTTGGTCTGCGGCATCGGCCCGTCGGTGGCCGCGACCACCAGGATCGCCCCGTCCATCTGGGCGGCCCCGGTGATCATGTTCTTGATGTAGTCGGCGTGGCCCGGGCAGTCGACGTGCGCGTAGTGCCGGCGCTCGGTCTGGTACTCGACGTGCGCGATGGAGATGGTGATGCCGCGCTGCCGCTCCTCGGGCGCCTTGTCGATCTGGTCGAACGGGGTGAAGGGGTTGAGCTGCGGGAACCTGTCGTGCAGCACCTTGGTGATGGCCGCGGTGAGTGTCGTCTTGCCGTGGTCGATGTGCCCGATGGTGCCGATGTTCACATGCGGTTTCGTCCGCTCGAACCTGGCCTTCGCCACTGGGGGCCTCCCGTCCGCCTCGGTGCCGCCGAGCGCGCTCACGGCGCCACAACTCCTCCTTCCTGTCTAGAGGTTGCGGGGCTCGTCGAACAGGGCGCTCACCGACTCGCCGTTGTGAATCCGGCGTACGGCCTCGGCCAGCGCCGGGGCGATGGACAGGATCCGCAGCTTGTCGGTGTGCTCCTCGACGGGCACCGGCACGGTGTTGGTGCAGACGATCTCCAGCACGTCGGGCTGCTCGCTCAACCGCTTCAGCGCCCCGGCCGCGAACAGCCCGTGCGTGCACGCCAGCCGGATCGACCGCGGCCCCGACTCCCGCAGCCGGTCGAGCAGTTCGAGGACCGTGCTGCCCCCCGCGATCTCGTCGTCGAGCACGATGACGTCCCGCCCGGCCACGTCGCCGATCACCGAGCTGATGGTCACCCGGTCGTCCGCGAACCGCTGCTTGGCCCCGGCCGCCACCTGGGCGCCGATCAGCCGGGCGAAAGCGGCGGCCTCCTTGGCGTTGCCGAGGTCGGGCGAGACGACGGTGGTGCGGGTCAGGTCGTAGCGCCGGAAGTGCGCCGCCAGTTCCCGCAGCGCGTGCAGATGGTCGACCGGCACCGAGAAGAAACCGTGCACCTGCGGGGCGTGCAGGGTCATCGCGAGGACCCGGCTCGCGCCCGCCGCCACCATGAGGTCGGCGACCAGCCGGCCGCCCAGCGAGATGCGCGGGGCGTCCTTCTTGTCGGAGCGGGCGTAGGAGTAGTGCGGCATGACGACGGTGATCCGGCCGGCCGAGGCGCCCCGGGCCGCGTCGCACATCAGCAGCAGCTCCACCAGGTGCTCCTGCACCGGCCGGACCAGGGGCTGCACCAGGAAGACGTCCCGCTCCCGGCAGTTGGCCTGCAGCTGCACCTCCAGGCAGTCGTTGGCGAACCGGCTGACCCGGGTCGGGCTGAGCGGCACCCCGAGGTGCGCGCAGACCTCCTCGGCCAGCTCGGGGTGGGCGCTGCCGCTGAAGACGGCGATGTCTCGCACGATCCGCTCCTCGCATGATCATCACGGGCTACGGCCTCATGCTACGGACCGTGCGGCGCTCACCACGGCACGAGTGTGCCGTCCCAGGAGAAGAACCCGCCGGTCGGCCCGTCGTCGGACAGCAGGGCCAGCCGTACGGCGCCGCGCGCGGCCTCGGCCGGATCCCCGCCCCCGGTGATCCCGGGGACCAGGCCGGTGGCCCGCCGTCCCGGGGCGAGGGCGTTCACCTTGATCCCGGCCCCGGCCAGTTCCTGGGCGTAGAGCACGGTCAGCGCGTTGAGCGCGGCCTTGGAGGAGCGGTAGGCGGCGGACCTGGGGTTGCCGTGGGTGAACTGCGGATTGGGGTGGGTGCTCCAGTCGAGGGACGCGGTGCCGCTGGAGACGTTGACGATCCGGGCGCGGGCGGAGCGGCGCAGGGCGGGCAGGAAGGCGTTGGTGACCGTGACGACGCCGAAGACGTTGGTCTCGTAGGTCCGCCGGAGGTCCTCGACGCCGGTCTCGGTGGGCGGGCCGGTGACCGGCTGGACGCCCGCGTTGTTGACCAGGACGTCCAGGCTGCCGACCCGGCGGGCGGCCCGTTCGACGGTGCCGGGGTCGGTGACGTCGAGGACGAGCGGCCGCGCGCCGCCGCCGATCTCCGCGACGGCCCGTGCCCCGCGTTCCGCGTCCCGGGAACCCACGTACACGCCGAAGCCCTCCTCCGCGAGGAGGCGGGCGATGTGCAGGCCGATACCGGTGTTGGCACCGGTGACGAGTGCTGTGCGATCGTTCATGGCAGCAACGGTTCCCTGGCCGCGGCCGTCCTGCCAGGGACCACCTGTACCAGGCGGGCCGGGAGGCGGGGCAGCATGGCGCGGCAGGAACTGGCCCGCTTCCTGCGGGAACGCCGGGCGGGGCTGCGTCCGCGGGCGGTGGGCCTGGCGCCGGGGACCGCCCCGCGCCGCACGCCCGGCCTGCGGCGCGAGGAGGTCGCGCAGCTGGCCCACATCTCCGTCGACTACTACACGCGCCTGGAACAGGCCCGCGGCCCGCGCCCCTCGGCGGGTGTCCTGGACGCCCTGGCCGGGGCCCTGCGGCTGGCCCCCGCCGAGCGCAGCCACCTCTTCCGGCTGGCCGGCGCGGCCGCCCCGCCGCCCGGCACCGCCGCGCCCCGGCAGGTGCGCCCGCACGTGGCCGCGCTGCTGGAGCGGCTGCCCGGCACTGCCGCGATCGTCACCGACGCGGCCTACGGGGTGGTGGCCTGGAACCCGCCGGCCCAGCTGCTGTTCGGCGGGGATCTGGGGCAGGGCACGACCAGCCTGGCGCGGCGGCGCTTCCTGGGCCAGGGGCGGATGTACGAGAGCTCGGGCGCCGAGGAGTTCGGCCACGTCGTGGTGGCCCGGCTGCGCCGTGCCGCCGACCGCTATCCGCACGACCGGCGGCTCGACGCCCTGCTCGGTGAACTGCGGGCGGGCAGCGAGGAGTTCCGGCAGCTCTGGGCGACCCGTCCGGTGCACGCCCCGGGGCACCGGGCCAAGGTCCTGGACCATCCGGAGCTGGGGCGGCTGCGGCTGAACTGCGACGTCCTCCTCGTGCCCGAGGACGACCAGGAGGTCGTCCTCGTCACGGCGGACCCCGGTTCGCCGTCGGCCCGCCGGATCACGGAGCTGGCCGCGCGGGCCCGGACCCGGCCCGGTGGCGGCTGACCCGGCTGACCCGGCTCACCAGGAGACGGGCAGGTGCCTCGGGCTGCGGGTGATCTGGCCCTCGCGCCAGTCGATCGTCCCGGGGGTGAACTCGGCGCGCAGACCGGGGAACCGGACGGCCAGCCGGTGCAGGGCGAGGGTGATCTCCAGACGGGCCAGCCAGGCCCCCAGGCAGTGGTGGGGTCCGGCGCCGAAGACCACGCCGGGTACGGGCAGGGGCGCGCTGAGGTCGGGCGGGCCGGGCGGGTAGACGTCCGGGTCGCGGCTCGCGGAGTTGGTCTGGACGGCGACGACATCGCCCGCCGGGATCGTGACGCCGCCCACCGCGGTGTCCTGGACGGCCCTGCGCAGCAGGCCGGGCAGCACCCGGCCCTCGCTGAGCGGCACGGTCCGCAGCAGTTGCCCGGCCGCCGTCGCCGCGGCCTCCTCGTCCACCGCCAGCCCGGCCAGGCCGGCGCGTCCGTCGGTGAGGAGGTAGACGACGATGTTGCCGAGCGCGGACATGGTCGTCTCGTGCCCGGCGACCACCAGGCCGCAGACCAGCCGGACGAGCGGGCCCTCCTCGATGCCGAGCGAGTCGCCCGCCGCCACCAGCCCGCTCACCAGGTCGTCCCCCGGGCGGGCCCGGCGCTGTGCCACCAGTTCGGCACCGAAGTCCTTGAACTCCCTTAGGGCGCTACCGACGTCGGCCGGGCTGTGGGCTCCGCCGGACAGCGCGTGGTCGGCCCAGTGGCGGATGCGTTCGCTGTCGATGTGGTCCAGGCCCATCAGCCGGCAGATCACCGACACGGGAAGGCGCCGGGTGAACCCCTCGACGATGTCGGCGGGCCTGGGAGTGGCGGCGAGTTCGTCGAGGAGCGACTCGACCACCGAGGCCACCCAGGGGTGCCAGCGGGCGACGGCGCGCGGGGTGAACGCCCGCTGGACCGTGGAGCGCAGCCGCTGGTGGCCGGGACCGTCCTGGTTCACCAGCGCATCGGGGTCGGTGAGCAGGTTGGGCACGGCGAGCAGGGGCGGGGCGTCCTCGGCATGGAGCGAACTCCGGTCGAAACGCGGGTCCATGAGCACCTGGCGGACGTCGTGGTAGCGGGTGACCAGCCACACCCGGGTGCCGGTCGACAGCGTGGTGGGCCGCGGCGGGCCCGGCTCGGGGTACTCCATTCGGTGCAGGGGACAAAGGGGCCGGAAGGTGCTGTCCGCGGTCATCCGGGGCTCCTGGCACGCCGAGGGGAAGTCACACCACGCTAAAGCGTGTACCAGTCCTGCGTCAGGTGTCTCAATCGGCCAACAACACGGTCTGGCAAGGCGTTCGGCGGGCATTCGTCTCCTTGGAAAGGAGGACCGTCACATGGCGAGTTCCACCAAGGAGAGCAAGGAGAGCTCCGCGAAGGAGACTCCGGTCACGGCCCGGCCCAGGCGGATGCCCGGCTGGGCGAAACTGGTCACCGCGCTGGTACTGGTGCTCGTGGTGCTGTTCGCCGGGATCAAGCTGGCGGTACTGCCGGGCATCAAGGACCTGTTCGGCACGGAGACCCGCGACAACACCGGGCCCGCACTGCTCAAGTCCATCCAGGACATGAGCCGTTACGACGCGGCCTCCGGCAACTTCCAGGTCGTCGTGGACCTGGAGAAGGACGCCAAGTACCTGCCCAGCGCGATCCGCGGCACCCGCACCCTGTACGTCGGGGCGGGCAACGTCGACGCCTATGTCGACCTCGGCAAGATCGGTCAGAAGGACGTGACGGTCAACGCCGACCGCACCGAGGCCACCATCCGGCTGCCGCACGCGCAGCTCGGCAAGGCCACGCTGGACGCCGACCACTCCTACGCCGTCTCCAAGCAGCGGGGTCTGCTGGACCGGCTCGGGGACCTGTTCTCGGACAACCCCAACAGCGAGCAGGCGGTGCAGAAACTGGCCGTCAAGCACATCTCGGAGGCGGCGAAGGGCAGCGGTCTGGCCACCCGCGCCGAGACCAACACGACCGACATGCTGGAGGGTCTGCTGCACTCCCTCGGGTTCACGGAGGTGCACGTGTCCTACGGGACGGTGTGACAGGAAGGGAGCGATGCCGCCGTGCCTGCGGCGGCATCGCCGGGCTTTTCCGGGGTAACTGGCTTACCACGTCGGAAAGTTGAAGAGTGGAGGACCGAATGGCCAGCGCCGTCTCACGCCTGCGCACCGCCAAGGGCGACACGAACGGGGAGACGAGGAAGGACGACGGCACCGGCAGGAAGGCCGGGTTCCTGACCAGGGCCACGCATGCCATCAAGGTCCGCCGCGCCGATCCGGGCGCCGACACGAAGAAGAGCGGCCCGGCGAAGAAGGGCGACTCGGCGAAGGGGGGCGGCTCGGCGAAGAAGGGCGCGCCCGCGAAGAAGGGCGGCACCGGCAGGCTGAGCCGCACCGCGCGCAAGGGCGCGGCGGCCAAGCCGGACGCGACGGCCGGGAAGAGCGCGTCGGCGAAGAAGGACACGGCGGGCAAGGCGGGCACCACCGCCGGGAAGGGGGCCGCCGGCACCGAGCGGCGCGCTCTGCCGCTCCCGTTGCGGCTGCTGGCGATGGCGTTCGCGTTCGCCGTGATGGTGGCGTTCGCCGTCGCGCTGGCCCAGATCACCCTGGACCCGTCCCCTGCGTCGGTGTCGATCGCCCACACCAATATGCACCCGGGCAGCACCATCAGGCTCTACCTCGACCAGCCCGCGTTCCGCGACGCCGTGAAGCAGATCGGCGGCAACGTCCTGCTCGGCGCCCCCTTCGGCATCCTCGTGCCGGTGCTCGCGCCCGGCGCGCGGGGCGTCCTGAAGGTGCTGCTGCTCACCGCGATCGTGATGCTGCTGGTGGAGATGGCACAGGGCGCGCTGGTCGCGGGCCGGGCCTTCGACGTCGACGACGTCATCCTCAACACCACGGGCGCGCTGATCGGCTGGCTGCTCCTGGGCCGTCGCCTCGGCCGAGCCGTACACGCCCGCAGGACCAGGTCCTGACCCGGCCGCAACCCCGAAGCCCACTCCGCCCGGCCGCACGAACGAGACGCGGCCGGGCGGATGCGGTCCCGCTCTCCTCGTCGCGCCACACCGTGGGGGGCTCCGTCGTGCGCGGCACCCTGGATCCGCAGGCGGACGAGTTCCGGGGGGCGGCAGGCGACGACCCGGCCGACGGCGGTCGGGAGCGGATCCGAAGCGCTTGGGCGGCGGCCGGCGATGGGAGCCGGGCCGGCCAGGGCGGCCGGGGGCGGGCCGTGCGGTGTCCGGGGCGCCCTAGTGGCGGGGGGTCCAGGTGTACTTGTCCCCGCCGACCCAGCGGACGACGTCCGGGTCGTCCATGTCGTGGATCGTGACACCGAAGGCCGCGGCGACCTCCAGCACGTCCGTGACGGTCCGCGCCTCGCAGACCACCTGCCCGTCGATCTCCACGATGCGGAAGGGCGGGGCGCCCGGCCTGCCGGTCATGACCCCGAGCACCAGGATCCGCGGCCGGGAGATGTGGGGGCTCGCTATTTCGGTCATGCAATCGAGGGTAGATCTCCCCGGGCGGAAGTGACCTGCCTGAGCCACCCTGACGGAGGAGGTGGCCATGGATCCCGTCGAGGCCCTGGAACGCATCGCCTTCCTGCTGGAACGCGCACTGGCGCCGACGTACCGGATCCGTGCCTTCCGCACCGCCGCCCGGGTGCTGGCGGCCCTTCCGGCCGACGAGGTGGCCGCACGGGCGCGGGCCGGGACGCTGGAGTCGCTCAGGGGTGTGGGCCCGAGGACGGCGCAGGTGGTCCGCGAGGCACTGGCCGGAGATTTGCCCGGATATTTGCGTGACCTTGAGGAAAAGGCGGGGCAATGGGCGGCCGGAGCAGGGGCCGGTCTGCGCGCGCTGCTGCGCGGGGACTGCCATGTGCACTCGGACTGGTCCGACGGCGGCAGCCCGATCGAGGAGATGGGGCGGACGGCGGCCGCGCTCGGCCACGAGTGGGCGGCCCTCACCGATCACTCCCCCAGGCTCACGGTGGCGCGCGGGCTGTCCGCCGGGCGGCTGCGCGAGCAACTGGCGGTGGTGGCGGAGCTGAACGCGGCCTGGGCGCCGTTCCGGCTGCTCACCGGCATCGAGTGCGACATCCTGGAGGACGGCACGCTCGACCAGGAACCGGAACTCCTCGAACGGCTCGACGTGGTCGTCGTCTCCGTGCACTCCAAACTGCGGGCGGACGCCCGCTCGATGACCCGGCGCATGGTGACGGCCGTACGGAATCCGCACGCGGACGTCCTGGGGCACTGCACGGGCCGGCTGGTCGGGGAGCGGCAGCGGCCGGAGTCGCGGTTCGACGCGGACGAGGTGTTCGCCGCGTGCGCCGAGTCCGGTACGGCCGTGGAGGTCAACAGCCGTCCCGAACGGCTCGACCCGCCCCGCCGGCTGCTGCGCCGGGCCGTGGCCGCGGGGGTGCTGTTCGCGATCGACACCGACGCCCACGCCCCCGGGCAGCTGGACTGGCAGCCGCTGGGCTGCGCCCGGGCGCAGGAGTGCGGGGTCCCGGCCGAGCGGGTGGTGAACACCTGGCCCGCCGAGAAGCTCCTGGCCTGGACCCGGGGGCGGTGACGCGGATCACGCACCGGGGTGGAACACCCCATGGTGGTTGCCCGTTGAACCAGTCGTGGGTGCGGACGGGACAGTGTCCCCGGGCCTCACCTTTTGCCCACAGGGACGATCGTTCGGCTGAAGCCCTGTGGAGCCCTTCGCCGAGAGGCGACCGCCGTCCGTGCCCACCACCTGGCCGCCCCGGCCGTGATTCCCCCGTCGCGGTCGGGGCTTTCCCCGTCCCGGGCCGTCCGCGCCCGCCCGGGGGCCGCCCCGGACGTGCGCTTGACTTCGAGAGCACTCCAATCCGTAGCGTTCGAGTCATGAGCACTACGACTCCCCAGCACAAGATCGGTTCCGGTTTCGGCGCGGACAGCACGGCCGAGGACGTCCTGGCCGGCCTCGACCTCGGCGGCAGGCTCGCGATCGTCACCGGCGGCTACTCCGGGCTCGGCCTGGAGACCACCAGGGCGCTGACCGGGGCGGGCGCCCACGTCGTCGTCCCCGCGCGGCGCGCCGAGGCCGCCCGGGAGGCGCTGTCCGGCCTGGACCGGGTCGAGGTGGACGAGCTGGACCTCGGCGACCTGGACAGCGTGCGCGGTTTCGCCGAACGGTTCCTGGCCTCCGGCCGGACCGTCGACTTCGTGATCGACAGCGCGGGGATCATGGCCTGCCCCGAGACCCGGGTCGGACCCGGCTGGGAGGCGCAGTTCGCCACCAACCACCTCGGGCACTTCGCCCTCGTCAACCGGCTCTGGCCGGCCGTCGAGCCCGGCGGCGCCCGGGTGGTGTCGGTCTCCTCCCGCGCCCACCACTTCTCCGGGATGCGCTGGGACGACGTCCAGTGGGAGCGCGGCTACGACAAGTGGCAGGCGTACGGCCAGGCCAAGACCGCGAACGTGCTGTTCGCCGTGCATCTCGACCGCCTCGGCCGGGACTCCGGCGTACGGGCCTTCTCGCTGCACCCCGGCGGCATCATGACGCCGCTCCAGCGGCACATTCCGCGCGAGGAGATGATCGAGCGCGGCTGGATCGACGAGCAGGGCACCTTCCTCAACCCGCAGGGCTTCAAGACGCCCCCGCAGGGCGCGGCCACCCAGACCTGGGCCGCCACCTCCCCGCAGCTGGACGGCATGGGCGGGGTGTACCTGGAGGACTGCGACATCGCCGACCCCACCGCGCCGGGCGCGGCCACCGGCGTACAGCCCTGGGCGATCGACCCCGAGCAGGCCGACCGCCTGTGGACCCTCTCGGCGGAGCTGACCGGCGTGAACGCGTTCGCCTGAGCCGCCCGACCCGACGAGGAGGCGACGGCCTTCCAGTCCGGCCGGGCCGGTCGGGCGGGGCGGCCGGGCCGGTTGCGCCGCTCGGGCCGATCAGGACAGCCAGGCCGGTCAGCGCGGGGTGCGCTCCTCCAGGGCCGTGCGCCAGGCGGGGAGGCGGTCCTCGGCGGTCGGTTCGGCGCGGCGGCCGCCGCGGCTGAAGAAGTCGGCGAGCGGGAGGATCGCTGCGCCCACGGTGACCGCGTCCGGCCCGAGCCGGCCCAGGTCGACCGTGACCTGCTCGGCGGGGTGGCGCAGCGCGTACATGGTGGCGTACCGGCGTACGGCGGGCAGGAACCGGGCGCCGAGCTGGAGTCCGGCCCAGCCGCCGATCAGGATCCGCTCGGGCTGGAAGAGGTTGATCAGGTCGGAGAGGCCGGCGCCCAGGTACTCGGCGGTCTCCTCCAGGACGGCGAGGGCGACCGGGTCGGGCTCGGCGCCCTCGGCCGGGTAGGCGGCGGCCAGCATCGCGGTGAGCGCGCTCTCCTCGTCGAGCCCCTCGGCCGGACGGCCGCCCTCCTCGCGCCAGCGGGCGAGCAGCGACTCGGCGCCGGCGTAGGCCTCCAGGCAGCCGAGCGCGCCGCACCGGCAGCGGCGGCCGCGCACCCGTACCGTCAGGTGTCCCCACTCGACGGCCCGGCCGTGCTCCACCTCGGCGGTGACCAGGCAGGCGCCGACGCCGGAGCCGAAGAGCACCACGACGGCGTTGTCCGCGCCGCGCCCCGCGCCGAACCACATCTCGGCCTGGCCCAGGGTCTTGGCGCCGTTGTCGATGAAGTACCGCACGGAATGAGGGAGTTGGCTGCCGGATCGGAGCAGCTCCTCCAGCGGGACGGCGTCCCAGCCAATGGTCTGGCCGTGCACCACGGCGCCCCGGTCGGCGGTGTGCTCCACTATCCCGGGGACGCCGACGCCGACGCCGAGCAGCAGTTCGGGCGCGACGCCCCCGGTCGCGAGGACCTCGGCGATGCCGTCCCGGATGTGGCCGACGATCACCTCGACGTCGTAGCCCTGCTGCTCCAGCGGGCGTTCGACGCGGGCGAGTTCGGTGAGGGTGAGGTCGAACAGCTCGACGCGGACCCGGGTCTCGCCGACGTCGACGCCGACCATGTGGCCGCTGCGCGGGGCGACGCGCAGCAGGGTGCGGGGGCGGCCGCCGTCGGAGTCGACGCTGCCGGCCTCCTCGACCAGGCCGTCGGCGACCAGGTCGGCGACCACGTTGCTCACCGAGCCGGAGCTCAGGCCCGTCGCCGGGCCCAGCTCGAAGCGGCTGAGCGGGCCGTCGAAATAGAGCCGCTGCAGCACGGCCGTGCGGTTGGCCCTCCTGAGGTCGCGTACCGTACGCCCGTTCCGCCCCGCCATGTGGCTCCCTTCACGAACCCTTCCCGACCTGCAACATACTCCTTCGGGAAGCGGGAAGCGACATTTTCCCAACCCTTAGTTCACGCTGTGAGCTAAGGAGGGGGCGGATCGGTCGGCGCCGGGTCGCGCCAGGGAGGCGGAGGCGGCGCCCGTCAGCCCGACGCGTACACATCCTCCACAAAGCGGCCGCCCGCCACCAGGGACTTCAGCCATTCGCCGGGATTCCCCCGGGCACCCGATCGCGGAACATCGTGCGGAAACCCTCCCGCATCCCCCGGGCCACCCTGCCACCGCCCTGCCACCGCCCCCGCAGACGCGCCCCCGGGCGCCCGCTCCCACCAGCTGCCACACCTCCTCGATCTCGGCGGCGTCGCACCCGAAGCGGCAGTGGGCGGGCGGGAGTTCGAGGGGCGTGGGCAGGCGTTGCCGGGCCGGGGCGCCACCACGGCGCGGGCCGCCCGCGAGCCGGGCCTCGGCGCGGGCGGCGTCACGTACCGCCTGCGGTGCCCGTCGACCCGGCGGGACGCGGACAACCGGACCGAACTCGTCGCCCGCGCCTACGCCTTGGGCGTACGCACCCCCGGCACCCGGCCACCGGCGGCACAGGCCGCCCCCGCACCCTCCGGCGCCCCGAAGCGGACGCCTCCCGGTCCCGGCGGGTGCGGCCGCCAGGCACGTCGGGCCGGTGTCCGGTTTCGGTGCGGGGCCCAGCCTGCGGGAATCGCGTGTGACCAAGTCCCGTCGTCCAACCACTAGCGCGCGCGAGTGATCTGTGGAAAATACGTTCGACGTGACACATGAGGGGGAACAGGCCAAGGGATGCAAGACGTACGTAAGTGGCACAAAGGGCTGCCGCGACTGCTGCGGCGCCATCGGGACCCGGTGGTCGTCCAGACACTGCGATCGGCCACGGCGGCCTCGATCGCCTACGTCGTCGCGCTGCACCTGAGTCCGGAACCGGCACCGCTCACCGCCCCGCTGACCGCTCTGCTGGTCGTCCAGGTGACGCTGTACGCCACCCTGACCAACGGACTGCGCCGGGTCACCTCGGTGGTGGCCGGCGTCCTGGTCGCCATCGCCTTCAGCCAGCTGGTGGGGCTGACCTGGTGGAGCCTGGCGCTGCTGATCGTGGCCTCGCTGGCGGTGGGGCACCTGGTCCGCGTCGACGAGTACGTCCCCGAGGTGGCGATCAGCGCGATGCTGGTCCTCGGGGTGACCACCATCAGCAGCACCGCCTGGGCGCGGATCGTGGAGACCCTGATCGGCGCGGTCGTCGGGATGGCCTGCAACCTGCTGCTCGCTCCCCCGGTGTGGGTGGACGAGGCCGGCGAGTCGATCGAGGGCCTGGCACGCCGGCTGCGCCAGTTGATGCTGCGGATGGGCGAGGAGGCGGCCGGGCTCACCCCGTGGCAGCGGGCGGCCGAGCGGCTGCACGAGGCCCGCCGCCTGGACCACGCCATCGTCGAGGTGGACGCGGCGCTGCGGCAGGCCGAGGACAGCCTGCGGCTCAACCCGCGGGTCCGGGAGGGCCTGCTGCACCGGGTGGTGCTGCGCACCGGCCTGGACACGCTGGAGATCTGCACGGTCGTGCTGAGGGTGCTGGCCCGCACCTTCACCGACCTGGCCAAGGCCCGCGAGCCCGAGCCGCTGTTCGCCTCGGACGCGGGCGCGGCCGTGGAGCAGCTGCTGTCCCAGATCGCCGACGCGGTGGTCAGCTTCGCGGTGCTGGTGACCACCAGCATCAGCGAGAACGCCGAGTCGGCCGAGTCCCGGCTCGCGGCCGAGCTGCACACGGCGACCGGCACCCGGGACAAGCTCGCCGAGCTGCTCCAGGACGAGATCCGCCGCGACGACCGGAACTGGCAGCTGCTGGGCGCCATGCTGACCGAGGTCAACCGGATGATCGACGAGCTGGACACCGAGCACCGCACCCGACGGCTGCTGGAGGAGCTGGACCGGGTCTCCGGCGAGCAGCGCGCCAGGCTGCCGCGGCCGTCCTGGCTGCCGGAGCGGCTGCGGCGGAACCGGACGGGTGGTACGGGACGTTCTCAGTCACAGACGGGGAAGGGGGCACGCCGATGACCGACACGGCGGTTCGGATCGACGGGAACACACTGCGGCTGCCGGGCGGGGTGGCGGTGCGGTTCGTGCGCACGCTGCGGCTGCCGGAGACGGGGACGCATCCGCTGCCGCCGGGGCTCGGTGAGTTCCCGGTGCGGCGGGTGTCCGACTTCGCGGACACGGTGCCCGAGGAGTGGCGGGCGCGCGGCGGGGTGATGCTGCCGGTGTACCTGCGCGAGGCGATGTGGCTGAGCTTCGCGGGCACCACGGAACCGGCCGCTCTCCAGGTCGGCGTGGGCAAGGTGTGCGCGGTCTCCGGCGAGCCGTGGAGCGACCGGCTGTCGCGGAAGCCGCAGAACTACCTCGTCCTGCCCCGGCAGCCCTGGCTCGACGGCATCAACTCCGGGAAGGGCACGGTGCGCCAGTTCGTGGCGGTGCCGCTCGGGCTGGGCGCGACGGTGGAGGGCCAGGTCACGGGCGAGGAGGTGTGGGGCGGGGTGCAGCTCCAGTCCTTCACGCTCGCGGACGGCCCGCTCACCGAGTGGCGGCGCCAGGAGCGGCTGCGGCTGGAGCGGACACCGCCGCCCCCGCCGCCGACGGCCGGTGGCTACGGCGCGGCACTGCCGATGATGGCCGCCCCCGCGGCGCCCGCCGCGGTGCCCGCGCCCGGTGCCGCGCCGGTCAGGTCCAGGTCGGCCGCGATGGGCCTCGGCGTCGGCGGCTCGATGCACCAGGAGGTGTACCGCGACGACCGGCCGCCGGGAGACTGGGAGCGGAGCCCGGCCGGGCGGGTCTTCGTCCACCTGGTCACGCCCCCGGAGTGGCGCCGCATCACGGGCGAGGCGCCCCCGCCGTCACCGGTGGACCGGGCGGCGTACACCCGCGCCGGGCTGCCCTGGTACGACTACTACGACGAGGACGCCCGGGATCTCGCCCCGGCGGAGACCCTGGAGGGGGTCAAGCCGGTCGGCGACTGGCTGGGTGACGACCTGGAGCCCTGGCAGCAGCCGTCCCCGGGCCAGGTGATCCCGCTGAAGGACGCCCAGGGCAAGCCGGTGGAGGACGGCGACTGGTAGCGGACGGGCCACCAGGGCGTCGGTAGCGGACGGAACGCTCAGGGCGCTTCTTTCCGATCATCGAATCGCTGCTCCGCCGCCGGCACTGGCCGGCTGCCCGGTGAGGTCACTGACGCGGTCCGTACGGGGCCGGAGCCGTGGAACCCGGCGCCCACCCGGCACGGCAGCCGGATCATCAGCCCTGGCCGCAAGCAGAAATCGTCGCTCTGAACGAGCAAAGGGACCGCCAGCAGGCTGACGGTCCCTCATGCAAGATCGACTGCGTCGGGCCCCTCTGCGGGAAAGGCCGAGCCCGACCGGGACGGGCCCGACGGGGAACTGTCGATCAGCGTGACGCGGGCGGGATGCTCTGCTCGTACTGGAAGACGTTGTAGGGGTCGTACTTCGCCTTGATCTCGCGCAGCCGCTCGAAGTGGCGGCTCCCCCAGTAGGCGGTCTCCCACTCCTGCATGCCGACGTTCGGCACGTTGACGTAGGCGCCGTCCACGAAGCTGCGCATCGCCTGGCTGAATTCGGCGGTCCAGGCCTGGCACGTCGAGGTGAGCGGGTCGCAGACGCCTGGTGTCGTTGAAGGAGTCCCCCAGGCTGCGCCGATCTCGCCGTAGAAGATCGCGTCGCGGTGCATGAACGCGGTGCCGCCGCGGGGCTCCTTCTTGATCGCCCCGCCGAAGGCATCAACGAAGTAGTTGCTGTCCTCCGTGGGAGCGTTTCGCATGTAGTACCCGATGACGTCGATCGCCTTCTTCGGGAACAGCTTCTTGGCGAACTGCGAGAAGAACTTCACGTTGGCGGGCTCTTGCGAGCGCGGGACCTGGGCTCCGGCAAAGATGGGACCCCAGTTGCCGACCTGCACCGTCACATCGGGCGTGCCGATCGACAGGATCGGGGCCAGCATCTTCTTGGCCTCTGCCTCCGTGCCCTCCGCGAGCCACGCGAACAGCAGGATCTGGGACTTGTGGATCTCGACTTCGGATCCGAGGCGGTTGTCGGCGAACGGGACCGTACGCTGCCATGCGTCGAAGATCCCATGCAGGTCCGTAAGGCCGTCCCAGGTCGCCTGCACATAGGCGATGCGCTTGAGCGGGTGCACCTTGTAGGTGAGTTGCGTGACGATTCCGAAGTTGCCGTTTCCCGCCCCACGGAGCGCCCAGAGCAGGTCCGAGTGGTCCTTCAGGTCGGGATGGATCACCTTGGCGCAGTCGCGGCCCGAGGGGACGACGACCTCGGTCCCGATCAGGCTGTCGCAGGCCATGCCGAGCCAGCGGTTGAGGGGGCCGAGGCCGCCGCCTACCGTCGCGCCGACCAAGCCGACGCTGCCCTCGCTTCCGGTCGTGACCGCGAGGTTCTGCTTGGCGAGCGCCGTCACCGCTTCCAACTGGGTCAGGCCTGCGCCGACCGTCGCGGTACGGGCGTGGGCGTCGATGTGGACCGACTTGAGCTGGCTGACGTCGATCACGATGCCGTTGTCGATGTTCGACCAGCCCTCCAGGGCGTGGCGGCCGCTGCGTACCCGCAGTGCGACGTTGTGCTGCCGCGCCCAGGTGAGGGCGTTCACCACGTCCTGGGTCTCCTGGGCGAAGACGATGACCAGCGGGTAGTGAGAGAACAGCTGGTCGTAGTCGATACGATCATCCGTGTACGAGGCGTCACCGGGGCGGACGACATGACCGGTCAGCTTCGCCGGCGGACATGCCGACGACCCTTTGGTCGGGTCGCTCGCGGCCAGGAGGCCCGAGGTGCTCGCGGCCGCAATGTCCGGCGCGCCTGCGGCCGTGAGGCCCGGGACGACGATCGCCCCGGCACCGGCGGCCGCTGACGCCCTGAGTAGGTAGCGGCGGGAAAAGTCGCTCAAGGTCCAGATCCTCTCGATCGGGCTACGCTGCTACGCAGCTGAGGGAGCCTTTGCCCTCCAGCCACCGGGCAGTCCTTTGTGGTCGACTCCCGCACGGTAACGGGGCGACCATGCGGTGTTTCCCGACACGCCAATTGAGGATGATGACGGCAGCCTGAAGGAGTAATTCAGCGGTATCCCGCTATAACCGCATTCTCTTTTCACTGGTCAAGGTGTTATTGGCCGTCTTGCTGCCATCCTGATCCGGACGCGATTACCTAATGTCTGACTGACCGACAGGACCTATGCGGTTTCGTTTAGATCAGCGGGCGGACCACAGGTGGATGGTTGCGGTCCTTTCGTAGCGGTGGCGATCCCACGGCACTGTTTCAGGCCGTTGATGCACCGCTACGGTGCTGCGCCGCTTGCAGGTCTCATGGTCGAAGACCGGTGGCCCGGGAGTCGGTGGCGAAGGGGGCATCAGGTGTCGTGGAGAGCGCAACGCCCGTTCCCTTTTTTGCCTTCGGCCTCGGAGACACGCCAAGGTGGCCGTCACGACCGGGGCGAGCGACGACCTGAGGTGCGGGCATGAGCAGGGGCAGTGGCAGTGGAGTGACGCGCGGCGGCTGGAGCCGGCGCCGGTTCGTCGGCGCGCTGGCGGGCGCGGCCGCCGTGGTCGCGGTCCCGGCACCGGCGGCCCCGCCCGAGGAGCGGCCGGAGCAGCCGGAGCGGCCGACGGCGGCGCAGCCGAAGGCCCGGTCCTCGGCCGGGCCGTCCACCGGCCCCCGCCCGCTGTACCTCGGCACCTACACCTCGGCGGACGGCGGCGGGAAGGGCATCGGTCTCGCCGCCTACGACCCGGCGAGCGGCGCGATCACCGGGGCCGGGACGCTCACCGGCGTCGCCGACCCGTCGTACCTGGCCGTGCATCCGGACGGGCGGACGCTGTACGCGGCGGACGAGCGCGCGGACGGGGCCGTGACCGCCGTACGCCTGGCGGACCGGAAGGTTCTCGGCAGCCGGAGCACGGGCGGGGCGGGGACCTGCCATCTGTCGGTGCATCCCGGCGGCCGCTGGCTGCTGAGCGCCGACTACACCTCGGGCAGCGTGGCCGTGCACCCGGTCGACGCCTCGGGCGCGCTCGGTGCGCGCACCGACCTGGTGACGCACACGAGCCCGGCGCCCGGACCCGGCCGGCGGGGCCCGCACGCGCACCAGTTCACGACCAGCCCGGACGGCGGCCACGTCCTCGCCGTCGACCTGGGCACCGACACGGTCTACAGCTACCGGCTGGACCTGGCCGAAGGCACGCTCACCGAGGTCGCGCGGGCGCACACCAGGCCGGGGGCGGGCCCGCGCCATCTGGCCTTCCACCCGGGCGGGCGGTACGCGTACCTGGCCAACGAGGTGGACGACACGGTCGTGGTCTGCGCGTACGACCCGGCCGACGGCCGCCTCACGGTCGGCGAGCCGCAGTCCACCGGCAGCGCCGCGGGCACCGCCAACTACCCGGCCCAGTTCCTCGTCACCGCGGACGGCGGGCACGCCTTCCTCGCCAACCGGGGCGCCAACACGCTCGCGCGGTACGCGATCGAGGCCGACGGGTCCCGGCTGCGGCTGCTGGACACCGTGCCGGTGCACGGGGACTTCCCCCGGCAGATCGCCTTCTCGCCGGACGGCGGGCTGCTGTTCGCGGCGAACCAGCGCTCGGGCACGGTGAGCGTCTTCACCGTCGACGCGCGCGACGGCGGACTCCGGCTCGCGGGCGAGCCGTTCGCCTCACCGGTCGCCGTCTGCGCGCTGCCGCTGTAGCGTGCGCGGGCAGGAGGCGGCGGCGCTGGCCTGGGTCAGCAGGACGTGCATCCGCTCGGTGAGCTGGGCGACGTCGTCGGCGGGCGCGTGGAAGGTCAGCCGTACGTCGCCGTGGGCGCGGGTGCGTTCGATGCGCAGCGTGATGCCGTGCCGGTCCACGGCGAGGGGCTGGACGCGGGTCGCGGCGTGCAGGCTCTCCGGCTCGACGAGCCGGGTGAGCCGCTCGACGGCGTCCGGGTGGGCGTCGGCGAGGTGGGTGAGCAGTTTCGCCTCGGCGCCGGCCAGTGGGTCGGGGGTGGCGGCGGCGAACTCGTCGAGGTCGACGACGACCGCGCCGGAGGGCCGGCGCAGCACCACGCGGGTCGGGTGGAAGACGAGGTGCTCGTCGGAGGCCACGAACCAGCCGGCCATCCAGAGCCGGGCCCGGATCCGGCCCCGCACCGGGACGGGCGCGACGTCGGCGAACTCCAGTACCGCGGACGGCTCGCCGCGCGGGGCGCAGATCGCCGCCGTGAGCAGGGCGCTGTCGTCCGGCACGTGCAGCAGCACCCGGCCGTCGTCGGCGACGGCGTGCGCGCCGACGAACTCCTCACGTCCGCCGTCCGCCGTCACCATGCAGGACCACGCGGTGGCCAGCAGCGACCGGGCCTGTTCGGCAGCGCCGGGTCCGGCGGCCCAGGCAGCCTGTTCGTCACCCATCCCGAAACCTCCTTAGGTAAGCCTCACCTAACTTACCGAAGATCGGGAAGTACGCCAACATCGGGCGCGTCACGCGTCCCCGCGGAACCGGCGCACCCGGCGCCGGACACGGGCGGTCGGTCCGGAGGCGGGACCGTTCTCAGGAGATGACGCCCAGCAGCGCCCGCGCGCACAGGTCCCGCACCTGTTCCCGCGTCAGCTCCCCGGTGCGCAGCCACTCCAGGCAGACCTGCGTGGTGAAGGCCAGCCAGCCGCGCACCGCGAGGCGGGCGTCCGGGCGCCGCTCCAGCGCGGGGCCGAACTCGGGATCGGCGGCCAGGGCTGCGAGGATCTGGCGTTCCTGGTCGTCCTGGGCCCGGCGGTAGACACGGCGCACGGCCTGGTCGCCGGAGGCCTCGGCACGGTGGAAGGCCCGGAAGCCGTGGGCGTGGGTCCGGACGTAGTCGAGGTAGACGTCGAGGCCCGCGGTGAGCTGGTCACGGGCGGGCACACCGGGCTCGGCCGCGGTCATCCGCAGCATCCGCGCGCTCTCCCGCTCCACCACCGCCGCGAAGAAATCCCGTTTGGCCGGAAAATAGTGGTAGAGCAGACCCCGGGAGACACCCGCTATCTCGGCGACCTGCTCGATCCACACGTCGTCGTACGGGCTCTCCGAGAAGAGCCTGGCCCCGACCGAGAGGAGCTGTTCACGGCGCTCCGCGGTGCTGAGTCTGCGGCGGCTGCGCTCACCCTGGTTCGCGACCATGTCCGCACTTTACTTGACGCGGATTCAACAACGGGACGAGACTGAACACGCTTATTGAACCCACGTACAACTAGCTCAACCTGCCGCAGCACCAAGGGAGATCGCGTCATGGCGGAGACGGTCACGCAGCCGGGGACAGGCCCGGACGGCCCGCTGCCGAAGGGGTTCCGGGGAGCCGAGCAGGGCTGGCCCGAGCTGCACCGCATCCCCCATCCGCCACGCCGGGTGCCCTTCCTCGGCGACATCCGGGGCGTCGACCGGCGCAGGCCCCTCCAGGACTCGATGCGCTTCGCCGAGCAGCTGGGCCCGATCTTCCGGCGCAAGGCGTTCGGCAACGAGTTCGTGTTCGTCTGGGGCGCCGAGCTGGCCGCCGACATGGCCGACGAGGCGCGGTTCGCCAAGCATGTGGGCCTCGGGGTCGCCAACCTGCGGCCGATCGCCGGGGACGGCCTGTTCACGGCGTACAACCACGAGCCGAACTGGCAGCTGGCGCACGACGTGCTGGCACCGGGCTTCAGCCGGGACGCCATGGAGGGCTACCACGCGATGATGCTGGCGGTCGCCGGGCGGCTGACCGACCACTGGGACCGCGAACTGGCGGCCGGCCGCTGGGTGGACGTGCCCGGGGACATGACCAAGCTGACCCTGGAGACGATCGCGCGCACCGGGTTCGGACACGACTTCGGCTCCTTCGAACGGGACCGGCCGCACCCCTTCGTGACCGCGATGATCGGCACCCTCACCTACGCGCAGCGCCTCAACAGCGTGCCCGCGCCGCTGGCCCCGCTGATGCTGCGGCAGGCCGCCCGGCGCAACGCGGCCGACATCGTCCACCTCAACCGCACGGTCGACGGCCTGGTCGCCGAGCGGCGCGAGTCCGGCCGCGGGGACGGCGACCTGCTCGACCGGATGCTGGAGACGGCCCACCCCGAAACCGGGGAACGGCTCTCCGCCGAGAACGTACGGCGCCAGGTGATCACCTTCCTGGTGGCGGGCCACGAGACCACCTCCGGCGCGCTCTCCTTCGCCCTGCACTACCTGTCCCTGCACCCGGAGATCGCCGCCCGGGCCGCCGCCGAGGTGGACCGCGTCTGGGGCGACACGCCCGCGCCCGGCTACGACCAGGTGGCCAAACTCCGTTACGTCCGCCGGGTCCTGGACGAGTCGCTGCGGCTGTGGCCCACCGCGCCCGCCTTCGCCCGCGAGGCCCGCCTGGACACCGTGCTGGCCGGTCGGCACCCGATGCGCCGGGGCGCCTGGGCCCTGGTTCTCACCCCGATGCTGCACCGGGACCCCGAGGTGTGGGGCGCGGCCGCCGACGGCTTCGACCCGGACCGGTTCGACGCCAAGGCGGTACGCGGCCGGGCCCCGCACACCTTCAAGCCGTTCGGCACCGGCACACGGGCCTGCATCGGCCGCCAGTTCGCCCTGCACGAGGCGACCCTGGTCCTGGGCCTGCTGCTGCGCCGCTACGGCCTGATGGCCGACCCGGACTACCGCCTGGCGGTGACCGAGCGGCTGACGCTGATGCCCGACGGGCTGCGGCTGCACCTGGACCGGCGCACCCCCGCCCCGGCACCGGTGACGGTGCCAGGGACCCCGGCCGCGGAGGGCGGCGGCTGTCCCGTGCACGGGGCGGGCGCCTGACGCCGGCCGGCCCGCGAGCGCCGCACGGACCGGCGGCTGCCGAGTCTCCGGCCCGGCGGGCTCGTCACGCCTCGTCGCGGACGAGTGCCAGCAGCCGGTCCAGGACCCTGGGCGCGCCGGTGCGCAGCCCGTCGTGCTCGAACTCGTCGGTGACCCAGGTGCGCAGGCCCCGGACGGCACGGGCGGTCTCCAGCGAGTGCCCGGTGTCGACGTACATGTCGTCGTGGTAGACGGCGGCGGCGACCGGGACCTCGTTGACGGCGAGGCGGGCGGGGTCGTAGAGCGGCTGCCAGTCGGTGCGGGCGGCGAGCAGTGCGGCGGTCTCGCGCAGGGGGCGAAGGGCCGGGTCGGTGTCGAACACCCAGGGGTGGACGGTCTCGCCGGTGAACAGCACCGGGGTGTCGCCCGCGAGCGCCTTGGCCGCGTCGAACTGCGGGAACTCGGCGCGCACCCGCTCGGCCGCCCAGTCGGTGGGGCGGGTGCCCTGGCCGTAGCAAGGCTCGTGGACGAGGGCGTAGAGCGGGTTGCTCGCGTACGACAGGAGGCCCTGGACCTGCTCCTGGAAGGCGTCGGAGAGCGCGGCACCGGCCGGGGTGCGGACGAAGGCGTCCTCCAGGAGGAAGTGGAGGCGGTGGCTGCCGTCGCTCATGCCCAGCATCAGGCCGAGGGACTGGAAGGCCTCGACGGTGAGCCGGTAGCCGTTCGGCAGGACCGCCGGGTGGTCGAGGAGGTGCTCGGCGATCCGGCGGACCCGCTCGACGTCCATCGGGTAACGGTCGTAGTGCGCGGCGACCTTGCGCTCGATGCGCGGGTAGGCGGCCCGGTAGACGTCGTCGGCGTGGGCGTCCAGGGACGGCAGCCCGCCGGTGATCACGGAGGTCTTCAGACCCTCGGGGAAGAACGACAGGTAGGTCACCGTGCAGAAGCCGCCGAAGCTCTGGCCGAGGGTGGTCCAGGGGGCGCCCCCGGTGACCTGCGGGCGGATCGCCTCGCAGTCCCGGACGATCGAGTCGGCGCGGAAGAGGGCGAGGTGGTCGGCCTGGGCGGCCGGACCGCCGCGCAGCGGGAGGGTCTGCCGGTTGACGGGCGTGGAGCGGCCGGTGCCACGCTGGTCGAGCAGCAGGACGCGGTACTCCTGGAGGGCCCGGTCGAGCCAGGCCTGACGCCCGACGAAACGATTCGCCCCGAATCCGGGGCCGCCCTGGAGGTACAGCAGCCAGGGCAGGTCCTGGCCCGCCTTGTCGCTCGCGACCGCCTCCCTGGCGTACAGCTCGATGGTCTCGCCGGCCGGGTCGGCGTGGTCCAGGGGGACGGTGAAGTGGCGGTCGGTGAGGACGACGCCGGGCTGGCGGTAGCTGAGACTCAACGGTTCTCCCGGGACGGACGGACGGTCGCGTCCCAGTTGAGCACATGTCCCGGGGCCCTCCGCCGCCGGGATCATGCAATCGTTACTGAATAGCCGATCAGCGGGCGGCGAGGCTGGAGCGGCGCACCACCAGTTCCGGCTGGAGCACCACCCGGCGGTGCTGGTGCGCCCGCGGCCCCTCGTGCTCCTCGGTCTCCTCCAGCAGCAGGTCGGCGGCCATGGCGCCCATGGTGACGGCGGGCTGGCGGACCGAGGTGAGCGGGACGGCCGCGGCCGCCGCGAACTCGATGTCGTCGTAGCCGACGATCGCCAGGTCGTCCGGGACGACCACGCCCGCCGCGTACATGGCCTGGAGCACGCCGAGGGCGAGCAGGTCGTTGGCGCAGAACACGGCGGTGGGCCGGTCGGCCAGGCCGAGCAGCCGGGCGCCCGCGTCCCGTCCGGCGGCCACGTCGAGGCGCTCGGTGGGCAGCTCGCGCAGCGCGTCGGGACCGAGCCCCGCCTCGGCCAGCGCGCCGAGGGCGCCGGTACGCCGGTCGCGGACCTGGTTGAACCCGGGCGGTCCGCTGACGTAGGCGATCGACCGGTGCCCCGCGTCGACGAGGTGCCGGACGGCCAGCGCGCCGCCCGCCACGTCGTCGACGCTGACCGAGCACTCGGTGGTGCCCTCCGCGACCCGGTCCACCAGCACGAAGGGGATGCCGTGCCGGCGGAAGGCGTCGATGTTGCGGCCGGTGGCGTCGGCCGGGGTGAGCAGGACGCCGCGCACCCGCTGCTCGGCGAAGAGCGCGAGGTAGTCGGCCTCCTCCCCCGCGTTCTGCGCGCTGTTGCAGACCATCACGCCGAGTCCGGCGTCGCGGGCGGCGCGTTCGGCGCCGCGGGCGACGTCCACGAAGAAGGGGTTGCCCATG
>NZ_JBVJND010000003.1:166369-396842 GCF_055583825.1 Streptomyces sp. NPDC104367 | reverse complement strand
GGATCAACGTGCTGTTCGCAATGCTCCGCGACGGCACCTTCTACGAACCCCGAACCCCACGCCTCGCTTGACGAAAGAGATAGAGGCACCCCCCCTCGCAAGGAGACCCGCCATGCCGATCTGCCCCCGCTGCCGCCACGAGGCCGTGGCCACCCTGTACACCTCGCCGGACCCCGGGGTCTGGGACGTGCTCCAGTGCCGCCGCTGCCTCTACACCTGGCGCACCAGCGAACCCGCCCGCCGCGCGGACCCCGACGCCTACCCCGAGGCCTTCCGGCTGACCCCCGTCACGATGGCCGACGCCCCCGAGGTCCCCGCCGTCCCCCCGCTGCGCGCCCGGCCCTGACCACCCGGCCCTGACACCGCCCGGCCGTGGTCACCCGGCCCTGACACCGCCCGGCCGTGGTCACCAGGCCCCGAGCTGCCCCCGCCCGCGCGGCCCGCGCCCGGCATCACCCCGCGTCGATCCTCGCCGCCGCGAACCGGGCCCCCTCGGGCACGCTGCCGTTGAGGTGGTAGGTGAGGTGGGCCGCCCCGTTGACCCCGTTGGCGCAGACCGGGTCGCCGAGGTTGCAGAACTCCTTGGCCTTCGCGCCGTAGAGCGCGCTGGCGGAGTTGATGGTCCTGCCGGACAGCCGCAGCGGGTTGCCGTAGACGACCACGGCCTTGACCCGCGGCGCGAGGTCGGCCGGGATGGTCCGCCCGGTGCCGAGCGTCGTGCGGATGCCGATGGCGATGTCGGTGACGCTGGCGCCCTGGGAGTAGCCGCCCAGGACGAACGAGGTGCCGGGGCAGTCCGCGGCCACGGAGGTGACGTGCTGAGTCATCTCGGTGGCGCCCGGCCCGGCGCTGGTCTGCGAGGCGTTGGCCGCGTAGTCCACGGCGTGCGAGGTCACCGTCTTCCCCGGCAGCGCGCTCTTGAGCGCGCTGACCAGGGGGGTGCCCACGATGCCCAGACCCGGTGCCTCGCCCGTGCCGCGGGCGAAGACCACGTCGACGTCCGAGCAGGTGGCCGCGGACGCCATGGACGGGATCAGCGTCAGACAGCCCGCTCCGACGGCGAGCGCGGCGGCTCCGGCGAACAGCGCGGTGCGGTTGCGGCGAATACGTCGGGACATGGGGTTCCCCTTCCGGCGGTGGATGTACGGGTGCTCCTCGGTGGATGAGCCGCGGATGCGGTCAATGGGGACGCTAGGGACCGGCAGCCCCGGGGGCATCTGTGGAATCACCAGTCACCACCCCGGGGTGACGCAGCTCATTAGACTGCGAGTCAGCGAATTTCCGGATTCCTGTTCGTCCGCGCACCACCGTCGTTATGATCGGCCACAGGCGGGGCACAGAAAGCGGCGATGCGCGTGTACGACCAAGCAGACAAGGCGGGATCCGACCGTGTCCCCGGTGCCGGTGCCGGTGCGGTCGTCGGACGCGGGACCGCCGCTCGCGTGGTCCGCCCCGGCTCCTCCGCTTCCGTTCTCGCCTCCGCCGAGCAGGCGCGGCAGGAACTCCGGCGCGGCAGGGACCTGTTGTACCGGGGCCCGGTCACCGACGCCCACAACTCGCTGCTGCTCGCCGCCCAGCGGCTGGAGGCCACCGATCCGGCCCTGGCCCGCTCCGCCCGGGTGAGCGCCGCCTCGGCGGCCTGGCAGGGCGGGGACCGCGACGGCTATCTGCGCGCCCTCGACCCGGGCGGCCCGGTCCCGGACGCCCCCGACGCCGACCTGCCCTGGCAGATGTACTGCGCCGGTCTGCGCACCGTCATGGCGGGCGACTTCGCCGGGGCCAGGGCGCTGCTGCGGCCGGTGGTCGACCTCATCGCGGTGCGCCGCGAGACGGCCGGGCTGCTCGGCGCGGGCTCCGTGCTGCTGCTCCTCGGGGAGGTCGGCACCGCGCGGCGCGCGCTCGGCATGGCGCTGGCCGCGGCCCGCGCCGACGAGGACACCGAGCTGATCCCGTGCGTGCTGGAGCACCTGGCGTACGCGGAACTGCGCGAGGGCAACCACCACCAGGCACGGGCCCACGCCGAGACGGGACTGGCCGCCGCCCGGGCGGCCGGCCTGCGCAACGTCGCCGCCCAGCTGGCCTCCGTGCTGGCGCTGACCGCCTCCGTCTCCGGCGACCCGGCGACCGTCGCCGGCCATGTGGAGGCCACGCTGGAGACGGCGCACGCGAACGGACTCAAGCAGGCGAGCACGCTCGCGCACTGGGCCCAGGCCCGGGCCGACCTCGGCCACGGCAAGGCCGACCGCGCCGCCGCCCGGCTCGCGGTGCTGGTGCGGCCCGGCTCCCGGCAGGGCCACTTCGGGCTGTGGATCCTCGCCGTGCCCTGCTATCTGGAGGCCGCGGTCCTGGCCGGCACCCTCGACGGCGTCGCCGACATGATCGACCTGTACGCCGGGTGGGCCGCCATGGGCGCCGACCCGCAGGCCCCCGCGCAGCTGCACCGCTGCCGGGCCCTGGTCGCCGACGGCGAGCGGGCGGAACCGCTCTACCTCGCGGCACTCGACGAGCACGAGCGGGCGGGCGGCACGTTCGAGCACGCGCGGACCCACCTCGCCTACGGGATGTGGCTGCGCAGGGAACGCCGGCTCGTGGACGCCCGCGCCCGGCTGCGCGACGCGGCCATCGGCTTCGACCACTGCGGGGCGTACGTCTGGACGGCCCGCGCGCACGCCGAACTGCGGGCCGCCGGCGAGTCGATGAGCCCCGTCAGCGGCGCGCCCGGCCCCCTCGACGCGCTCACCCCGCAGCAACTGCGCATCGCACGCCAGGTCGGCACCGGCGCGACCAACCGCGAGGTGGCCCAGCAGCTCACCATCAGCACCCGCACGGTCGAGTACCACCTGCAGAACGTCTTCGCGCAGCTCGGCGTCCGCTCCCGGGTGGAACTCGCCCGCTACTTCACCGACTGAACTCCATCGCTACGGCGGCGAGTCCGGCGCCGGAACGGTGACACCGGTGCGGCGGACGCCCCGCCGCACCGGTGCCGTGCCCGTCAGGCCACCGTGCGGATCAGCTTCTTGTTGGTGAACTCCTCGATGCCGAGGCGGCCGAGCTCCCGGCCGAAGCCCGAGCGCTTCACGCCGCCGAAGGGCAGCTCGGCGCCCTCCGCGCCGACGCCGTTCACGAACACCATGCCGGCCTCGATGCGGTCGGCGACCCGCGCGGCCTGCTCCGGGTCGGTGGTGAAGACGTAGGAACCGAGGCCGTACGGGGTGTCGTTGGCGATCCGTACGGCGTCGTCCTCGTCGGCCGCCCGGAACACCATCGCGACCGGACCGAACAGCTCCTGGCGGGCCGCCGTGTGCTCGGTGGTGAGCCCGGTCAGGACGCCCGCCGGGAAGAAGGCGCCCTGCCGTTCGGCGGAGCCGTGCAGGGTGGCGCCCTCGGCCACCGCCTCGCCGACCTGCCGGGCGAGGTTCTCGGCGGCGGCCGCCGAGGACAGCGGCGCCCCGGTGGCGGAGTCCAGCAGCCGGGCGGTGAACCGCTCCACGAACGCGTCGTACAGGTCCGACACGACGACGAACCGCTTGGCCGCGTTGCACGCCTGGCCGGTGTTGTCGAGGCGGGCGGCGACCGCGGCCTCGACGACGGAGTCCAGGTCGTCGGTGGACAGCACCACGAACGGGTCCGAGCCGCCGAGTTCCAGGACGACCTTCTTCAGGTGCCGTCCGGCGATCTCCGCGACGGCGGCGCCCGCCCGCTCGGAGCCGGTCAGCGAGACACCGTGCACCCGGGGGTCGGCGATCACGTCGGCGATCTGCTCGTTGGTGGCGTACACGTTGACGTACGCGCCCGCCGGGAAGCCCGCCTCGGCGAACAGCCGCTCCAGCAGCGCGGCCGTGGCGGGACACTGCGGGGCGTGCTTGAGGACGACGGTGTTGCCGGCGGCCAGGTTGGGCGCCGCGAACCGGGCGACCTGGTAGGCCGGGAAGTTCCACGGCATGATGCCGAGCAGGACGCCCACCGGACCGCGCCGGACGACCGCGCTGCCGGGGCCCGAGGTGACGTCGAGGACCTCGTCGGCGAGGAACCGCTCGGCGTGGTCGGCGTAATAGTGGTAGATGTCGACGCAGAAGCCGATCTCGCCCTCCGCCTCGGCGAGCGGCTTGCCCATCTCCCGCACGATGCTCGCGGCGAGTTCGGCGCTGTGCTCGGCGTGCAGGTCGCCCAGGCGGCGCAGCAGCGCGGCGCGTTCGGCCACGGAGCCGGACCGGCCCCAGGCGGTGGCGGCGTGGGCGGCGTCGACGGCCGCGGCGACCTCGGCGTCGGTGGCGGTCGGGTAGGTCTCGACGACCTCGCCGGTGGCCGGGTCGGTGACGGCGTACATGGTGCCTCCAAGTGGGGGGATACGGGGGGAGAGAGATGAGCCGGTCAGGGCACGAGGATCGTGCGTACCCCGGTGTTGGACCTGAGGTCGTCGAACGCCTGGGCGGCCTCGCTCAACGGGCGGGTCCTGCCGACCAGTTCGTCCAGCGGGAGCCGGCCGGAGAGGTAGAGCCGGGCGAGCTTCGGTATGTCGATCTCGCCGATGCTGGAGCCGTAGTTGCAGCCCAGGATGCGCTTGCCCTGGTCGGCCAGGTCGAACAGGTCGAAGGAGCCGGTGGCGCCGGTCGCGGCCATGCCGACCAGCACGGCGGCGCCGCCGGAGGTGAGCATCCCGGGCAGCGACTCGATCACCCTCGGGCTGCCGATGGCCTCGAACGCGTAGTCCACACCGCCGAGTTGCTCCTGGCACCAGGCGGCGACGTCGTCACGGGCGCCGTCCAGGGTGTGGGTGGCGCCGAAGCGGCGGGCCACGGCGAGGCGTTCGGGGGAGAGGTCCACCGCGACGACCGGGTCGGCGCCGACCAGCCGCAGGCCCATCACCACGGAGAGGCCGACCCCGCCGGTGCCGATCACGACCGCGGACTCGCCGGGCCGGACCCCGGCGGTGTTGACCACCGCGCCGACGCCCGTGGTCACCGAGCAGCCGAGCAGCGCGCCGATGTCGAAGGGCAGTTCCTCGGGTACGCGCACCACGGCGCTCTCCGGGACCGTCAGCCGGCCGGTGAAGGCGCCGAGACCGAGGTACGGCCACACCTGCGCGCCGTCCGCGCCGGTGAACGGCGTGCTCCCGTCGGGCAGGGTGTTGGCGACGGCCTGGGTGCCGGTGCACAGCCAGGCCTGCCCGGCCGCGCAGCGGCGGCAGCGGCGGCAGGGCGCGAACCAGGACAGGACCGCGTGGTCGCCGGGGCGCACCGAGGTGACGCCGGGGCCGGTGCGGGTGACCACGCCCGCCGCCTCGTGCCCGAGGACCATCGGCCGGTCGGCCGGCCAGTCGCCGGACACCACGTGCAGGTCGGAGTGGCAGACACCGGCCGCGCGGACCTCGATCTCGACCTCGCCGGGGCCGGCGGGCCGCACCGCGACCTCGCGTACGTCCAGGCCGGTCCCGGGATCGAGGACGACGGCCGGGGAGAGCTGCGACGACATCAGGAGGCCTTCACTTCTTCGGTGCGGTGGGTCGGTGCGGGGTCGGTGAGCTTGGTGTGCGGCTTGGCGGCCAGGACGTAGCCGAGGCCCAGGAGGAAGAGTACGGAGAAGACCAGGACCACGGCCCAGACCTGGATCCAGCTGCCGCCGACCGGGGCCAGCTCGGTGCGCGGCCAGGCGATGTTGACGGCCTCGAACAGCAGCCACACCACCGCCAGCACGTTGACGACGAGACCGGCGCGGCCCAGCCGCACCTGGCCGTCGGCCGGGTTCCAGCGGCCGCTCAGCCGGGCCACCAGCGCGACCACGGCGACGGCGAGGAACACGAAGTAGAACCCGCCGGAACCGAACGCGATCAGCGTCGCGGCCGCGTTGCCGTTGAGACCGAACAGCAGCCCGAGCGCGCCGAGGACGGCGGTGGCGACGAGGGAGACGTACGGGATCTGCCGGGCCCCGACCGTCGCCAGCACCGGCGAGAAGGGCAGCTGGCGGTCGCGGGCGAAGGCGTAGACGGCACGGCCGATGTAGGTCTGGATGGAGATCGCGCAGGCGAAGAACGCGATCAGGACGACGACGATGAACGGCTTCTCGCTCCAGCCGCCGAGCCCCGCGGTCACCGCCTCGAAGACGGGGTCGACGACCGCGCCGGAGACCGCGTCGCCGGGGCGCTCGAGGGCGAGGGTGACGGCGAGCCCGGTCAGCAGCACGGTGAAGGCGACGAAGAGGTACGCGCGCAGCAGGGCGCGCGGCACGCTGCGCCGCGGCTGCTCGGTCTCCTCGGCGACCTGGGTGGTGGCGTCGAAGCCGAGGAAGGCCCAGCCGGCCACCGCGACGCAGGTCAGGAAGCCCGCGGTCACCGATCCGCCGGAGGCGCTCTGCGCGCCGAGGGTGTCGAACAGGATGCCGAAGCCGTTGTGGTGGGCGAAGACCAGCAGGAACAGGCTGACCGCGATGGAGGCGACGCCCTCCGCGACGATGCCGGCGTTCAGGAAGTGCTTGACCGGGTCGACCCCGAGCAGGTTGATGGCGAGCGCCACGGCGACGAAGACCACGCCGAGCAGGACGTGGACGGCGGCCGAGGGCGTGCCGTCGGCGAACAGCATGTAGAGCCAGGTGGCGCCCAGGTAGGCGACCGTGGTCAGGGACGCGACCGCCGAGGCGAGGTAGATCCAGCCGACCAGCCAGCCCAGCCGGGGGCCGGCCAGCCGGCGCACCCACTGGTAGACGCCGCCGGTGATCGGGAACTGGGAGGACAGCTCCGCGTAGACCACGGCGACGAGCAGCTGGCCGAGGAAGGCGACGACCACGGCCCAGATCCAGGCGGGGCCCGCGAAGACGAAGCCGAGCTGTACGACGGCGTAGATGCCGACCACCGGCGAGATGGTCGCGAACCCGATCGCGAACACGGCCCACGGCGACAGGGTCCGTCTCAGCTCCTGCTGGTAGCCGTACTCGGCGAGTTCGCCGGCATCGGTGGGGGAGTCGTGCACGTGGGTCTCCTGACGGTGGTGCGGGGACGCTGATCCCGGGCGCACATCGACCGCTTCGCCAACTGTGACCAGCGATTTCCGGCCGATCTCGCTTATTGGTCAAGCGACCAATTGCTTTATTGGTCGCCCACTCAATAACATTCACCGCATGACGTCAAGAGCTCCGGGCAAGCGCGTCCGCAAGGCGCCGGCCGAACGCCGCACCGAGATCGTCGCCACGGCGGCGCGGATCGGGCTCACCGAGGGTCTGGAGTGCGTCACGCTGCGCCGGGTCGCCGACGAGCTGGGCGTCCAGCCCGGACTGGTCGGCCACTACTTCCCGGCGGCGGACGAACTGGTCGCCGAGGCGTTCACCAGCGCCACCATGGCCGAACTCGACGGGCTGCTGCCGCCGGAGCACGACGGCCCGCTGCACACCTTCCGGCGCTTCTTCGGGCTCACGTCGAGCGCCGAGTTCGACGACGTCAGCAGGCTCTGGCTGAACGCCCGGCACCTCTCGCGCTACCGCCCGGTACTGCGCGAGCACGTCGTGAAGCAGGAACTGCTCTGGTGCCGGCGCCTGGAGGAGATCATCACGGCCGGGACCGCGGCCGGCGCCTTCTCCTGCCCGGACCCCTGGGGGGCCGCCACCCGCATCCTCGTCGCCATCGACGGCGCCAGCGCCTACATCAACACCAGCGCCACCCACCGCCGTACCCCCACGGCGGACATGCCCCGCACCGTGGCCGAGGCCGAACTCGGCCTGGGCACAGGAGAGCTGACCGCGCGCTGAGGGCCTGGGCGGCGCGGTCACGGCCGGGCCGGACCGGTCGTACCGCAGGATCGGGGAGCCGGAGGTCCTCTTCGCCCGGGACGAGCGGGTCTGAGCACGAGCGAAGCCCCGGCCGCGGTGAGGCGGCCGGGGCTTCGCGACTGTTCGTGGCCTGCGGGCGCCCCGCGGCCGCGGAAGGCTCAGGCCGTGGCGGCCAGGGTGTCCAGGCGGCCGCCCAGGGCGGCCGAGAACTGGTCGGTGATCTGTTCCAGCGGCCCGGCCACGGCGGGCGCCAGCACGGGGACGCCGTCCTCGCGGGCGATGTCGCGGTCGAGGGTGAACCAGCCGGGCACGATGTGCGCCGCGCCCATGGAGCTGAGCACCGGCCGCAGGGCGTAGTCGATGGCCAGCACATGGGCCGTGCTGCCGCCGGTGGCCAGGGGCAGCACCGTCTTGCCGCTCAGCGCGTACTGAGGCAGCAGGTCGAGCAGCGACTTGAGCAGACCCGAGTAGGCGGCCTTGTAGACGGGCGTGCCGACGACCACCCCGTCCGCCCGGGCGAAGAGGTCCGCGACCTCGGTGATCGCCGGATGCCGGAGGTCGGCGCCCAGCAGCGCCTCGGCCGGCAGGGAGCGCACCTCCAGCGGGGTCACCACGTGGCCCTGCCCGCGCAGCCGGTCGTCCAGGTGACGCAGCAGCCGGGTGGTGCGGGAGGTGGGAGAGGGGCTTCCGGAGACGGACAGGACGACAGCCATGCGGGGGACCTTCCGGGATCGTGGTTCAGACGGACGGGACGGGACGACGGCGCGGGCGGCGAGGCGTCACCACGCGCTCGACCGCACGGTGACCGGCGGACGCAGGTCGTTGCGGAGGGTCTCCAGGAAGGAGACGACCTCGGCCGCCACCGACCGGTGCTGGAGGTCGTTGAGCACGTCGTGGTGGGCGCCGTGCACCACCGACAGCCGCGCCCTGGGCAGCTGCTTCGCCAGCCGCTCCAGCGCCTCGGGGGCGGCCAGCGGGTCGGCGTCCCCGGTGAGCAGCAGCACCGGCAGGCCGGTGTCCGACGTGTGCACGGCGTCCAGCAGGGCGTCGGGCAGCGCCTCGTCCAGCGAACCCCGGCGTACCCCGGGGTCGTCGGTGAGCGTGCCCCGGTGGGTGGGGCAGGAGGTGCGCACGTCGAGTTCGTCGTCCCAGCCGCCCACCGGGCCGGCCGGACGGCCGGGCAGACCGGCCAGGACCAGGGCGTCGGGCCGCGCCGCGCCTCGCGCGCCGTCCCGGCCCAGCAGCGCGGCGACGGCCACGGCACCGGAGTCGGCGCCCACGACGACCACGGGCCGTGCGACGCCGTCGCCGTCACCGGTGGCCTCCCCGGTGCCCGCGACCGCGTCGGCCAGCAGCGCGGCCAGGTCGGTCAGCGAGGCCGCCGGGTCGCCGGGCCCGGTCACCGGGGCGTCGACGACCCGCACCCGGTAGGCGTCCGCGGCGAGCCGGCGGCCGAACCGGTCGTAGGTGTCCCGGGTCTCGCCGCGGCCGGGCACCACGACGACCGTGCCGCGCACGCGCAGGCCCTCGGGGGCGAAGTGGTCGGTGTACTGGGTCATGTCATTCTCCTGCGGATACCTGACGGGCCCGGCGCACGGGCGCCGCACCCCCTGCGGGTGGTAGGTCGGTGGTGAAGGGGCCGAAGGTGCGGGCGGCGCCGTCCGCGACGGCCGGGGCACGCCCCAGCACCAGGTCGAGCACGGCCGCCGCGCCGCCCGGCGGAAGTCCGGCGCCGCGCCAGACGACGTGCTGGTCGGGCCGGACCAGCACGTTCGCCGTGCCGTAGACGGCGCGGGCGGCGGGATCGGCGAGGTGGACGACGGTGAACGGCAGCGCGCGGGCCGCGGCCTCCGCGGCGAAGGCCCGTTCCACCGTCCGGTCCTCGTCCAGGACGAGCAGACCGAAGGCGGTGCCCAGCCGGTCGTGGAGCGTGCCGCCGCCCGGGTCCACCAGGCCGTCGGGGGCGCGGTGGCCGGGGCGCGGGTCGTCCGTGTAGACGTCGTCGCGCCACGGCGGCGCGGCACCGGGACCGTCCGGCTCGTACCAGACGACCGGCGAGTCGTCGTACCGCTCGTCGAAGGTGACCCCGTCGGACCCGGTGTGCTCCCGGCGCAGCCGGTCGCCGATGGCGGCCCGGCGCGCGCTCGCCGCGGGAGTGCGGTCGGTGTCGTCGGGGATGCCGTCGCGGCGGATCTCCGCGAGAGCGGCCTCGTTGCGGCGCGAACGCGCCAGCGAGGCGTCCGCGACCCGCCGGTTGTGCGGCCGCCGTTCCCGGTCGTAGGAGTCCAGCAGCGCCGGCGGGGCGTGCCCCGCGAGGACCGCGGCGAGCTTCCAGCCGAGGTTGACGACATCGCCGATGCCCTCGCCCAGGTTGCCGCCGGGCGTGCGCACATGGGCCGCGTCCCCGGCGAGCAGCACCCGGCCGCGGCGGAACGTCCCGGCGATCCGGGTGGCGCTGTAGAAGGTCGTCGCGGACACCAGCTCCAGACCCGGGTCGAAGCCGAACGCGGCCCGGGCCACCGCCAGCAGCTCCCCCTCGTCCGGCTCGTGGTCCAGCGGGTAGGGCCCGGCGTAGACCCGCCACTCCCGCGCGCTGATGGCCGCCAGGAAACCCGACGCCTTCGCGTTGACGACGATGTTGGTGGCGCTCGGGGCGGGGCCGACCCGGCCGGAGACGTCCCCGGCGCGCACCACGAGCCGCAGCCGTTTCTCGTCGGCGTGCGCGCCCTCCCGCCCGATGCCGGCCAGGCGCCGGGTGGTGCTGCGGCCGCCGTCGGTGCCCAGCAGGTAGGCCGCCCGTACCGTGCGCCGGTCGCCCGACTCCACGTGCGTCAGCTCGGCGAGCACCGCGTCGCCGGTCTCCCGCAGCCCCGTCAGCTCCCAGCCGCCGCAGACCGCGGTGCCCCGCTCGGCCAGGTGGTCCAGGAACACCCGCTGGAAGACGGTCTGCGGTCGCCGCAGCGCCTCGCCCGCCGAGAACCCGGGACCGCCGCCGCGCGCCGTGAAGGACGGCCGGGCCGCGGGCACCAGCTCGTGTCCGGCCAGGGACGTCACCAGCCGGGTGCCCCGGTGCCATTCCGGCGGGTAGGTCCAGGCGTCCCTGACCCGCTGGAGCAGCCCCCAGCGGCGCAGGTGCTCCACGACCCGGGGACTGTGCCCCATCGCGCCGGCCCGTACCAGGGTGGCGGCGCGGGCCCGTTCGACCACGGCCGTGCGCACCCCGCGGGCGGTCAGCTCGACGGCCGCCGCGAGCCCGACCGGGCCCGCGCCGACGATCAGTACGTCCGTCTCCCCGGGAGGCGGGGCGTCCGGGAAGCGCACGGTGTGGACGTCGCGTCCGCCCGTCACCGACAGTTCGGTCATGACGCGGCCCTCAGCCGGTCACGAGCGAGCGCTCGCGGCTGTGCCGGTTCACGGGGACCGGGAGCCCGAGGTTGCCGCGCAGGGTGTCGGCCGCGTACTCGGTGCGGAACAGGCCGCGCTTCTGGAGCAGCGGCACCACGCCGTCGACGAACAGCGCCAGCTCCTCCTCGGTGCGGAAGGCGAGGTTGATGCCGTCGAAGGTGCCGGCGGCGAACCACCGCTCGATCGTGTCGGCCACCGTCCGCGGGTCGCCGACGAACGGGGACTGCCGGAACTCGCTGACCAGGTCCGCGACCTGGCGGAGCGTCAGGTTCTCGGTCCGGGCCCGCTCGATCAGCTTGGCCGCTCCCGTGCGGCCGCCCTTCTCGGCGAGGTGGGCGACGTCGGGGAAGGGCGCGTCCAGGTCGTGGGCGCTGAAGTCGTAGGCGCCGAAGGCACGGCCGAGCAGCGCCAGGTTGCGCCGGAAGTCGTTGTCCTCCTCGAAGATCTCCCGCTCCCGGCGCCGGGCCGCCTCGTCGGTGGCCGCGACGACCGGTCCGCCGTGGATGAAGATCTTGATGTGGTCGGGGTCGCGGCCGTAGGCGGCGGTGCGCTTCTTGATGTCCGTGTAGTACTCCCGCGCCTGCTCCAGGGTGCCGCCGGGGGCGTAGATGCCCTCGGCGACCCGGGCGGCCAGATCGCGGCCCTCCTCGGAGACACCGGCCTGGAAGATCACCGGCTGGCCCTGCGGGGAGCGGGACAGGTTCAGCGGTCCGGCCACCTTGAAGTGCTCGCCCTCGTGGTTGAGCTCGTGCAGCCTGGCCGGGTCCAGGAAGACGTTCCGCTCGACGTCGGCGGGGAAGGCGTCGTCCTCGTAGGAGTCCCACAGCCCCCGCGCGACCTGCACGAACTCCAGGGCCCGGCCGTAGCGCGTCGAGTAGTCGAGGTGCTCGTCGAGGCCGAAGTTCCGGGACGTGCCGGTGTCGAAGCTGGTCACCACGTTCCAGCCGGCCCGGCCGCCGCTGATGTGGTCGAGGGAGGCGAAGCGGCGGGCCAGGTTGAACGGCGAGTTGTACGTCGAACTCGCCGTGCCCACCAGGCCGATGTGCCGGGTGTGGGTGGCGACCGCCGACAACAGGGTCAGCGGCTCCAGGCGGTTGAGGTAGTGCGCCGGGTAGGTGGCGTTGATGAACTGGCTGTCGACGATGAACAGGGCGTCGAACAGGGCGTGTTCGGCGGCCTTGGCGAGCCGGATGTAGTAGTCGATGTCGACGCTCGCGTTCTTCGCGACCCGGGGGTCCTTCCACAGGCCGTGCTGGCCCGGGCCGCCGACGCCGTAGGGGTGGAGCGCGAGGTGGATGGTGCGGGAGGACATGGCTGTTCCTGTCTGTCGGAAGGTCTCAGGTGTGCAGCAGGGCGCGCAGCGCCTCACGTTCGGCCCGGTCGGCCGGCGCGCCGTGCAGGGTGGGCGCGGAGGCGACGAGCAGCCGGGTGTACGGGTGCCGGGGCGTGTTGACGACGTCGCGGGCGGCGCCGAGCTCGACCAGCTCGCCCCGGTACAGCACCGCGACGCGGTCGGCGATCCCGGCGACGGACCCGAGGTCGTGGGAGATGAAGACCAACGCGGTTCCGTCGGCGCGGAGTTCCTTGAGGATCTCCAGGACCTGGACCCGGTTGGCGGAGTCCAGCGCGCTCACCGGCTCGTCCAGGATGACCAGGCGCGGTCCGGTGACCAGCGCCCGGGCCACCGTGACGCGCTGGCGCTGGCCGCCGGACAGCTCGCCGGGCAGCCGGTCCAGGAGGTCGGCGGTCAGCTGCACCCGGGGCAGGAAGGCCCGCACCCGGGCGGCCGCCTCCTCGCGGGACACCCCCTGGATCAGCAGGGGTTCGGCCAGGGAGGCCGCGACGGTGAGGTCGGGGTCCAGGCTGCGCAGCGGGTCCTGGAAGACGTACTGCACCACGCCCCGGCGGCGCAGCGCGCGCCACTGGCGGGCGGTGTACGACGTGACGTCCTCGCCGCCCACCACGACCGACCCGGCCGAGGCGCGCACCAGGCCGAGGACGGCCCGCGCGAGCGTGGACTTGCCGGAGCCGGTCTCGCCGATGACGCCGACGGTCTCGCCCGGCGCGACGGTCAGGGAGACGTCGTGCAGGGCGCGGCGGCGCCGGCGGCGCGGTCCGTAGCCGACCTCCAGACCCTCCACGCGCAGGACGGGCTCGGCGGGCACGGCGGACTCGTCGTGCTCGGCGGACTCGGGCGTGGGGCGGGTGCTCACGCGTCCTCCTCGGGGGTGCGGAACCTCTCCAGGCCGTACTGCTCGTGCTCGGCGATCAGCAGCCGGGTGTACTCGTGCCGGGGGTGGTGCAGGACCTCCCGGGTCGGGCCCTGCTCGACGACCTCGCCCTGCCGCATCACGAGGACCTCGTCGCACAGCTGGGCGACGACGGCCAGGTCGTGGGAGACCACCACCAGGGCCAGCCCGGTGCGCTCGCGCAGGTCGGCCAGGAGGTCGATGATCTCGGCCTGGACCGTGACGTCGAGCGCGGTGGTGGCCTCGTCGGCGATCAGGATCCGCGGCCCGGCGGCGATCGCGGCCGCGATGAGCACGCGCTGGAGCATGCCGCCGGACAGCTCGTGCGGGTACTGGCCGTAGACCAGCTCCGGGTCCCTCAGGTGCAGGTCGCGCAGGAGCCCGACGGCCTCCTCGCGGGCCTCGCGCCGCCGTAGGCCCTTCTTCACCCGCACCACCTCGGCGACCTGCGCGCCGACGGTCAGCGAGGGGTTGAGGTAGGAGGCCGGGTCCTGGAAGACGGCGCTGATCGTGGCGCCCCGCAGGGCGGTCCACCGCGCGGGGGTGAGGTCCGCGATGTCGCGGCCCTCGATCTCCACCGTGCCGCCGGTGACGTCGAAGTGGGCGGGCAGGATGCCGAGCGCGGCCCGGCAGGTGAGGGTCTTCCCGCTGCCGGACTCGCCGACGATCCCCACCGCCCGGCCGGGCGTGAGGGCGAAGCTCACCCCGTGGACGATCTCCCGCCCGGCGGCCCGGTCCCCGATGCGCACGTCCCGGAGGGCGAGCACGGGCGCGGGGGCGGTGGCAGGCCCGGCGGGACGCGGCCGTTCCTCCGCACCGCTCCTGGCGGTCGCACCGGTCGCACTGGTCGCACCGATCTCACCAGTGGCACCGGTCTCGCCGTTCTTCGCCAGACGCTCGCCGTTCTTCGCCGGACGGCCGGGCGTGGCCGTCCCGCCGGTCCCGGGCAGCAGTGTCTGCGACGACGGGTCACTCATCACGCACCTCCGGCGGGGGCGGGGTCGGCCTGGTCGAGGCGGTCGCGGCGGGCCCGGCGGCTGTCGAGCAGGGCGCGGCCCGCCTCGCCGGAGACGTCGCGGATGGCGTCGGCGAGCACGTTGCAGGCCCACACGGTGACCACGATCAGCAGGGCCGGGGTGAACGGCGCCCACGGCTGCTGGGCGAGGTAGCCGAGGTCGGAGGCGAGCAGCCCGCCCCAGGTGGGCGCGGGCGGCTGCACGCCGATCCCGAGGAACGTCAGGCTGGAGACGATCACGAAGCCGACCCCGACGGTCTGGGCGAGCGCCACCGCGATCGGCGGCAGCACCTTGACCCAGAGGTGGCGGCGCACCACCCGGCCGACCGAGGCGCCGGAGATCAGCGCGGCCTCCACGTACGGCGAGCGGGCCACCGCCAGCGTGGCCGCCCTGGACACCCGGTAGAACAGCGGCGACACCAGGACCCCGGTGACGAGCATGGCCTGGGTGATGCCGTTGCCCAGCAGCGCGACCACGGCGACGGCGAACAGCAGGAACGGCAGGGCGACCAGGGTGTCGGCCAGCCGCAGGGTGATCCACTCGAAGGTCCGGCCGAGCTGCACGGACAGGATGCCCGGGAGCACCCCCACCACCAGCGCGGTCACCGCGACCTCCAGCGAGCCGAGCACGCTGACGCGGGAGCCCTCCAGGAGCCTGCTGAGCACGTCCCGGCCGAGGTAGTCGGTGCCGAGCCAGTGCGCGCCGGACGCGGCGGCCAGGGTGTTGTCACTGGTGGCGAGCGGGTCCTGCGGAGCGAGCAGCGGGCCGAGGACGGCGAGCAGCGCGATCACGGTCAGGACGGCCACGGCGATCCTGCCGGACGGCAGGGCGAGGACACGGCGCACCACGGGTCACACCCCCCTCTGCGAGGCCGGCGTCACGCGCGCCAGCACCAGGTTGACGAGCAGGTTGAACAGGACGACCAGGACGATCGAGACGACCAGGACGCCCTGCACGGCCGGTACGTCACCGGCCTGCGCGGAGTCGTTGGCGAACCGGCCGAACCCCTGGAGCCCGAAGATCCACTCGGTGACGACGGACGCGCCGACCAGGGCCGGGAACTTCAGACCCAGGGTGGCGAGGGCAGGACCCAGGCCGTTGCGCAGCACGTGCCGGAAGAAGATCCGGCGTGGGCTCAGCCCCCGCACCAGCGCGCCGGTCACGTAGTTCTCCCGGTAGGCCGCGATGAGGCTCGTCCGCAACTGCCGCGCCACGTCGGCGATCACGTCGAAGCTCAGGGCCACCGCGGGCAGGGTGATGTGGGCCAGCCAGGGCCCGACGCCCTGCGCCGCGGGGACGTAGCCGGCCGACGGGAAGAGCCCGAGGCCGACCGCGAAGACCGCCACCAGCACGATCCCGACGACGAAGGCGGGCATCACCGAGATCAGCGTGACCAGGCCGGTGATGGCCCGGTCCAGCCAGGTGGCGCGGCGCAGCGCCGCCACCGTGCCCAGGGCGAACCCCACGACGACGCCGATGACCAGCGCGAAGGTCGCCACCGACAGGCTCACCCCGAGGCCGAGCCCGATCAGGGTGGAGATGTCGGCGCCGTTGGTCCAGCTGGTGCCGAGCCGGCCGTGCAGCACGCCCTCGAACCAGTGGCCGTACTGCACCAGGAAGGGCCGGTCCAGGCCCCACTGCGCCTCGACGCGGGCGATCGCCTCGGGTGTCGCCTCCTCGCCCAGCTGGATCCGCGCCGGGCTGAGCCCGCTGAGCGAGCGCAGCGCGAACGTCACGAACGTCGCGACCAGGAAGACCGGCACGAAGATCGCGACCGACCGGGCGAGGGCGGCCAGGACGCGGCCGAAGGTGTGCCGGGCCCTGGCCGCGGCGGCCGTACGACGCGCGACCGGCGTCTGCGGTGCCGGGGTCGTCGTCATGGGGTGCCCCCTCTCTGTGGTGAACCGTGATGGGTGGACTGTGGGCCGGGAGCGGGGTCAGCTGCCGCCGATGGTCACGCCGGTCCAGTCGATGTGGGCCGGGTTCCCGGGCAGCGCGGACACGGACTTGCTCTTGGCGATCAGGTTGGGCTGCGAGTAGGTGAAGATCAGCGCCCTGCTCTGGAGCCCGGCCCGGGTCGCCGCCTGGAGGACCTTCGCGTAGTCCGGGGAGTCCAGCGGGGTCTGCCGTACCTTGGCGGCGGCCGCCTCGAACCCGGCGGGCTCGTACGGCGAGCCGAGGTTGAGCGGGCCGTTGGGGCCGAAGTGCGCGGTGAGCGTCTGGAGCGCGGAGTCCCGGCCCGTCGTGCCGTACAGCGAGAAGGTCAGGTCCTTGGCGAAGAACGGGGTCGCCCAGTTCTTGTCGATCTTGATGGTGACGGTGATGCCGACCTTCGCGAGCTGCGACTGGACGATCTCCGCCTGCGGGTCCTCCGCGGGGATCACCAGGTTCAGCTTGATGTCCCCGGACTTGTGACCGGCCTTTGCGAGCAGCTTCTTCGACTTCGCCGGGTCGTAGGGGTAGGTGTCGGCCGACTCGGGGTCGTAGGCCACGTATCCCTTGGGGAAGGGCTGGTCGGTGGTCTCGCCGTAGCCGAACGTCAGCTTGTCGACGAACTCCTGACGGTTGATCGCGTAGCGGACCGCGTCGACCACCTTGGCGTCGTCGAACGGCGCCTTGTTGACGTTGAGGCTGATGTTGGAGGCGTTGAAGCCGGGCTGCACGAAGACGTCGAGGCCGGCCTTCTTGGCGGCCTTGGCCTGACTGGGCGCGATGTCAGCGAAGTTGTAGACGCCCGTCTGCAGGCCCGACACCACCGTGGAGGCGTCCGGGGCCGAGGTCAGTTCGACGTTGTCGATGTGGATGTTCTTCGCGTCCCAGTAGTCCGGGTTCTTCTTCAGGACCGCCTTGGTGCCCGGGACGATCTGCGTGACGATGAACGGGCCCGCGCCGACCGGGTTCCGGTCCAGCTCGTCCGGGGACTTCGCCGCCTTCGGGCTGGCGATCTGCAGCACGCGCTCGCCGAGCAGCTGCGGGATCTGGTAGTCGACCTGGGTGAGGTGGACGACCGCGTCGAGCCCCTTGGCGTCCACCGAGCCGATGGAGGTCAGATCGCCGAACAGGGCGGAGTTCTTCTGCTTCTTGGCCCGCTCGATCGCCGCCTTCACGGCGGCCGCGTTCACCGGTTCGCCGTCGCTGAACTTCAGGCCGGACCGCAGGTGGAAGGTGATCTGGTCGCCCTCGGCGTTGTACTCCCAGCTCTTGGCCAGGTCCGGAACGGCGTTGCCCTTCTCGTCGGTCTTCGTCAACGAGGCGTAGACGAGGGCGAGTTCACGGAACTGGGCGCCGCTGCCGCCGACCACCGGGTCCCAGTGGGTGGGGAAGTAGGAGGAGGCCCACTTCAGCGTGGCGCTGCCGCCCGCCGCGGCGGAGTCGCCGCCGCAGGCGCTGAGGGCGGGGGCGAGCAGGGTGAGGAGGACGGTTCCCAGGGCGGCCGCGCGCAGCCGGGGGCGCGGGGCGGTTCTCGGGAGCAGGGGCGTGAGGCGTCCGGACATCTGAGTTCTCTCTTCGAGGGCGCGGCCGGTCGGGCCGCGGGCTCGGGACATGGGGAGGTGCGCCGTGGCACCGGTCGTCGGGGCGCGCCGCGGCGGGCACACCCGGACGCGGCGATGCGTACCGGGGCATGCCGCGAACAGGGCATGGGCGTCGGCGGATTCACGGCCGGGGCCGGGACAGGGGCGGGGAGAGGCGGCGGAACGCCGGGAGCACGGCGGGAGACGGCGGGCGCGGACCGACGGCGGAGACCGGTCGGTTCAGGCGCCCGTGCGCCGTGGACGGCGGGCGGTCAGCGACAGAGGGCGCTACAGGTGCGCCGCAGGTCCACGTAGCGGCACACCACACCGGGGTGCGTCGTGAGCATGCTGCACATCCTGGGGCCGGTCGGCGACGGCTGTCAATGGACACCAAAAGGTGTCTCATTCGGCGGGACGGGATCCGACCGCAGATCAGGGGCCTGTCAGCGGTCCGCGGCCGGGCCGGGACAGACGGCCGGGTGGGTCGCGGCCTCCTCGGGGTGCAGCCACAGCGGGCCGCCCGCGGTGTCGACCCGGACGGCCGCCGGCGGCGGGCCCGCACCGTCCGTCAGCAGCTCCAACTCCGGTCCGGTCAGGGAGCGGTGGCGGTTCAGCGCCGTCCGCGCGGGCAGCCTCGGGGGACGGTCCGGCAGGCCCGGCGCGAGGGCCCCGACGGCCGCCGCGTACTCCTCGTACGGCCGCCAGCCCGGCACCGCGCGCACCCCGGCCGGGGAGCGCACGAGCAGCGTCGGCAGCGCGTACCGGTGTCCGCCGTCCGGCGTCTCCTTGGCCGCGCCCGGATGCGGGGACGCGCCGCGCGCCGACAGCACCGCACGCACCGGACGCCGCGCCTCGGCCCGGTCGGCGGCCACCCGTTCGCGTACGGCCGCCGACGCCGCCTCGGCCGCGAGCCGGCCCGGATCAAGGCCCGGCACGCCCCGGACGGCCGCGAGCGCGAGCGCGGCGGAGTCGGCCGGTTCGCCGAGCACGAAGACGGTCTCCCGCAGCCGGCGCAGCACCCGGTCGGCCACCTCGGCGCCCTGTGCCTCGGCCGCCTTGGCGACCAGCGAGGCCGGCCACGAGCTCGCCGCCACCCGGCTCAGCCGGAACGCTCTGGGCGCCCCCGTGTGGCCGCTGATGTCCTCGACGTAGCGCGCGTACCAGGCGGTCTCGGCGGCCGGATCGGGGGCCGGGTCCTCGTCGTGGTCGAAGAGGATGCAGTACACGCGGCGCCACCTGACCCGGCCGCCGAGCGCCGCGCGCAGCCCGCGGAAGACGGGCTCCGAGCCCCACGCCCACGGACACAACGGGTCGGTGTACTCGACGACTTCGACCGGCGCCCGGTCCCCGGCGACCGTCACGCGGCGCCCTTGCGGTCCAGCCGCGCCGCCGGGTGTCCGGGCAGCAGCGAGGTGAGCGTGGTGGCGCTCAGCACGGCGGCGGCGTCTGCCTCGATCCGGCGCCAGACGGCGGGCAGCCCGGCGGCCGGCCCCGGATAGTCGAGGCCGGTCAGTGTCTCGCCCCGCAGGGTGAGCAACTCGCCGTCCACGGCCCGGGCGACGTCCAGGAGGGTGATCTCGTCGGCGGGCCGGCCCAGCCAGTAACCGCCCTCGCAGCCGCGCTGGCTGCGCACCAGCCCGGCCCTGCGCAACTCGCCCACCACGGACTTCAGGAAGCGGAACGGGATCTGCTGCGAGGAGGCCATGGCCTCGCACGTCAGGGGGCGGCCCGGTTCGCGGGCCAGCTCCAGCAGGGCCCGGGTGGCGTAGTCCGCCTTCGCGGAGATATGCATGCGCACATGATGCCCGAAGGCGGCGCGCCCACCGGCCGTTCCGCCCGGCTCAGGCCAACATTGCGGGAACATTGCCGCAGGTGAACCGCAATGGACACCTCTTGACATCCTTTTCCGGGCGGACTTAGCGTCCGCATCATGAGCGAGCCGTCCACGACACCCGGCGAAGGCTTCCACCCCCACCTCGGCGACACCGCCGACCCCCCGGGAGCCAGCCTGCGCACGCGCCTCCACCACATCCGCGCCGACGCCCTGGACGGCGACACCGCCCAGACCGGCGGCATGCGAAGGTTCGCGGCCGTCAGCGGGAAGACGGTCGGCTCGGAGAAGCTCTGGATGGGCCAGACCCATGTCGCGCCCGCCACGGCCTCCTCCGACCACCACCACGGCGAGTCGGAGACCGCCATCCACGTGGTCAGCGGCCACCCCGAGTTCGTCTTCGTCGACGACTCCGGCCCCGAACCGCAGGAGGTGCGGCTGCGCACCGGGCCGGGCGACTACATCTTCGTACCGCCGTTCGTGCCGCACCGCGAGGAGAACCCGGACCCCGCCGAGGAGGCCGTGGTCGTGATCGCGCGCAGCACCCAGGAGGCGATCGTCGTCAACCTGCCGGGGCTGTACGCGCTCGGCGGCGGGCAGGGCTGACCCGCAGGGGTCCGGGCGGCCCCGGACCCCGGCCGCCGGTTCAGGCCCAGAGCGGCGGCAGCGCGGCCCGGTCCTCGACGGCCTGTGCCGCGTCGAGCACGAGGTCCTCCTCGAACCGGCCCCCGACCAGCTGCACGCCGTGGGGCAGTCCGTCCTCCAGACGGGCCGGCACGGTCACGGCGGGGAAGCCCAGGACCGGGACCGAGGTCATCGGCCACATCGCCGGGTACAGTTCCAGCGCCCGCTTCGGGTCGGTGATGTCGGCGTCCTGCTCGAAGGCCGGCTCGGCGCACACCGGGGTCAGCAGCAGGCGGTCGTGGCCCAGCAGTTCCTGGAGCCTCGTGACCAGGGTGGCGCGGCGCGCCCAGCCGTTGATGTACGCCGCCAGGTCGGGGCGCTCGCCCCACAGCGCGGCCGCCGCCGCGAAGTGCCCGTGCAGGGCGGTGGCGATGTCCGCGCCGCCGATCGCCTCGACCATGGGCAGGACGAGCCGGACGTCCTCGGTGAGGAGCAGCGCCCACAGCCGGGACGCCTCCGCGAGCAGCGGCATGCCGTCCGCCTCCTCGACCACGTACCCGGCGTCCGTGAGGTGCGCCGCCGCGCGGTCCAGGGCCCGGTCGACGGCGGGGTGGTTGCCGCCGGTCCCGACCGAACGCACCAGGGTCACCCGGACCGGGCCGGCCGGGCGGGGGCGTGCCGGAACCGCCGGCACGCCGGCCGAGTCGCGCAGGTCCGGGGTGGTCATCGCGTGCAGGGCCAGCCGGGCGTCGGCCACGGTCCGCGCCAACGGGCCCTGCACCGCCCAGAGATGGGCGGTGAGCGGGAAGTCCAGCTCCACCGGGCCCTCGGGCGAGTCGACGACGGCGGACGGAGCCCAGTCCGAGATCCGGCCGACGGTGGGACGGACCCCGACGACCCCGCAGCAGGCGGCGGGGAAGCGGATGGACCCGCCGATGTCGTTGCCCTGCGCCAGTGGGACCATGCCCGCGGCCAGGCTGCTCGCCGCCCCGCCGCTGGACCCGCCGGGGGTGCGGCCCGCGTCCCAGGGGTTGAGGGTGCGGCCGTGCAGGTCGTTGGTGGAGAACCAGCGGAACGAGAACGCGGGGGCGTTGCTGCGGCCGAGCGGCACGGCGCCGGCCTCGCGCAGCGCGGTGACACAGGCCGCGTCGGCCTCGGCCGGGCGGTGGGCCAGGGCCGGCACGCCGTTGCTGGTGGCGTACCCCCGCTGATCCGTGTTGATCTTGATGGAGACCGGCACACCGTGCAGCGGGCCCGGCGTGTCGCCCGCGGCGAGCCGGGCGTCGGCCTCCCGGGCCTGGGCCAGCGCCTCCTCGGGGCGCAGCTCGACCAGGGCGTTGATCCCGGGGTTGACCGCGTCGATGCGTTCCAGACAGGAGGTCACCACCTCGACGGAGGACAGCTCGCCGTCGCGGATCGCCCGGGCGAGCTCGGTCGCGGAGAGCTGCCACGGCTCGGTCGGACGGGGGGAGTCGGACATGGGAGGACCCCTTCACGGGCAGGGCCGTGCCGCACGTGCGGCACGGAAGCGGGTGGGGTGGGAGCCGGCCGTCGCGCACAGGGGAGGCCGGGACGCGTTATACAACGGCGTTTTATCTCGGGGTCAGCCTGCGGCCCCCTCGCTCCGGATGCCAAGCCCCTCCGGCCGGGGGTGAACCGGTGCCGCGGCTCGCCCCGGCCGGGCGCCGTCCGGTCTAGGAATTCTCCCCGTCCCCCGGGCCGGCGGCCGGGGGTGCCTCGCGCAGCAGCGCCGTGACGGCCAGGACCGTGCGGACCGCGCGCTCCTTGGGCCAGTCCTCGGGGTCCTCCAGGGTGGTCAGCCAGTAGCCGCGCATGAGGAGGTGGATGACGTCCGCGGCCAGCGCGGTGTCGGGGAGGCCGGCCTCGGCCGCCAGGGCCTTGAAGTCGTCGCGGTAGCGCCGCGAGGTGAGGCGGCGGACCTCGTCGATCGAGGGGTCGGTGGCGGGGCCCTCGCTGGCGATCTCCATGAGCAGCCGGCGCAGCACCTCGTCGTCGGGTTCGGTGGTGCACATCCATCTCAGTGCGACGTCCAGGCGCGCCTCCCCGCTGACCCCCTCCAGGGCGTCGGCCAGTTCGGCGCCCCAGCTCTCCTCGGCCCGGCGCAGCGCGTTCAGCATCAGGGCCGCCCGGTTGGGCACGTAGTTCGTGACCATCGCCGTCGAGCCCCCGAGCTGCGCGGCGACGGCCCGGATGGTGACCGAGCGGACGCCCCGTTCGCGGGCTACCTGGATGGTGGCGGCGGCGATCTCGTCGAGCCGCCTGGCCTCGTCTACCTCGATCGGCATGTCGGTGACCTTAACGCAGAGGGTTGACCCCGTTTGCACGGAGCTGCAATGTTGTCATACAACGACGTTACATGACGGCGTTGCATCTCCTGTTCCCCTTCGGGAGAACCCCCGTGCCGGGAGGACATCCATGAGCGTGCGCGTCGAACGCGCCGGTCCCGCCCCCGTCCCCGGTCCCGGACTCCTCCGCCCACCTGCGCCGGCCCCCGGACGCCGGTGCCCCGGCCGGCCGCGACGACGTCCTCGTCCTCACCGGCCCCGCCCTGTCCGTGCCCCTGGACCTCGCGGGACCCGTCATCCCGGACCTCCGGCTCGCCGGTACCGCCACGGTGTTCGACGTGTACGCCAGGGTGCTGGACGTCGCCCCCGACGGCACGGCCCGGCTGGTCGTGCGCGGCCAGGTCTCCGCCGCCGTCCTGACCGAGCCCGAACACCCCTGCACCCGCCGCCTGCTGGACTCCGTACCGCACCTGGGCTGGAAGCCCGCCCGCCAGGCATCACAGAACGGAACCACCTCATGACCGTCACCCCCTCCCTCGGCTACGCGTTCGAGATCCGCGCCGCCGTCGCGCCGTCCCTGCACATCGGGCACGGCGACGGCGAGCGGACCGACTTCACCCCCATCACCGGCGGCACGGTCCAGGGCCCCCGGCTCAACGGCACCGTCCTGGCCGGCGGCGGCGACTGGTCCAGCACCCGGGGCACCGTCTGCGAACTGGAGGCCCGCTACCTGCTGCGCGCCGACGACGGGGCCGTCATCGACATCGTCAACCGCGGCTATTACCACGAGGGCTGCGACACGGCGGACCTGTACGACGGGGACGTCCGGCTAACCGAGGCCGGCAGCTACTTCCGCACCGCGCCGGTCTTCCGCACGGACGCCGCCGCGCACCTGTGGCTCGCCCGGACCGTCTTCGTCGGACTGGCCAGGGAGGAGGACGGACACATCGTCATCCGCTGCTACACGGTCGACTGACCCACGACAGGCAGGTTAAGTTAGGCTTACCTAACTAACTGTGATCTGCCGTGACAGGGAGGGCGTATGGCCGCCTGCTGCCGTGCTGTGTCCGGACCGGTGCCGGGCGGTGCGCGATGAGCGCGCGTTTCCCCGCGGGGGTGCGCCGCCGCATGCTCACCGTCGAGGTCGCCCGGCGCGTGTGGCTGGGTCCGCATCTGGCCCGCGTCACCCTGACCGGGAAGGACCTCGCCGACTTCGTGCCCCAGGGCGGCGACCAGTGCTTCCGGCTGTTCTTCCCGCGCCCCGGGCAGCCGGGGCTGCGGATGCCGACCCTGTCGAACAACGGCTGGTACGCCCAGTTGCTGACCATGCCCACGCGGGTGCGGCCGCGTGTGCGGAACATGACCGTGCGCGCGTTCCGCGCGGACGGGCCGGAGCTCGACATGGACATCGCCGCGCACGGGGACACCCCGCTGTCGGTGTGGCTGCGCTCGGCGGAACCCGGAAGCCCGGCCGGGGTGTTCGACGAGGGCCGCGGCTACCGGGCCCCGGCCGGCGCGACCGCGCAGCTGCTGGTCGCCGACGAGAGCGCCCTGGCCGCCGCGGTCGCCATCGCCGAGGCCACCCCGGCCACGCTGCCGACCCGGCTGTACGCCGAGGTGCCCACGTCCGGGGACGTCCTGGACCTCGGCCTCGGGGACCATGTCGAGGTGGAGTGGCTGCCCCGGGACGACCCGGAGGCGAAGCCCGGGGAGTCGGCGCTGCGCCGGGTGCGGGAACTGGCCCCGCCGGCGGCCGGCGTGAGCGTCTTCGTGGCGGGGGAGAGCGGCCTCGCCACCGGCGCGAGGCGGGCACTGGTCGCCGCGGGGGTTGCGAAGTCGGCGATCAGTTTCACCGGGTACTGGAAGCAGGGCCGCGACTCCCTCGGCTGACCCGCCTCAGGCGCAGATCAGCTCCTTGACCTTCTGGAAGGCCTCGTACTCGTCCCGCTGGTCCACCGGAAGCTGGTAGAAGCCCGCGGTGATCTTCGGCACCGAGGGGATGACGACCAGCCGGAACTTCTCGCCCTCGGCGGTGGCGACGTGGAAGCGGCCCTGGAGGTCCCGCTTCTTCACGGCGCCGCGGTTGGCGTCGGTGATGGTGACCGGCGTGCCCGGGGTGACCCGGCCGTTGTCCTCCTCCACCGGGACGATCACCAGTTCGGTGCCGCCGGGGCGGAAGCCGACCGCGTAGTTGTAGACCGTGGTGCTGCGGAAGACGATGTAGTTCCGCTGCTTCATGTCCGAGGCGTAGACCTTGGTGTAGCTCTCCCCGTCGGGAACGACGGCGTCGAAGGCCGCGTGGAGCGCCGACTTGAGCTCTTCCTTGCTCACCACTGTGTGTATTCCCTACTCGTGGAACCGGACCGGCACCGGCCCGTGACGAGCGTTGACTGTACAGCCAGCCAGTCAAAACTCTCAAACGCAAGTGCGGTTCGCCGTACGACAGTTCGGCCCGCCGCCGGACCGGTGCGGGGTGCGCCGGGGGAGGCGGGGAGAATGGTGGACGTCGGCCCAGGTCGGGCCGGTCGCCGGTGCGCGGGCGTGTGCCGGGGGAACGGGTCAGGGGGGCGTGTGTCGCCGCGATCGGCAGAGGCCAACGAGGAACTGCGGGCGCAGTCGCGGGAGAGGATCCTCGCGGCGGCCCTGGAGGTCTTCGCCGAGAAGGGCTACCACGACGCCACGATCTCGGACATCACCGCCCGCGCCGGTGTCTCACGCGGTCTGCTCACCTACTACTTCCCCGGCAAGCGGAACCTGGTCGACGAACTGCTGGACCGCTACCTGGACGGCGTCACCGCGCTCGTCGACGTGACCGGCGACCCGGACGAGCGGCTGGCCGCCGTCATCGACGGCGCGATCGCGACGGCGGCCGCCACCGTGCCGGTGCAGCGCATCACGCTCAGCCTCGTCGTCAACCCCGCGACCCACCCCCTGTTCGCGGCGGCCGAGGCGCGCAAGGAGTCCCGCGTGGCGGCCCTGGAGGACGGCCTGCGCGCCCTGTTCGCCGCGCGCGGGGCCGAGGACCCCGCCGTCGAGGAGGCGCTGCTGCGCAGTGTCCTGGAGGGCGTGATCTTCAAGATGGCCGTCTACGGCGACCAGTACCCGGCCGAGCCGGTGCGCCGGCGCCTCTACGCGCTCTACGGCCTCCCGGCACCCCGCGGCGACCTGCTCCCGGCGGCCCCCCGTGCCGACCGGATGCGGGCCGGCCGGGCCGCGTCCGCACCCGCCGCCGGCTGACCGGCGCGCCGCCTCGCCCTCGCGCCCGTGGTGACGCAGGTCACCCCGTCGTGCGGGGCGATCCAGGAATGCGCGCCCGCGTCATCCCGCTGCAACGTTCTTGGGGTGTGCTGGGCAAGGGTGCTCGGCGCGGTCGGCCGCGGAGGCCGCATCACCTCCCCGTCCCCGCTCCCCGCACCACCCTCGCTGAAAGGTTTCACCGCTCACCATGCCTCTGGCTCTCCTGGCCCTTGCCGTCGTCACGTTCGGCATCGGCACCACCGAGTTCGCCACCATGGGCCTGCTGCCCCAGATCGCGGACGGCCTCGGGGTGTCGGTGCCGCACGCCGGCAACCTCGTCTCCGCCTACGCCCTCGGCGTCGTCGTCGGTGCCCCGCTGCTGACCGGTCTCGGCGCGCGCGTGCCCCACAAGCGGCTGCTGCTCCTGCTGACCGGCCTGTTCGTGATCGGCAACACGGCGTCCGCGCTCGCCCCGAACTTCGGCCTGCTCTTCGCCGCCCGCTTCCTCGCCGGACTGCCGCACGGCGCGCTCTTCGGCGTGGGCGCCGTGGTCGCCTCCTCACTCGTGGCCCCCGAGCGAGCCGCCCGCGCGGTCTCCCAGATCTTCCTCGGCCTGACCATCGCCAACATCGTCGGCGTGCCCGCCGGCACCGCCCTCGGCCAGCACCTGGGCTGGCGGTACGCCTACTGCGCGGTCGCCGTCATCGGCCTGGTGGCGCTCGCCGCACTCGCCCTGCTCGTGCCCCACCAGCCGCGCGGCCCGCAGGCGGGCGTCCGCCAGGAACTGCGCGCGATGGGCAACCGGCAGGTCTTCATCGGACTGGGCACCGCCGTGGTCGGCTTCGGCGGCTTCTTCGCCGTCTACAGCTACCTGGTCCCGATGCTGACCCACCTGACGGGCATCTCCGACTCCTCGACCACCGTCGTCCTCGCCCTGTACGGCGTCGGCATGACCCTCGGCACCCTGATCGCCGGTCCCCTCACCGACCGCGCCCTGCGCCCGACGCTGTACGCCGGGATCACCCTGCTGGCGGCCGGGCTGGTGACGTTCTACTTCACCGTCCACAGCACCGTCCCGGCCCTGGTCACCGTCACCTTCATCGGCGCGATGGGCGCGCTCATCACCACGCCCGTCCAGATGCTGCTGATGATCAACGCGAAGGAGGCCCCGACCATGGCGGCGGCCTCCAACCACTCCGCCTTCAACCTGGCCAACGCGGCCGGTGCCTGGCTCGGCGGCCTGGTCATCTCGGCCGGCTGGGGCTGGGCCGCCCCCAACCTGGTCGGCGCCGTCCTCGCCATGGCGGGCCTCGCCCTGGCCGTCACCGGAGGCGTCCTCGACCGGGGTGAACGCCCCTCGAAGGTGGTCACGGCCCAGGGCGTCGCCGAGGCGGCGCCGGTGACCGAGGGCGTCACCGAGCGTCATCAGGGCTGAGCCCTCCGCCGTCCCCGAGCGGGGCACCGCGTGGCCCCGCTCACTCCGTCCATGAGGTGTCTCAATGGTCGAGACATCTGTTTGACATTAGGCGATCTTATGGCGGATAAAGTACATGCTTTGGCCACGAGGTGACATTCCGTGGTGATCCAGCCCTGCGAGCCGAATGAGTACCGTCGTGTCCCACACCTCCGCCGCCCCGGCCCCCGTCGACCCGCGGGAGGACTGGGACGCCTGGTGTGCCGGGCGCCGCCGCGCGCTCACCGCCCCGACCGGAAACCTCGCCCTCGTCGAGACCCGCTGGCTCCCGGCCGGTGAGCCGGCCGACGCCGAGGCGGCCCGCGCCGGGCAGCCCGCCGGCGTGACGGTCACCACGCTCGGCCGCACCGACCTCGTCACCGGCGAGCCCGAGCACGGCCTGCGCTTCTGGGACGCGGACGCGCCCGCGATCCGCCACTTCGAGGGCGTCGACACCTTCGCCTACGACCCCGCCTGGGTCCTGGAGGCCGCCTACACCCCGGTCCCGGGCGCCCGCCGGATCGCCTTCGAGCACATCCGGGACAACGGCGGCAGCCGCGACCTGGTCGTCCCCGGCGACATCACGCTCACCGTCGACGGCCGCGCGTACACCCTCAGCGCCTTCGACGACGACGGCACCCTGCTGCTCGTCTTCGGCGACCCCACCAACGGGGACACCACCTACGGCGCCGGCCGCTTCCTGTTCGTCGAGCGCACCGCCGACGACGGCCGGGTCGTCCTCGACTTCAACCGGGCCTTCGTGCCGCCCTGCGGCTTCTCCGATCAGTACAACTGTCCGATGCCGCCGCGGCAGAACCGCTTCCACCTGGCCGTCGAGGCCGGCGAGAAGCGCCCCGTCTTCCGCGACGGCTTCCCCGCGCAGCACTGATCGCCCGCAGCCATCCCCGTACCGCAGCACGAAAGCGCACCCACCATGAGACTGAACAAGCCCGCCCTGTACGCCGCCGCGACCACCGCCACCCTCGCGCTCGTGCTCACCGCCTGCGGCGGTTCCGCCACCACCGCCTCCGGCGGCACCTGGGACAAGAACGCCACCGTCAACATCGGCTCCCTCTACGAGCCGCAGAACCTCGACAACACCGCGGGCGGCGGCCAGGGCGTCACCGAGGCCCTGAACGGCAACGTCTACGAGGGCCTCTTCCGGCTCACCGACGACGGCAAGGTCGACAGGCTCCTCGCGAAGGACTACACGACCAGCGCCGACGGCCTCACCTACACCTTCACCCTGCGCAGCGGCGTGAAGTTCCACAGCGGCAGGGAACTCACCAGCGCCGACGTCAAGTACAGCCTGGAGAAGGTGCTCGCGGACGACTCGCAGTCGGCCCGCAAGAGCAACCTGGAGGTCGTCAAGGACATCGCCACGCCCGACGCGCACACCGTCAAGGTCACGCTGTCGCAGCGGTCGATCTCCTTCGTCTACAACCTCTCCTACGTCTGGATCATCAACTCCCAGGCGAAGAACCTGAAGACGAGCGAGGACGGCACCGGCCCCTACACGCTCGGCAAGTGGACGCGCGGCTCGGCGCTCAGCCTGAACCGGTTCGCCGGCTACTGGGGCGACACGGCCGCCAACAAGCAGGTCGTCTTCCACTACTTCAAGGACGCCACCGCCCTCAACAACGCCCTGCTGACCAACGCCGTCGACGTGGTCACCAGCGAGCAGTCCCCGGACGCCCTCGACCAGTTCAAGAGCAACCAGAACTACAAGGTCAACGACGGCAACTCCACCACCAAGCTGCTGCTCGCCTTCAACGACAAGGCCAAGCCCTTCACCGACGTCAAGGTGCGCCAGGCCGTCTCCGCCGCCATCGACGACAAGAAGCTCCTGGAGTCCGTCTGGGGCGGCTACGGCAAGCTCATCGGCTCGATGGTGCCGCCCACCGACCCCTGGTACGAGGACCTCACCAAGGTCAACGCCTACGACGTCGCCAAGGCCAAGAAGCTGCTCGCCGAGGCCGGTTACGCCAAGGGCTTCACCTTCACCCTCGATACCCCCAACTACGACCCGCACCCCACGGCCGCGACCTTCATCAAGGCGCAGCTCGCCAAGGTCGGCATCACCGTCAAGATCAACACGATCACACCCGACGAGTGGTACACCAAGGTCTACAAGAACCACGACTTCACGGCGACGCTCCAGGAGCACGTCAACGACCGCGACCTGGTCTGGTACGGCAACCCCGACTTCTACTGGGGTTACGACAACAAGCAGGTAACCAAGTGGGTCTCGGAGGCCGAGGAGGCCACCACGACCGCCGGGCAGACCGAGCTGCTGAAGAAGGTCAACCGCCAGACCGCCGAGGACGCGGCCAGCGACTGGCTCTACCTCTACCCGCAGATCGTGGTCGCGAGCACCAAGCTCTCCGGCTACCCGCTCAACGGCCTCAACTCCCAGTTCTACGCCTACGACATCAAGAAGAAGGACTGATGGGGCGCTACCTCCTCAGACGCCTCGCCTTCCTGGCGGTGTCGCTGGTGCTGGCGAGCGTGGTGCTCTTCGTCCTGCTGCGCCTGCTGCCCGGCGACCCCGCCAACGCGCTCACCTCGGTGGGCGCGAGCCCGGAGCAGATCGCGGCGGCCCGCCACTCGATCGGCTCCGACCGGCCGCTGCCCGAGCAGTTCACCCACTGGCTCGGGCAGCTGGCGAGCGGCGACCTCGGCACCTCCTTCGTCAGCTCGCTGCCGGTCGGCCCCGAGGTGACCGCCCGGCTGAACGTCACCGTCCCGCTGACGCTGGCCGCGTTCGTGCTGGCCGTCCTCGTCGCCGTACCCGTCGGCTTCGTCGCCGCCCACAAGCGGCACACCTGGTACGGCGCCCTGCTCAGCGGGATCTCCCAGCTGGGCATGGCGGTCCCGGTGTTCTGGCTCGGCATGATCCTCATCGCGGTGTTCGCGCTGAACGCGGGCTGGCTGCCGTCCGGCGGGTTCCCGCAGGACGGCTGGGCCGCGCCCGCCGACGCCGTCCGCTCCCTCGTGCTGCCCGTGGTCACCATCGCCCTGGTGATGAGCGCCTCGTTGATCCGCTACGTCCGCTCGGCCACCCTCGACGTCCTCGGCAGCGACCACCTGCGCACCGCCCGCGCCCTCGGCGCCTCCTTCCCGTCCGCCATGTGGCGGCACGGCCTGCGCAACGCCTCCGTGCCGGTGATCTCGGTGCTCGGCATCGAACTCGCCTCGACCCTGCTCGGCGCGGTCGTCGTGGAGTCCGTGTACGCGCTGCCCGGTCTCGGCTCGCTGCTCGCCACCGGCATCGCCCAGCACGACTACCCGGTGATCCAGGGCGTCCTGTTCGTCTCCACCCTCGCCGTCCTGCTGATCGGGTTCGCCGCCGACCTCGTCCAGCGGATCATCGACCCGCGACTGCGCGGCCGGCTGTCGGGAGGAGCCCGATGACCACGACCGACGTCCTGGACAAGGCCCCGGCCGCCGCGCCCGCCCGCGGCGGGCGCGGCCGTTCGGCGACCCTCGTCGCCGGCTGCACGCTCACCGGCCTGATCGCGCTGCTCGCGCTCGTCTCGCTGGTCTGGCTGCCGTACGCCACCGACGACACCTCGGGCGGCCGGCTCGCCGGTCCCGGCGGCGGCCATCTGCTCGGCACCGACAAGCTGGGCCGGGACCTGTTCACCCAGCTGATGACGGGCTCGCGGATCGCCGTCGCGGCCGGCCTCGGCTCGGTGCTGACCGCCGCGCTGATCGGCGTCACCCTCGGGGTGCTCGCCGCGTTCGCGCAGGGATGGCTCGACGACACCCTCGCCGCCTTCCTCGACATCCTGATCGCGTTCCCGACGCTGCTCCTCGCGATGCTCGTGGTGGCCGCCCGCTCGGCGACCCTCGGCTCCGCCGTCCTCGCCATCGGCCTGGCCCAGAGCGCGGTCGTCGCCCGGCTGGTGCGCATCCTCGTCAAGCGCGTCCTCGCGCAGGACTACATCACGGCCGCCCGCACCTCGGGCACCTCCTGGCCGCGCACCGTCGCCGGGCACGTGCTGCCCAACATCTGGCCCACCCTCGTGGTCAACCTCGCCCTCCAGTTCGGCCTCGCCGTGCTGGCCGAGGCCGGGCTCTCCTACCTCGGTCTCGGCGCGCCGCCGCCCAACGCCTCGTGGGGCCGCATGCTCCAGGAGGCCCAGGCCACCTTCACCACCGCCCCGGCCGGCGCCCTGGCCCCCGGCATCCTGCTGGTCCTGCTCGTCGTCGGCGTCAACCTGATCGCCGACGGACTGCGCGACACCCTCGACCCGGCGACCCGACAGAGGCGGTCATGACCCTCCTCGACGTACACGGCCTGACCGTGCGCACCGCCGACGGACGCACCCTGGTCGACGGCCTCTCCTTCCGGCTCGACGCGGGCGAACGCCTCGGCCTGATCGGCGAGTCCGGCTCCGGCAAGTCCCTGACCACCCTCGCCCTGCTGGGCCTGCTGCCCGACGGGATGCGCGCCGAGGGGAGCGTGGAGCTGGCCGGCACCCAGGTCGTCGGCGCCGGCGAGAAGCAGCTCACGGCCGTCCGCGGCCGCCGGGCGGCCGTGGTCTTCCAGGAGCCGCTGACCGCCCTCGACCCGCTGATGCGGGTGGGCCGCCAGATCGCCGAGCCGCTGGCCCGCCGCACCGGCCTCAGGGGCAGGCGGCTGCGGGCCGCCGTCGGCGAGGCCCTCGACCGGGTCCGGCTGCCCGAACCCGAGCGGATCGCCCGCGCCTTCCCGCACGAGATCTCCGGCGGTCAGCGCCAGCGCGTCGCCCTCGCCATGGCCCTCGCCTGCGAGCCCGACCTGCTCGTCGCCGACGAGCCCACCACCGCCCTCGACGTGTCCGTGCAGGCCGAGGTGCTCGACCTGCTCGACACCCTGGTGCGCGAGCGCGCGATGGCCGTGCTGTTCGTCAGCCACGACCTCGCCGTCGTCGCCAAGGTCGCCGACCGCGCCCTCGTCCTCAAGGACGGCCGGGCCGTGGAGGAGGGCCCCGTGCTGGACGTGATCGGCGCTCCCACGGCCGAGTACACCCGGACCCTCGTCGCCGGTGCCCGCAAGCTGGAGGCCGCCCTGGACCTGAGGAGCGCCCGATGACCCCCGTACTGGAACTCGACGACGTCGCCGTCCGCTACCGGGGCGCCGCCGCGGACGTGGTCCAGGGGGTGTCCCTGGCCGTCGAACCGGGGCAGTCGCTGGCGCTGGTCGGCGAGTCCGGCGCCGGCAAGACCACTCTGCTGCGGCTCCTGCTGGGCCTGGCCCGCCCCACGGGCGGCACGGTCCGCTTCGACGGCGCGCCCCTCGCCCCGCGCGACCGGGAGCAGATGCGCCGGTTCCGGCGCGGCGTGCAGTGTGTCTTCCAGGACCCCTACTCCTCCCTGGACCCGCGCCGCCGGGTGGCCGCCATCGTCGCGGAACCGCTGCGCTCCCTCGGCCTGGACAGCCGGACGACCGCGGCGCCGAAGGTGGCCGCCGCCCTGGAACGGGTCGGGCTGCCCGCCGACACCGCCGCCCGCTACCCGCACGAGTTCTCCGGCGGCCAGCGCCAGCGCATCGCCATCGCCCGAGCCATCGTCTGCGAACCGCGCGTGCTGCTCGCGGACGAACCCGTGAGCGCGCTCGACCTCACGACCCGGGTCAAGGTCGTCGACCTGCTCGCCGAACTGAAGCAGGAGCGCGACCTCACCCTGGTCATGGTCAGTCACGACCTGTCGGTCGTCGCCTCCCTGTGCGAGCGCACGGCGGTGCTGGAGCGCGGCCGGCTGGTCGAGCAGGGCGCCACCGAACGGGTGCTGGGCGCGCCCGAGCACCCGTACACCCGGCGGCTGATCGACAGCGTGCCCCGGCTGCCCGTCTGAGTCAGGCGGCCGGGCCGAAGTAGTGGCCCTTGTCCAGGTCCTCCAGCAGGCCCGGGTGGGACGGATGCCAGCCGAGCAGCTCCCGGGTGGCCGTGCTGGAGGCCGGGGCGTCCTGCCCGACGACGCCGCCGAGCCAGGCGAAGTGGGCGGCCGCGTCCGCGGGCGCCACCGGGACCGCCGGCACGTCCAGATGGCGGCCGATCACCTCGGCCACGTCACGGATCGCGACGCCCTCCTCGCCCGCGCCGTGCAGCACCGAGCCGGCCGGCGCCTTCTCCACGGCCAGCCGGAACAGCCGGCCGATGTCGAGCCGGTGCGCGGCGGGCCACCGGTTGGCGCCGTCGCCGACGTATCCGGACGCGCCCCGCTCCCGTGCGATGTTGATCAGCGCCGCCATGAACCCGTTGTCGCCCTCGCCGTGGCAGGTGGGCGCGAGGCGCACCACGACGGAGCGCACCCCGCGGCCGGCCAGCGCCAGCGTCGCCCCGGCGGTGGCCGACCGCACCGAGAACGGTGAACCGTCGGCGGCGGGCACGTCCCGCTCGGTGGACACCCGGCCGGGCGCGACACCGAGCAGCCCGGAGGCGATGACGAGGGGCCGGCCGGAACCGGCCAGCACCTCGCCGAACGCGTCCACGGCACGGCGGTCCGCCTCGGCGGCCCCGCGGAAGTCGCCGCTGAAGGCGATGTCGTGCTTGAAGGCGAGGTGGATCACGCCGTCGGAGGCGGCGGCGGCCGTACGCAGCACGTCCAGGTCGTCGACGGTGCCGCGGACGACCTCCGCGCCGGCGCCGGTGAGCGCGGCGGCGGAGGAGTCCGAGCGGGCCAGCCCGACCACCTGGTGCCCGGCGTCGAGCAGCTCGGGCACGACGGCGGAACCGAGCCAGCCGGACGCACCGGTCACGAAAACACGCATGGGGAACCCCTGACTATCGATGACAGTGACTGACATCGAAGGTAGCACTCGATGTCAGTCACTGCCATCGCGTAGGATTCCGCCATGGGCAGATGGGAGCCGAACGCGCGCGAGCGCCTGGCGGAAGCGGCGCTGCAGCTCTACGGCGAGCAGGGCTACGAGCAGACGACCGTGGCGCAGATCGCCCGGCAGGCGGGCCTCACCGAACGGACCTTCTTCCGGCACTACGCCGACAAGCGCGAGGTCCTCTTCGCGGGCTCCCCGCTCCAGGAGCTGTTCGTGGCCGCCGTCGCCGAGGCCCCGCCGTCCGCCCCGCTGCCCGACGTGCTCGGCGCCGGACTCGACGCGGCCTCGGGGCTGTTCGTCGGCCGCTACGAGTACGCCCTGCGCCGGCAGGCCGTGGTCGCCGCCCACCCCGAGCTCCGGGAGCGCGAGCTGATCAAGCTCGCCGCGCTGACGGAGGCCCTCGCCGACGCCCTGTGCGGGCGCGGGGTGCCGGAGCCCGCCGCGACCCTGGCCGCGGAGGCCGGGGTGGCCGTCTTCCGGGTCGGCTTCCAGCGGTGGATCACGGCGGCCGAGGAGACCGACATGGTGCCCCTGATGCGGGAACTGCTGGACGAGCTGGGCCGGGTCACCGCCCGGCCCTGACGGCCGGCGCGCCGTCAGAACGCCGTCAGCGTCAGCCTGAAGCCCGTCGGGGCCGTGTCCTGCACGTACGAGGCGAAGTCCGCCACGTCGTCGAAGGCGAACCCGTAGGCCTTGCCGTCCTCGGTCGCCGCGTGGACCGCCTTCGCGTAGTGGTTGGTCAGCGCGCCCTGGTAGAAGGACGCCGGGTCGGTGGCCGGCTGGTCGGCGGCGCCGAGCAGCGTCGAGCGGTTGAAGCCCGCCCCCAGCACGGCCGCGACCGGACCGGTGGTGCCGTCGTTCGGGGCGGCCAGGTTGCCGTCGCAGAACAGCACGTCGCGCGTGCTGGGCCGGGCGAAGGACACCGAGGCGGGACCGTCGAAGACGAACCGGTCGGCGCGCACCCGCCCGGTGAACGTCCCCGCGTCCGTCGTGACCTTGAGGTCCTTGCCGGTGAAGGTGCTCCACACCTCGTCGACGTAGGGGTCGAAGTAGCTCGCGGAGAAGAGGCCGGCGTCCAGGCCGTGGCCCGGCGCGATGATCCGGGTGTCGGCCACGACCAGCTTCGCGAACTCCTCGGCCTCCTTCACCGCGGCGAAGGCCGCGGCCCGCCCGCCCGCCCGCAGCGTGCCGGTCGTCTGGTCCTTCTCGCCGGTCAGCCGGATGCTCATCGGCACGCTGAACATGTCGACCATCGTGGTGTTGCAGAACATCCCGGACGCGTTGTGGGTGAACTCGGCGCAGTCGTGCAGCACTCCGTAGCCGGGGTCCGAGGCGACCCACCCGGCCGGGTACTGGAGCGCCGGGTTCCCCGCGCCGTCGGTCACGGCCTTGAACTTCAGCTTGTCGCCCAGCGCCACGTAGATGCGGCCGGACATGTACGGCAGGGAGAGCGAGGTGTCGCCGCTGCCGGCGAGCGGGATCGCGTAGTCGGTGAAGCCGTCGGCGCCGTTGTCGGCGAGGGCGACCGGCGCGAGCCGCCCGTCGGGCGTGAGCCGGACCTGCCTGCCGTCCAGGTTGCCGACGACGTACAGGTACACGGACGCGTTGTCGAACGAACCCGTGTCGTTGACGACGGTGACGGGCAGCGCACCGGCCGCGGCCCCGTCCGCGGCCTGGTCCGCGAGCGCGTACGGGGCGAGGGCCGCGACGGCCGGAGCCGCGACGGCCGCGCCGCCCAGGGCGAAGAGCATCTTGCGGCGGGACAGGTCGCGCTGGTGACGGGGCATGGGCGGGGGCTCCTCGGGACGTGGGGCGGCTGGGGCACCGGACGGCACACACGGGCACGCTGCGCCTGAGAGCGCTCTCACATCCGCACCGCGCACCACCGATGAGCCCCGACCATAACCACGCCCCTTGCTCCCGCCAACCGGAACGCGAAGCCACCGAAACGCCCTGAGCTGCGGTTACCTGCTTCGGCATGCGCAGCCCAGGGACGCTTAAGGCGCGTTTAAAACGCAGTTAAGCGAGCGGAGCCGCCTGTCCTGCCAACGCCAGCACCGCCGCCACGAGTTCGGCGTTGTCGCGGGCCGTCGTGCCGTCGGGGAGGACGGTGCCGTCCTCGAAGCCGATGCGGGTCTGGTGTCCGTCGGCGAGCGCGGCCCGCAGCACGGGCCAGGTGGTGGCCGCCTCGCCGTGGTAGAGGAGCGGCGCGGTGACACCCGCGGAGCGGATCATCGCGGCCATCTCACGGGCGTGGCCGACCGCCGTGTCCGGGTCCTCGTCCATCGGCTCGATCAGGATCCGCACGTTGTCCGCGAGGGTCGGCGAGGCCAGCAGCGCGGGCACGTCGTCGACGCTCCACACCGCGCTCTCCAGGACCATGCCCCGGGCCACGACCAGCGACGCCGTCTCCGCCGCGCCCTCCTCGCAGAACGCGACCGACGCGAAGTCCGGCAGCACCTCCCAGGACTTGACCAGGTCGTAGCGCTCCTCGGGGCCCGAGCAGGTCCACAGTCCGGTGGTCGTCCCGACGACCGCGCCCGGCGCCGTCGAGCGGACCGCGCGCAGCACCTCCGCGAGCGCGTCGGGGGCGATGGTCTGCCCGCCGTCCGGGGTGCGGACATGCAGGTGGACGACGTCGGCGCCGGCCGCGAGGACGGCCGCGGTGTCGACGGCGATCTGCTCCGCCGTCACGGGGACCGCCGGGTGCTCGGCACGGGTCCGGCCGCCGTTGACGGCTGCCTTGAGGAACATGGGTGTGTTTCCTTGGTGATCGGGTGCGTGGGGCCCGGAACGGGCCCGGGTCACGCGGTGGCGGGGGAGGGGTCGCGGAGGTCCGCGAGAGTGCGGGTGGCTCCGGTGAGCGTGCCCAGGGGGTGGCCCCGGTGCAGCTCGGCGATGAGGTCGGGTTCCTCGGCGTCGTCGGCCAGCGCCTCGTCCACGACGGCGGCGAGGACCGCGGCGGGGGCGATCAGCAGGCCGTTCTCGTCGCCGAGGACCAGGTCGCCGGCGCGCACCGGGACACCGCCGCAGTGCACGGGCGCGCCCAGGGAGCCGTCGGCGATGCCGTGCAGCTTGGTGGTCAGCAGCGAGGTGCCGTACGCGTACACCGGCAGCCCCACCTCGCGCAGGGCGCCGATGTCGGTGCACACGCCGTCCACCACGGCACCGGCCGCGCCCCGCGCGGCCAGCGCGTGCACGACGACCTCGCCCAGCGGCGCGTGCCGGCGGTCGCCGCCGCAGTCGACGACCACGACGTCACCGGGGCCGACGAGGCCCGCCGCGTGGTGCAGCATCGTCGAGTCGGTGGCGGTGATCCGCACGGTGACGGCCCGGCCGACCATACGGCCCTCGCCCGTCATGCGCCGCAGCGCCGGATCGCAGAACCCCTCCTCCAGGTAGTGGCCGAGGGTGGGGAAGTCCACCCTGGCCAGACGGGCCGCCAACTCCTCGTCGAGGGACGGTGCTTCGGTCAGGTCACGAATGTCCAGGGGCATGACGGTTCACCTCGGGCCGATGATGATGCGACGGTTGCGGAGCACGGGCAGCACCGTGCGGGCGCGGTCGATACGGTGCTTGTCCGCATCGACGACGAACAGCGACCGCTCCTCCTCGCCGAGCGCGGCACGCACCACGCCCAGCGGGTCGACGGCCATGCTCATCCCGATGCAGTCGGGCGTGGTCAGCGAGGACGCCACCACCCAGCAGGTGTTCTCGATCGCCCGGGTGCGCAGCAGCGTCGTCCAGTGGTCCTCCTTGAGCGGACCGCGGACCCACGCCGCCGACACCGACAGCAGGTCGGCGCCCATCTCGACCAGCGCCCGGGTGAACTCCGGGAAGCGCACGTCGTAGCAGTTGACCAGGCCGACGTTGAACTCGCCGATCCGGACCACGACCGGCCCCTCGTCACCGCGCTGCACCTCGCTCGACTCGCGGTAGTCGAAGGCGTCGTACAGGTGCATCTTGCGGTAGCGGCCGAGGAGTTCACCCTCCGCGGAGACGGCCGCGATGGTGTTGTACGGCAGCGAGCCGCCGCTCGGCTCGTAGCCGCCGGCGATGACGGCGACACCGTGTTCGGTGGCGATCCGGGAGAGCCCGGCGAGGAAGCCGGGCCAGTGGGCCTCGGCCGTGGCGTGCAGCGGCTTGCCCGCGGCCTCCGCGGGGATCATCGCCTCCTCGGGGAAGACGACGAGTTCCGCCCCCGCGGCCGCGGCCTCGGCGGTCATCGACGCGACGACCTCGAGATTGGCGCCGATGTCGGCGGTGGGGGCGTACTGGGCGGCGGCGACCTTCACGGTCGTATCTCCTTGCTGGAATGGGTCGGTGCGGGATGCGGGTGCCGGGCGGGCGCCGTGCGGGACGCCCGCCCCGGGGTGGGGACGGTCACTCGGCCAGGACCCGGGAGGCCTCCGGCCGCCAGTGCGCCCAGGCGGCACCGCCGGCGGACAGGCCGGCCGTGCCGGAGGCGGAGGTCTCGGCGACGAAGGTCGAGCCGTCGGCCAGCGTGAGGTGGTGGCGTACGGCGTTGCCGAGGTACACGGACTGCTGGAGCGTGCCCCCGAGGACCGCGTGCCCGGCGGGCAGCAGGTTCTCGTCGGCGCACAGCCCGACGTTCTCCGGACGCACCGACAGGTGCGCCTGCCCGGTGACGTCCGCCCCGGCGACCGGGAGGACGCCGAGCCCGGCGACGTCGACGCTGCGGCCGTCGCACTTGCCCGTGAGGAAGTTGGAGGTGCCGATGAAGGAGGCGACGAACCGGCTCGCCGGCCGCTCGTAGACGCCCTCCGGGGTGTCGACCTGCACGACCTGTCCGCCGTTCATCACGGCGATCCGGTCGGACATGGTCAGCGCCTCCTCCTGGTCGTGGGTGACCGTCACGAAGGTCACCCCGACCTCGCGCTGGATCTTCTTCAGCTCCAGCTGCATCTCGGCGCGCAGCTTCTTGTCCAGGGCCCCCAGCGGCTCGTCGAGCAGCAGCAGCGAGGGCCGGGCGATCAGCGCGCGGGCGATGGCCACCCGCTGCCGCTGGCCGCCGGAGAGCTGGGAGACGGCGCGGTCGCCGTACCCCTCCAGCCGGACCAGGGCGAGCGCCTCGGCGACCGCGCCCCTGATCTCGGCCTTCGGGCGCAGCTTGCGGACCTTCAGCTCGAAGGCGACGTTGTCGGCGACGCTCAGGTGCGGGAAGAGGGCGTAGCTCTGGAAGAGCATGTTCAGGTCCCGCTTGTGCGCCGGTACGCCGGTCGCCGGGACCCCGCCGAGTTCCACCGTGCCCTCGGACGGCTCCTCGAAGCCGGTGATCATCCGCATCAGGGTGGTCTTGCCGCAGCCGGAGGGGCCGAGGATCGAGAAGAACTCGTTCTGCCGGATGTCGAGGGTGACGTCCCGCACCGCGTGCTGCGCCCCGAAGACCTTCCCGACCCCGGTGAGCCGGACCGCGGGGACCGCTTCCTCGGTTTCTGCGGTTTCTTCGGTACTCATGTCAGGACGCCTTCACCTTGGTCCAGCCCTGCTGGAAGTACTGCATCGCGGTGCCCGGGTCGAGCAGGAAGTCGGCCTTGGCGATCGAGGCGTCGGAGGGGTAGATCGCCGGGTTCTCCAGCGCGTCCTTGTCCTTGACGTACTTGCGCGCGGCCTGGTTGGCGCTGGCGGAGGAGCCGTCGTCGGTGGCCTTCGCGGCGACCTCGGGACGCAGCAGGTAGTTGATGAACTTGTACGCCGACGTCAGGTTCTTGGCGCCCTTGGGGATGGCCAGACCGTCGGTCCAGATCGAGCCGCCCTCTTCGGGGATGACGTAGTGGACGTGCTCGTCGGACGCCACGACCTTCGCCGTCGCCGTACCGCTCCACGCCTCCGCCGCGCACGCCTGACCGGTCGACAGCAGCTGCGCGTAGTTGGTCGAGTTGTAGCCGGCGAGGATGCCCTTCTGCTTCTGCAGGGCCGCCGTCGCCTCGGCGATCTCGTCCTTGTCGGTGCTGGTGGCGCGGTGCCCGGTGACCTGGAGGCCCGCGATGTAGGCGGCCAGCATGTTGTCGAGCATGTAGAGCTTGCCCTTGTACTTGCTGTCGAACAGGGTCTTCCAGCTGGTCGCCGACTTGATACAGGTGTCGTTGTAGGCGAAGCCGGTGGTGCCCCAGATCCACGGCACGCTGTACTTGTTGCCCTTGTCGTAGGACGCGGTGCGGAACTTCTTCGAGAGGTTGCCCAGTCCCTTGATCCGGCTGTGGTCCAGCGGTTCGATGAGCTGCTGCCCGATCAGCTGCTGGACGGTGTACTGGCTGGGCTCGACCAGGTCGTAACCCGAGGAGCCCGAGCTGAGCTTGGCCGTCATGGTCTCGTTGCTGTCGAAGGTGTCGACGGTGACCTTGATGCCTGTCTCCTTCTCGAACCCCTTGATCACGGTGTCGGGGATCTCCCCGGCCCAGGCGTAGAGGTGCAGCTCCTTGCCGCCGCCGGAGGAGGCGGCGGCCGTGTCGGAGCCGGAGCCGCCGCAGGCGGTGGCGACCAGCGCGGTGACGGTCAGGATCGAGGTGGCCACGAGCGTTCTCGAAACGGTGGTACGGGACATGGCGAGGCCTTTCAGGGACGTACCGGGGCAGGCAGGAGGGACGTACGGCGCGACGGTGCGGGTGCGGGTGCGGGAGAGGGGGACGCGCGGCGGGTGGTTCAGTCGCGGCCGTCGCCGACCAGGACGCGGCGCGTCTGCCGCAGGCCGGCGCCCAGGATGATCACGAAGGTGAAGAGCACGAGCAGGGTGCCCAGTGCGTTGATCTCGGGGGTCAGCCCGGTCTTGAGGAGCGAGTACACGCGCAGCGGGAGGGTGGTGGTGCCGACCCCGCTGGTGAAGGTGGACATCACGATGTTGCCGAAGGAGATCGTGAAGCACAGCAGCCAGGAGGCGAGCAGCGCCTGTTTCAGTAGGGGCACGGTCACCAGCCGGAACCGCTGCCAGGCGCCGCAGCCCAGGTCGGTGGCCGCCTCGTCGAGGGCCGGGTCGAGCGCCCGGTGCGCACCGAGCACGATCAGCGCCGCGTAGGGGAGCGTGACCACCAGGTGGCCGAGGACCAGCGTGGTCAGGCCCAGGGTCGCCTTGAGGGTGCCGAACACCGACAGCAGGGCCACGCCCAGCACGATCTCCGGGATCACCAGCGGCAGGAAGAGCCCGCCGGAGAACAGCGCCCGGCCGCGCGGACCCAGCCGGGCCATGCCCATCGCCGCGAACAGCCCGCCCGCGGTGGCCAGCGTGGCCGAGACCACACCGGCCTCGGCGCTCACCCGCAGCGCGGAGAGCAGATCGGTGTCCTGGGCGAGCACCCCGTACCAGCGGGTGCTGAAGCCCGCCCACTTGTACGTGACGTCCGAGTCGTTGAACGACAGGACCACCACGACCACGATCGGGATGTAGAGGAAGACGATGACTCCGCGGGCCAGCCAGGCGGTCAGCGTGTCGGGGAGCCGGGTGCGGGCGCTCATGACGTCCTCCTCCTCAGCCGGCTCGCCGCGGTGCCCAGCACCGCCACCGACGCGATCATCAGGACCAGCAGCAGCACGGAGGCCGCGGCTCCCATCGGCTGGTTGCGGAACTCGGTGTACAGCGTCACGATCAGGTTTCCGACCAGCTGGTTCTTGCCGCCGCCGAGCAGCACCGGGATCACGAACACGCCGAGCGTGGGGATGAAGGTGAGCAGCGCGGCGGCCAGCAGCCCCGGCCGCGCCAGCGGCAGCAGCACCCGGGCGTGCACCCGCCACCAGCCGCAGCCCAGGTCCCGGGCCGCCTCGCCGAGCGAGGGGTCCACCCCGCGCAGCGTCGCGTAGATCGGGAAGACCGCGGTCGGCAGGAACGCGTAGACCAGGCCCACGAAGGACGCGCCCTGGCTCGGGATCCACTGGGTGTGCCCGTCGGTGAGCCCGAGGGCGTCGGTCAGCGCGTTGACCGGGCCGCCGGGGCTGAGCAGGTTGATCCAGGCGAAGGTGCGCACCAGGAAGTCGGTCCAGAACGGCACGATGATCAGCAGCAGGAGCAGTCCCTGGCGCTGCGGGGGCCGCCCCGCCAGGTAGTACGACACCACGTAGCCGAGGAGCAGGCAGACGACCGTGTTGAGGGCCGCCATGCCGAGGCTGTAGCCGAAGACCTTCAGATAGACCGGGTCGAACAGTTCGGTGTAGTTCGAGAGGGTGAACCCGCCCCGGATGCCTCCGTAGGGGTCCGCCACCGCGAAGCTGTTGCGCACCACGAGGACGAGGGGCACGAGCACCAGCGCCACGACCGTCAGCCCCGCGGGGGCCAGCAGGGCGAAGGTGATCGCGCGGTGCCGCAGCCGGGCGGCGCGCGCGGCGGGCGGCGCCGTGACGGTCGGCGGCGGTGCGGCGGTGACGGTCACCGCGGCCTCCGGCCGGCGGACGGTGGCGGTGCGTGCATGTGCGGGGCCTCCCTCGGATCGGTTGCGCACGCCCGGAAGATCGTCCGTTCGTGCCGTGGCCCTTAGCTTCCGCCGGGGAGCAACCCCCTGAACAGGGTTGTTGAAATCGAATCCAGTGGAAACGCGGACCGAATTCCACGCATCTCGCAACAGGCACGAAAAGACCCGGGGCGATGATGGTGGGGAGCACGACAGAAGGAGGTGCCGGTGTGATCGACGACCTCGACCGGCAGATCATCGACCAGCTGAGGGTGGACGGCCGCAGGTCGTTCGGTGAGATCGGCCGTGCCATCGGCCTGTCGGAGGCCTCGGTGCGCTCCCGCTTCCAGCGGCTGCGGCGGCGCGGCGCGATCCAGGTGGTGGGCATGACCGACGCGGTGAAGGTGGGCGAGATGAAGGTGCATCTCGCCGTCCGCGTGCACCACGTCCCGGTGGTCCTGGTCGCCCGCGAGCTGTCCCGGATGCCCGAGGTGCGCTACGTCGCCTCCTGCGTCGGCCCCTACGACCTCATCCTCGACGTGCGCTGCCGGGACCTGGAACACCTCTCGGAGCTGCTCACCGAGCGGGTCCGCCGGGTCAACGGCGTGGCCCACGCGGAGGCGCTCACCGTCCTGGAGGTGGTCAAGGACAGCTATCTGTGGGCGGGTTTCCGGGACGTGCCGGCCGGCCCGGACCAGCGCATCCTGCCGCGCTGAGTGCGCGCGGCGGGGTCAGCCGTCCGCGACGGCCTGGCCGACCGAGTTGTTGAGGCCGTTCCACGAGTAGTCCTTGAACAGCTCCAGCAGGAGCAGCACCTGTACCCGGGACACCCCGGGGAGCATGCGGATCTCGTCCAGCAGCTGCACCAGCTGGGCCTGGTCGCGGCAGGTGCCCTCCAGGAAGATGTCCTGGCTGCCCGCGACCAGCGCCACGTGGTTGATCATCGGCATGTCGGCCAGGCTCTTGGCGACCGCGCGGGGCGTCAGGTCCCGGACCCGGATCATCAGCCGCACCGACTGGTGGCCGAGGGTCAGGGGATTGCACAGGGCCACGATGCGCAGCGTGCCGCTCTCCTGCAGCCGGGCCACCCGCTGCCGTACGGTCGCCTCGGACACCGCCAGTTCACGGGCGAGCGTGGTGAACGGCATGCGCCCGTCGCGGGCGAGGGCGCTCATGATGCCGCGGTCCAGATCGTCGATCACGCGTACCTCCTTCCCCGTCGACCGTACGTGACGTGCGGATACCGCCACAAACAGGGTGGGGGTCAGGGTGCGAGGCGGCGCATGAACTCCGGCCAGACGACCGGGTCGTGCCCCGGGACCAGCTCGTAGCCCTTCTCCGCCGCCAGCCGCTTGAGGTGCCGGATGGGGCCCAGGGTGGCCTCCGGCGGGACACCGATCGAGGTGCCGGCCGGGCGCTCCCCGACCAGGTTCTCGGTCAGGTCGGCCGCGTCGCAGGTGAACACGTACCCGCCGCCGTCGGCGAGGTCCACCACGAAGCTCTGGTGGCCGGGCGTGTGTCCGGCGGTCAGGACGGCCGTGACACCCGGTGCGATCTCCCGGTCGCCGTCGGCGGGCCGCCAGTCGATGCGGGGGTCGTCGAAGTCCACCCGGAAGATCGTCTCGCGCTCCACCTCGGGCCGTCCGGACAGCCCGTACTCCAGCTCGGCGCGCTGGATGTGCACGGGCACCCGGCCCGCGAAGTGCTTCAGCCCACCGGCGTGGTCCGCGTGCAGATGGCTCACGGCGACGGCCGTGACGTCCGCCAGGGCGACCCCGACGGCGGCCAGCGCCTCCGGCAGCGGCTCACCGGGGCCGGGCAGCTCCGGCTGGTAGGACGGGGAGGGGTAGTAGCGGCGGCGCAGCTCGGGGTCGCGCAGCAGGGCCGTGTTGAACCCGGTGTCCAGCAGCAGCCACCCCTCCCCGGTCTCCAGCAGTACCCCCGGCACCGGCTCGCGCACCCGTTCCCCCTGCGGGGCGCCGTGCACCGACACCGACCTGGGCAGGTCCTCCCAGCCGAGGAGAAGGGGCAGGACGCGCCGTACGCCGCGTCGGGTCATGGTGCTCCCTCCGTCGTCGGGGGGTTCGGGGTGACAGGGGCTCAGAGGTCGAGTTCGAGGGCCGGTGAGGCGGCGCGGCTCACGCAGATCATCATCGTCGTCGCGGCCGCCCGTTCCTCGGGCCCGAGCACCGAGTCGCGGTGGTCGGGGGTGCCCGCCAGGACGGGCGTCTCGCAGCTGCCGCAGTAGCCCTCCTCGCAGGAGTAGGGCACGTCCGGCACCCGGTCCCGGACGACCTCCAGCACCGAGCGGTCCGCCGGCACCGCCAGCCGCAGCCCCGACCGGCGCAGCACGACCTCGAACCGCCCCTGCCCGGTGTCCGGCGGTTCCCCGGCGGCCGGAGCGAACCGCTCGACGTGCAGCGGACGCGGCGCTGCGGCCGTCCGGCACAGCCCGGCCACCGCGTCCAGCATCGCCGCGGGACCGCACGCGTACACGGCGTGGCCCGGCGGGGCGGCGGCGAGTTCCCCGGCGAGGTCGGGCAGGCCCGCCTCGTCCTGCGGGACCAGCCGGACCCGGTCGCCGCCGAGCGCGGTCAGCTCCTCGGCGTAGACCAGCCGGGAGCGGTCCCGGGCGCCCAGCACGAGACGCCAGGGCAGATCACCGGCGGCCAGCGCCCTGGCCATCGGCAGCAGCGGGGTGACGCCGATGCCGCCGGCCAGCAGCAGGTACCCGGGGGCGGGCAGCAGCGGGAACCGGTTGACCGGCCCGCCGACCGCCAGCTCCCGGCCGACCAGCGCCGTTGCGTGCAGTTCCAGGGAACCGCCCCGGCTGTCCGGCGCGCGGTGCACGGCGACCGTCCAGACGGCGCGCTCCGCCGGATCCCCGCACAGCGAGTAGGCGCGGCGCAGCCCCGAGGGCAGGGTCAGCTCCACATGGGCGCCGGGCTCCCACGGAGGCAGCGGCAGCCCGTCCCGCCGGGCCAGCCGCAGCTCGACCACGTCCTCGGCGATCCAGCGGGCCTGGCGGACCAGAAGACGCGCGGAGCGCGGCGCGCGCAGCTCAGAAGACACGGAAGTACTCCCGTTGTTCCCAGTCGGTGACCTCCTGGTCGAAGCGGGCGATCTCGGCCCGCTTGACGCTCGTGTAGTAGGCCACGAAGTCCTCGCCCAGCCGTGCGGTCAGCTCCCGGTCGGCCTCCAGCGCGCTGAGTGCCTCGCCGAGGGAGCGCGGCAGCGGCTCCGCCCGGGTCGCGTACGGCTCGTCGGCGGCCGGACCGGGGTCCAGGCCGCGCGCCACCCCGTCGAGACCGGCCGCGAGCTGGGAGGCGAGGTAGAGATAGGGGTTGGCGGCCGGTTCCCCGATGCGGTTCTCCAGCCGGGCGGACGACGGGCCGTCGCCCAGCACCCGCACCATCGCGCCCCGGTTGTCCCGCCCCCACACCGCACGGTCGGGCGCCAGCGACAGCGACCGGAACCGCTTGAACCCGTTCAGGGTCGGCGTGGACAGCGCGCTGGTGGCCCGCGCGTGCCGCAGCAGCCCGCCCAGGAAGGCGTTGCCGTACGGCGACAGCCCCGGCCCGCCGGCTCCACCGGTGCCGCCACCGCCACCGGTCTCGGCACCGGCACGCGCCCCGGGTTCCGGGGCGAACACGCCCACGTCGCCGCGGACCATGCTCTGGTGCAGGTGCCAGCCGCTGGAGAACACCCCGGGCAGATGGGGCCGGCACATGAAGGTCGCGTGGTGTCCGTGGCGCGCGGCGACCTGTTTGACGGCACTGCGCAGCAGCACCATCGCGTCCGCCGTGCCCAGCCCGTCGGCGGGCCGCAGGGTCAGCTCGACCTGGCTCGGCCCGAACTCGACCTCCAGGGTGCGCAGCGGCAGCCCCAGCTCCTCCAGCGTGCCGCGCAGCACGTCGAGCATCGGGTCGAGTTCGTCGTAGCGCAGCTCGCTCAGGTACTGGTGGCCGTGGTTGAGCATGCCCACCTCGGGTGCCGCGCCCGGCTGGCCCAGGTCGGCCGCGCCGAGCCTCGGGTCGTCCAGCCGGAACAGGTGGAACTCCACCTCCAGGCCCGTGCGGTAGGTGAGCCCGTCCGCCTGCGCCAGCACCGAGCGCAGCAGGCCGCGGGTGCACAGCGGGACCGGGGCGCCGGAGGTGAACCGCAGGTCGCACAGGAGCCAGCCGGTGCCCGGCGACCACGGCAGCATCCGGAAGGTGAGCGGGTCGGGCACCATCACCATGTCGGCCGCGCCGCGCAGTTCGGGCAGCCCGAGCGGGGTCTCCTTGGTGAACAGCGGGAACACGGTACGGCCCGAGGTGTCCTTGGCCAGCAGCGACGAGGCGATGCCGGTGCCCTCGCGGAGCACGGCGGGCACCTCGGAGGCGGTGACGGTCTTGCCGCGCAGCAGCCCGTGCTGGTCGGCGAAGACCAGCCGTACGACCTTCAGCCCGCCGCGCTCGGCGCGGTCGCGGATCTCCTCGGCGGCGGCCGACTGCCCGGCCGTCCACCCCGCGTGACGTTCGACGAAGTCCACCGCGGTCAGCCGTCCGTTCCGGCGGCCCGCGCCCAGCCGCTCCCGGCCCGCTGCTTCGCGGTCACGGCGGCCCAGTGACCGGCCCAGCCCTCGGTGGGACCGATGCCGTCCAGGGTGACGGGACCGCGCACCTCGGCCGCGCGCTCGGCCGGCAGCACCAGCGGCGGGTCCTCGCCCCGCTCGACGGCGGATATCGCCTCGCCCAGCATGCGCCGGTACATCACGATCGCCTTGTCCGAGCGGCCCAGGTGCTCGCGGGTGCGGTCCTGGACCGCGCCCTGGCCCTCCACCGCCCACTGGTCGTGCACGTTGATGTCGGTGCCGAGCCCGGTGTACGTCGTGGCCAGCTGCTCGACGGGGTCGTAGCCGTAGCCGTCGCGACGGCCGTGGCGCGGGCGGTAGTCGGGCAGGGTGACCGCGTCGACCCGCTGGCGGCGCATCTCCGCGCGGTCGACGGGGCCGCCGACGCTGGTGAACTGGGCGTACCAGTAGCAGGAGGTGTCGTCGATCGGCACATGCCACTGGGTGATCGCGGTCTCGGCGTCCAGCGGGATGTGGAAGCCGTGCGGGAACACCTGGTGGGTGACCCGGACATGGGTGCGGCTGCCGTCCATCGGGCGGCCCTCGGTGTCGGTGCCGTCCAGTCTGCGCAGCGCCGTGATCCGGATGCCGTACGGGGTGCGGACGGCGTCGATGTCGGGGCGGCCGTACTCCCGCAGGATCTTCGTCATCGGCAGGTCGGTGCCCTGGGAGGCGGCCCGGAACTGCTTGCCGTAGCTCTCCGAGGGGTCCTCGTCCTGGAAGAAGCGGTGCAGGTAGGAGGCGTGCGCGGGGTCGATGCCGACCTCCAGGGCCTGGAGCCAGTTGCACTCCAGCAGGCCCTTCCAGGCGAAGGTGTGCCCGGCGGGGGCCTCGAAGCAGTCCAGCGCGGGCAGTTCGGGCGGCTCGCCGGGGCCGAGGTAGCCCCAGATCACGCCGTTGATCTCGCGCACCGGGTAGCTGCCCAGCCGGACCCGGGCGGCGAGGCCGCCGCCGGCCGGTTCGGCAGGGGTGTCCAGGCAGGCGCCGTCCCGGCCGAAGAGCCAGCCGTGGAAGCAGCAGCGCAGCCCGCCGTCCTCCAGCCGGCCCAGCGCCAGATCGGCTCCCCGGTGCGGACAGCCCCGGTCGACCAGACCGAGTTCACCGTCCCCGTCCCGGAACAGGACGAGGTCCTGCCCCAGCACCTTCGGGGCCACCAGGGGCCGTACACCGTCGAGTTCCTCGCTCAGGGCGACGGGCTGCCAGTAGCGGCGCATCCAGGTACCGGCGGGCGTGCCCGGGCCCGTCCTGGTGAGCCGAACGTTCTCTTCCTCGCGCATCTGACGCCTTTCTGTCCCGGTCACGGAGACCGTAGCGATGGAAGGATCCAGGATGCCAATAATTGGATCCAATATTTACGTGGGTGTAACAGCCCGCCCGGCGGCGGACGCCGGACACGCACACCCCCGCCATGGCCGCGTCGGCCGCCGCCATCACCAGGCCCGCCGTGTGGCGACCGTCGGCCGCCATCAGCGCGGCCAGCGGCAGGACGGCCAGGTGCGCGGCGAGGAACGGGCCGCGCGGGGCCACCGGGTGACGGCACAGCAGCACGCCCGCCGTCACCCAGGAGAACGACCGGGCCAGCTCGGCCCCCGGCCCGTCCAGCCCGTGCAGCGGCGGCAGGTGCCAGGCGTACGCCGACACCACCCAGACCACCGCCCCCAGCCGGGCGCCGACGGGCCCCCGGACGGACGGCGGCCCGGTCGCGCCGACGGCGCGCGCCAGCAGGACCGGCCCGAGCACCGCCAGCGCCTCGAAGCGGACCATCGCCCACCCGTGCGCGTCGGTCCCGCCGGGCGCCCGCACCACCAGCAGCGGGACGGCGAGGACCACCGCGGCCGCCGCGGCGGTGGCCACGCACCGCCCGGTCAGCCGCCCCGCCCCGGGCACCAGCACGACCCGCAGCGCGGGCCACGCCAGAGCCACCGTCACCACGAGCGCGGCCCCCACCGGCCCGACGGCGGCCGTCGGATCCGCCGCACCGTACCCGCCGCCCACCGCCGGGTGCCCCGTGTGCCCGCCGCCGCCCGCCGAGGCGCCGGCGGTGAGCAGGGCGGCACCCGTCACGAGCAGCACCGCGAGCGCGGCGAGCGGCCGCGCCGCGGTCATCCGGCGCAGCAGTGGCCGGTGTCCTGGGGCGTCGGGGCGGCCGGTGCGTGGCAGGAGACCGGGGCCGGGACGTCGAGCGCGGGGTTGCGGTCGAAGAACCCGTCCGGCTCCAGGCGCAGCCTGGCCCGGGCCACCGGCATCACCGGCCACTCCTCGGGACGCGGGAAGTGGTGCGAGCCGACCGTCGCCCACAGCACCAGCTCCGTACCGTCCAGCGAGCGGTCCTCCTCCTGCCAGCGGTGCACCCCGTCCGCGCCGGGCTCGGCCTGGTTCGGGTACTCGCCCGCCACGAACCGCCGCGCCGGGTCGTACTCCGTCGCCCACAGCTGCTTCGCCACGAACGGCGCCCGCCGCGCGCACACGCTGTCCGGGCGCACCGGCAGTACCGCCGTGTTCTCCACGTGCACCCGGTACGCGGTCGGCTCACCCATCCGGTTGCGCGCCCCGGTGCTCTCCACCCGCCAGTGCAGCGCCCGCGAGGCGTCCGTGGACCGCCCGCCCTCCGCCTCGCTCCGGACCGGCCGCAGCACGGTCCGCGCCGCGTTGCCGTACGGGTCGAGCGCCGGGTCGCTCTCGTGCTCGGCGGTCACCTCGACCAGCCGGTTGGCCGTCCCGTCCACCGCCATGTCCAGCCGTACGGCGAAGAAGTGCTGGTGGTTGGTGACCGCCACGTTCGGCGCCACCCGCCGGGCGTACGGTGTCTCCTCCTCCGCCGTGACACCGGTCGCGGACAGGATGCCGGTCATCTTGATCTCCAGCATGACCGAGCCGTCCTGGTACAGGGACCAGTAGAAGCCGTAGTCGTAGTTGGCGACCGTCGCGAACGCCGAGATGATCAGCCGGCGGGAGCGGCGCACCTCGGTGCGGCCGGTGCGCCCGTCGTGGTGCTTCCAGAGGATCCCGTCGTCCTCCTCGTGCATGCAGACCGCGTTGGGGATGACCCGGGGCACACCGTCGCCGCCGAGGACCGCCGCGTCGAAGTAGTGGATGACACCGAGGCAGTCGCAGCCCAGGGCCAGGGAGTTGGTGAGCGGCCCGGCGCCGTACTCGCCCCAGTCGAAGAAGTTCTTGCGGTACTGGGTGGAGGCGGTGTCGAAGTACGGCACGTACATCTCGTTCACCGAGGCCCGGCGGATCACCTCGCGCGGCCCCCTGCCGCCCGCGTCGAAACTCAGGTCGTGCAGCACGAGGCCCTCGCGGTGGCTGAAGCCGACCCGCACCGACCAGCCCTGCCACTCCACCCGCTGTCCGGTCACGGTGAAGCTCGGCCCCTCCGGCTGGACCACCTCCAGCGGCTTCAGACCCGCCCGCTCGGGCACGGTCCCGGCGCTGAACACACCGGACTCCCCGGAGAGCGGGACGACCCCGTGGTCCTCGATGTACAGCACCTCCATCGACTCCATGTCGATGATCGGCACCACGCCCTGCACGGGCCGCGCGTAGCCGTTGTCGTCCTCCGACTCGCGGTGCCACACACTGCCCCAGGTCAGCCGGCGGCCCGGGTGCCCGGGCGGCTCGAAGCCGCCGATCGACTCCGGGTCGACCATCACCAGCGACACGTCGTGGATGCCGCGCAGCGCGAGCGCCTCGCGGAACCGGGGGTCCGCCCGGCACGCGGCGGCGGCCTGCCGGGCCTCCTCCGAGGAGCAGCCGGGACTGCGCACGTCCAGCTCGCGCCAGGCCGTCGCGCACGGCTCGGCACCGAGGTCCAGGTCGACCTCGTAACCGAGGTGCGCGGAGGGGCAGATGACCACCGCTCGGGCCCGCCGGGCGTCGCCGGGGAGCGCGGTGCGCGCGTGGTGCTCGTCCAGGGCGACGCCCCAGAACCGGGCGTCCTCGGTGACCCGGGCGTCGTCCTTCAGCACCTTGACGGCGACGGACAGTTCGGCGGCGGACAGCGGATCCAGCGGGTGGGGCGCGGCGGCCGCCTCGGGGCGGGGCGCGAGGGTGCTCATACGGGGGTTCCTTCCGGGGTGGTGCGGGTGTCGCCGGTGGTGCTGGTGGTGCTGGTGGTGTTGGTGTTGCTGGTGGCGCGGTGGGTGCGGCCGTTGCGGGTGGTCTGAGCGGTCCGAGCGGTCTGAGCGGTCCGGGTGGTCCGGGTGGTGCCGGGTGCGGCGGGGACGGCGGCCGGCAGGTGGACCGTGCCGCCGTCGGCGCGAGGGTCGGAGGCGGCGTCCAGACGGCCGCCGGGGGTGAGCCGGACCACCTGGACGTGTCCGGCCAGATCGCTCGGCCCCGGTGCGGTGACCACGGGAAGCCCCGGGGACACGGCCGGGCCCGGCTCCGGGACCGAGCCGGGCTCGGCGAGCAGGGTCTGCTCCTCGAACCCGATGTCCCGGGCGCCGATCACCCAGCGCGGGGCCGCCAGTACGGCGTCCGGGTCGGCGTCCGGGTCGGCCAGGCCGGGCAGGGTCTGGGCCAGGATCTGCGGCTGGGCCCGGCCGCCCTGGCAGCCGGCCGCCAGCAGGAGTGCGGCGGAGCGGCCGATCACCGGGCACAGCGTGTGCGGCGGGCGCGCGCCCGGTCGCAGCAGGCCGGGATGGCCGGGGAGCAGGCTGAACGCCGAACCCCGGTTGTGCAGCACGATCCCGGTGCCCGGGTCGCACAGTCCGGAGCCGAAGGTCTGGTAGACGCTCTGGATCAGCGAGACCGCGAGCCCGGAGGAGTCCACGGCCGTCACCGCGACCGTGTCGCCGGACGGCCGGAACGGCGGCCGGGGCGGGAGCGCGCCGGCCAGGGGAGCCGGGTCGAGGAGCCCGTCGAGGTCGAGCCGCTGCCCGCGCGGGTCACCGAGCAGCAGGTCCCGGGCGGCCGCGGCGTCCTGGCAACGGACGGCCAGCACCCGGGTGCGCTCGACCTCGGACCGCTCCGCGACCCCGGCCGCCGCGGCCAGCAGCGCGGGCAGCACGACCCCCTGACTCGGCGGCGGAGCCGCCCACCAGCGAACACCCACGGGGTCGGTGCTTGCCGGATCGCCGTGTGTCGGGTCCGTGGGCGTGGCGTTGGGGTGTGCGGCGTCGGGGTTTACGGGTGGGGTGTCGGTCGACGTGGCGCGCGACGTGTCGGCTTCAGCGGGTGCGGCTGTCGGCGGTGTCACTTCCACCGGCTCCGTGAACTCCGGTCGGTGGGCGGCCAGGTCGGCCGTGGTGAGGGGGCTGCCGAGGGCGCGCAGGCCGGCGGCGAGGGTCTCGGCGACAGCGCCCCGGTAGAACGACCAGGGATCGGCGGCGAGTTCGTCGAGCACCGCGGCCAACCGGGGCTGGGGCAAAGGGTCGTCCTCGGTCACCAGGTGGCCGTCCGGGCCGGTCAGCAGGGCGCCGAGGCCCGGGTCGGCCTTGATCCGCGCCTCGTTGTCCCGGACCGCGCGGGCCAGCCCGGCCGAGACCGTCGCCCCCTGCCCGGCGAGCGCGGCGGCGTCCCGCAGCGCGGCGCAGAGAGCGCCCGGCGTGCCGTACGCCTCGGCGAGCGCAGCCCAGCCCGCCACCGCACCCGGCACGGTGACGGTCTGCGGTCCCTGCGCCGGCATCCGGGAGTCCGCCGCGCGCAGCGCCTCGACGTCGGTGCCCGCGGCGGCCGCCCCGACGGACAGCAGCGCGCGCACCGTGCCGTCCGGCGCGTGGACCAGCGCGATCAGATCGCCGCCGAGGGAACACTGGTGCGGGTACACGACGGTCAGCGCCGCCGCGGCGGCCAGCGCCGCGTCCATCGCGTTGCCGCCGCGCCCGGCCGCCCGCCGTGCCGCGGTGAGCGCCGCGGGGTGCGGGGCGGCCAGGGTCAGCGTGCCGGCCGGGGTCACGCCGCGTCCCGGGGCAGCAGCAGTGTGCGCGAGGGCGCCGCCTCGGCGCCCTGGAGGGGCACGGGCAGCGACAGCATGTCGTAGACCCCGGCCGGGGCGTGCAGCAGGTCGACCACTTCCAGGATCAACACGTCCGCGCCGCACAGCAGTCGGTGGGTCTCCCAGTGGGTGGTGTAGGCGACCGCCTCGATGCTGAGGTAGTCGATGCCCGCCGTGCGCACCCCCGCCTCGATCAGCCGCTCGGCGCCGTCCGGGGCCAGGCCGACCCACTGCCGGGCCTTCCACGGACTGCGCAGCACCCCGGCCGAGTTGCTGGTGCGCAGCAGCACCCGCTCCTCCGTGCCGAGCCCCGCCGCGTCCAGGTCCGCCGCGGTGATCTGTTCCTCGACATGGGTCAGGTCCAGCACCCGGGCCGTCCCGTTGAGGGCCGACAGGTCCAGCCGGTCCACGGTCTTCCCGCCGTCGACGAAGTGGGCCGGGGCGTCGATGTGCGTCCCCGTGTGGGCGCCGATGCGCCAGCGGCTGACGTTGGACGGGTCGCCCGCCGTGCGCGACTCGACGACCTCCACCTCGGGCCGCCGGCCCCAGTGCAGCATGCCGGGGTGGATCGGCACCGAGACGTCGATGGCCTTGGTCACATCGAGATGCATGACACGCTCCTATTGGATGCGGATAGTCTGTAAATGGATCCAATGTCGATGAACAGTGGACGTCGGCGGCGTGGCAGACTGCTCCACCACCGCGCGGCCTCCGTCAGCCCCCGAGAAGGGTGAGACCCACTCCGATGACGCCCCAGACCGACGAAGGCGCCCTCGTCGACGACATCGCTGCCCGTATCCGCGCGCGGATCATGGACGGGGAGCTCCCGATCGGGAAACCGCTGCGCCAGGCGGCGCTGGCCGCCGAGTTCGGGGTCAGCCGCACTCCGGTGCGCGAGGCGCTGCGCCAGCTGCAGAACGGCGGCCTGATCGAGATGCAGCCGCACCGCGGCGCGGTGGTGCGGGTGCCGGCGCCGTGGGAGGTGCGGCAGGCCTACGAGGTGCGCGCCGAGCTGGAGGCCCTCGCCGCCCGGCGCGCGGCCGCCCGGATCACCGACAGCCAGCTCGCCGAGCTGCGACGCCACAACGACGTGCTGCGCGCGGCGGCCGAGGGCGCCGGTGCGTCCGGCGCGGGCGCCCCGGACACGACCCGGGCCAACGACTGCTTCCACACCGTGGTCTGCCAGGCGGCGGACAACCCGTGGCTGAGCCGGATGATCGACCGGATCAACGAGAGCTTCCCGCGCAACGTGTCCTCGCTGGCCCTGACCGGCGACGAGCGCCACCGTCAGCTGAACCTCCGTCAGCACGACGCCGTGGTGGCCGCGTTGACCGACCGGGACGAGGACCGGGCGCAGGAGGCGATGCGCGAGCACGTCATCAGCGCCGGAGAGCACCTGACCGCCTGGTACGAGCGCCGGTCCCAGACCGTCTTCCACGGCTGACCCGCCCCCGCGCCCGGCCGCCCCGGTGGCGGCCCTCACCGGGCACCACCGGCGACCAGCCGCGCGGGGGAGAGGAAGTCCAGGTCCGGGCGCGGGAGTTCGCACACCATGTCGGCCAGGGCCGCCCCGATCGCCGGGCCGAACTTGAAGCCGTGTCCCGAACAGGCCGAGGCCACCAGCGCCTGCGGCACCCCCGGCACCTCGCCGACCAGGAACCGCCGGTCGGGTGTCATCGTGTACAGACACGTCAGGCTCTCCGTGACCGGGCCCGCACCGGGCAGTACCCGGGCCACCGCCCTGGTCAGCAGGGCGAGTTCGGCGGCGGACGCGGGGGGCCTCGCCGCTTCCGGGTCCCACGCGGGACCGGCGTCCAGACCGGCCTTCAGCCCCCGGCCGCCGGCCGCCGGGAAGCCGTAGAGCAGTCCTTCGGGCAGATCGACCGAGAAGCTGCCCAGCCCGCCGGGCCCGAGCGGTCCCGCCGGATCCGCGGCGAAGTACGCGTTCACGATGCGGGTGACCGTCAGGTGCGAGGCCAGCGGCGGCACCAGGTACGGCGTCCACGGTCCGGCGCACAGCACCAGCCGGCGGGCCCGCACCTCCCCGTCCGTCGTCCGGACGACGACCCCGTCGCCGTCCGGGCGCCACTCCGTGACCCGGGTGCGGTCGGCGACCGTGGCCCCGGCCCGTTCCGCGAGGGCCAGTTGGGCGCGCAGGGTCGCGGCGGCGTCGATGATCCCGGCGGCCGGGTCGTGGACCGCCGTGAACCCCTCGGGCAGCCGCAGCCCCGGGAAGATCCCGGCCGCGGCGGTCCGGTCCACCGTCCGGCAGCCCGGACCGCGCAGCGGGTCGGGCCGCTCGCCGGGCGCCGCGTAGAGCCCGCCGGTGACGTCCACCAGCCGGGTCCCCGCGGCCTGTTCCAGCTCGGCCCAGGCACGGTAGGCGGTGTCGACCAGGCCGTCCCAGTCGGGGTGCGGATAGGCCCGCCGGATCATCCGGGTGGCGCCGTGCGAGGAGCCCCGGTCGTGTCCCGCAGCGAACCGCTCGATCCCGAGCACGTCCAGTCCCCGCTCGGCGAGCTGCCGCAGCGCCGCACCGCCGTGCACACCGAGCCCGACCACCACGGCGTCCCGGCGACCGCTCCCGGACCCGCGGCCGGGCGTACCGCGCGGGCGGAGGGCGCGGGCCCGTGAAGCGTCCGCCGATCCATCGGCGCCACCTGCGCCACCTGCGCCATGTGCACCACCTGTGCCACGTGCACCACTTGTGCCACCAGTGCCGTCTGTAGCTCCAGCGGTACCCGTCGCAGCCGTCGCGGCGGTCGAACCCCCGGCGCCCGTCGCAGCCGTCGAACCCCTGGCGCCCGTCGAACCCCTGACGCCCGTCGCGCCCGTGGCGGTCGTGGTCGCCGCGCCGTCGGCGGGCGCCGCCGAGGCCGTGCGGTGCGTCGCGCGCGCGTCCGCCGCGATCTGCGCGACCGCGTCCACCAGGGCGTCCAGGTCGCCGTCGTCGGTGTACACGTGCACCGACGCCCGCACCACCTGGGCCAGTCCGCGCGGGTCCATGTCCCAGCGGCCGTGGTCGGCCGGTACGGCGATCAGGTACACCCGCCGCAGCGCCAGGCGCCGTTGGACCTCGCTCGCGTCGAGCCCCTCCACCACGAAGGTGACGATCGCCCCGCCCGCCGCCGGCGGGTCGGTGAGCCGTACCCCGGGGACCGCGCCGAGCCGCTCGCGCAGTCGCGCGGCGAGGGCGGCGAGGCGCGCGTAGACGGTCGCGGGGCCGAGCGCGTGCAGGTCGGCCAGGGCCGAACCCAGGCCGAGCCGCAGCGCGTGGGCGGCCTCCCACAGCTCGAACCGCCGTGCGTCGGGAGCCAGTTCCCAGCTGCGCTCGGCCGTCCAGCGGGCCCCGCGGACATCCGGTGCCTGCGGTGAGAGCCGTTCCAGGAGCGGGCGGCGGACCGCCAGCAGACCCGTGCCGCGCGGACCGCGCAGGAACTTGCGGCCGGTGCCGATCAGCAGGTCGCAGCCGAGGGCGGGCATGTCGACGGGCAGCTGGCCGAGCGACTGGGTGGCGTCGAGCAGGAACGGCACCCCGTGCTCGGCGCTCAGCGCGCCGATGCCGGCGGCCGGTTCGACCAGCCCCGACGAGGTCGGCACGTGCGCCGCGGTCACCAGCGCGGCGGGACCGGTGCGCAGCGCCCGCTCCAGGGCCTCCAGATCGGTCGCGCCGTCGGGCCCGTTGGGCAGCACCTCCACCCGGACCCCCGTGTCGCGCTCGGCGGCCAGCAGGTGCAGGGCGCTGCTCACATAGCTGGAGCGGGCGGCGAGCACCCGGTCACCGGGCCGCAGCCGCAGTGCCGACACGATGCGCTGCCAGCCGGCGGTGGCGCTCTCGACGAGGGCGGTCTCGTCGGCGTCGACGCCGAGCAGCCGGCCGGCGCGGGTGTAGACGGCGGCCAGGTCGTCGGCGGCGGCGCGGGCCGCCTCGTAGCCGCCGTGCAGACTCTCGGCGCGCAGCTGGGCGATGACCGCCTCGACCGTGTCTGAGGCGAGGAGCGCGGCACCGGCCGCGTTGAAGTGGTGTCCGGTGGCACAGCCCGGGGTGCGGGCGCGTTCGGCGGCCACGTCGAATCCGGCGGGGGCCGGCGGCACCGCCGTCACGGGGGCGCTCACAGCGCCATCGTGATGCTCTTGGGCTCGGTGAACCCGTCGACCGCCGCGTCGCCGAGATCCCTGCCCAGACCGGACTGCTTGCTGCCGCCGAACGCCACGGCGGGGTCGAACTCGTTGTAGGTGTTCACCCAGACGGTGCCCGCCTGGAGCGCCGCGGCGGCGCGGTGCGCGCGGCCGAGGTCGGTGGTCCACACGCCCGCCGCGAGCCCGTAGTCGCTGTCGTTGGCGAGCGCGATCGCCTCCTCCTCGGTGTCGAAGGGGAACACCGCGGCGACCGGCCCGAAGATCTCCTCCCGGGCGATCCGCATGGCCGGCGTGACGTCGGTGAACACCGTGGGCCGCACGAACCAGCCGGGACCCGGCAGGGGTTCGCCGCCGGTGGCCGCCTTGGCGCCCTCGGCGAGCCCGAGGTCCAGGTAGCCGGTGACCCGGTCGAACTGCTCCTGCGAGACCAGCGGTCCGATGTTGATCCCGCCGGAGAGCCCGGGGCCGATCCGCAGCGCCTCCACGGCCGGCAGCATCCGGTCCAGGAACTCCGCCAGCACCGTGCGCTGCACCAGCAGCCGGCTGCCCGCCGTGCACATCTGCCCCGAGTGCCCGAACACGGCCCGGACGGCGGCCGGTACGGCGGCGTCCAGATCCGCGTCGGCGAACACCATGTTGGCGGACTTGCCGCCCAGTTCGAGCGTGAGCCGCTTGACGGACGGCGCCGCCGCGGCCATGATCAGCCGCCCGACGTCGGTGGACCCGGTGAACGACACCTTGGCCACGTCCGGATGCGCGACCAGTTCCGCCCCGGTGCGCCCGTCGCCCGTCACCACGTTGACGACACCTTCCGGCACACCGGCCTCCAGGCAGAGCGCGGCCAGCCGCAACGCGGTCAGCGGGGTCTGCTCGGCGGGCTTGACGACCACCGTGCAGCCGGCCGCCAGCGCCGGGGCGAGCTTCCAGGCGGCGATCATGAACGGGAAGTTCCAGGGGAGGACGGCGGCCACCACGCCCACCGGCTCCCGCACGCTGTACACATGCCGGCCGGGCCCGGCGGGATGCACGGTGCCGGTCAGCCTGGCCGGGGCGCCCGCGAAGTGCCGGATGGCCTGGAGGCCCAGCTCCACGTCACCGCGGGCCCGTTCGATCGCCTTGCCGTTGTCCAGGGTGTCGAGGACCGCCAGCGCCTCGGCGTCCCGCTCCACCAGGTCCGCCAGCCGCAGCAGGACGTCCCGCCGGTCCCGGGGCGGCAGCGCGCGCCAGCGGCCGTCGCGGTGCGCCGCGGAGGCGGCGGCCACCGCCGCGGCCACGTCGTCGGCGTCCGCCTGGACGACGGTGGTCAGCGGTTCGCGGGTGGCCGGGTCGAGGACCGGGATGAGCCGGTCCGAGGCGCCCGTGGTCCAGGTGCCGCCGATGAGCATGGGCTCGCACTCGGGCAGCCCGGGCAGGGTGATGCTGGGGTCCAAGGGGGGTTCTCCTTGTCGTTCGTGCAACGGGCGGCGCGGTTCCCGGGGCCCGACGTGGCTCACGCCGGAGCGCCGGGCCGGTGGGCCGCGCTGGGCCAGGGCTCGCGCACGGCCGCGGAGACCGCGCGGGCGGTGGTGAGCACACAGCGGTCGAACTCCGCCCGCCCGTGGTCCGCGTTCGCCTCGGTGACGTCCCTGCCCCACACGCCGGTCTCGCTGACCTGGTCCATGCGGTAGTCCCAGAAGGAGTCGACGTCGACGTGCGAGGTGGCCCGCTCCATCCGCACCAGGTCGGGCGCCAGGTGCAGCATCACCGACGTCTCGAAGTGGTTGGCGTGCATCAGCGCACGCCCGTAGGTGACATGGCCGTCGACCTCGGGCCCCGGGTACATCGTCACGTACCCCAACGCCCGCACCCGGGCGTCCCGGTGACGCACCCTCAGTTTCTCGGCGGACACGTCGAGCGCGCCGTTGTTCCAGATGTGGCCGTTGAGCAGGACGAACTGCCGCACACCGCTGGCGTACAGGGAGTCGATGACGTCCTCGACGACGGCGATCAGCGTCTCGGGGCGCAGCGCCACCGTCCCGGCGAAGCCGCCGTGCGAGGCGGACACGCCGAAGGCCAGCGGGGGCAGCACCGGTACGCCGGTCAGCGCGGACACGCCGAGGGCGACCGCCTCGCAGATCCGGGTGTCCACGGCCAGCGGCAGATGGGGGCCGTGCTGTTCGGTGGCGCCCACCGGGACGATCACCGCGTCACCGCCGGCGACCGTGGTCCCGGCCTCCGGCCAGGTCAGCTCCTCCCACGGCAACGGTGTGCCGGAGCCGCCCAGTTGCGCGGCGAGTGCGGGCACGTCGAGCCCGGTGGGGACGCTCAGGCCGTTGGGCCCTGTGATGACGGACGACATGTCTCTCCTGTCCTCGGGGGGTAGGTGGGTCCGGCTCGGGGTCACCAGCGGCGCCGGCTCTTCTCCGGCAGCAGGTCCAGGGCGCGGGCCGGGACGGGACGGTCGCCGTCGACGGTGGTGATCCACACGACGGCGTCGGGGCAGTAGTCGCTGATGAGTTCGCGGCACACCCCGCACGGCGCGATGATCCGGAACCGGTCGGCGGGCTTGATCTGCACCGACACCACCGAGGTCACCGCCAGCGGCGCACCGGGCGCGAGCGCGCCGCGCGCGGTGCCGAGGGCGACGCCCTCCGCGCAGACCGAACTGCGCCGGCAGGAGCCCTCGACATGCACGCCGGTGTGGATCCGGCCGTCGGCGGTGCGCAGGGCGGTGGCCACCTCGTGCCGGTCCCGCTGCCACACCCGGTCGAGCAACGCCTGCGCCACGGAGAGGAGTTCGGCGTCCTGCCCGCTCATCTCCGGCGGGACGGCCACGGGCGCGGCGGTCATGCGCCGAGCCCCAGCAGCCGGGCCATGTTGCCGCCCTCGACCAGGGCCCGGTCCTTCTCGTCCTCGATCGCCTTGGCGATCTTCATACGCTCCAGGTCGAAGTCCGAGCCGGGCCACTCGCTGCCCATCAGGATCTGCCCGGGGCCGAGCCGGGCGTAGGCCCGCCTCACGTCGCTCATCAGCGTCGCGGAGGTCTCCAGGTAGATGTGCGGCCGCCGTTCGGCCACGATGATCGCCTCCGGCACGTTCCACACCGCGCCCATGTGCGCGATGATCGTGGGCACCCCCGGGTGGTCCCGGGCTATCTCCTCGATGGCCAGCGGTGCGCAGAAGGCGTCGTCCAGCGCGTTGACCAGCACCAGCAGCCCGCGCCGCGCACAGGCCTCGAACACCGGGTCGAGGAGCCCGTGGTCGGCGACGTGGTAGCCGTGCAGACTCGGGTGCAGCTTCAGCCCGACCAGACCGGCGTCGGCCATCCGGTCGATCTCCTCGACGGCGTCGTCCGCCTGGGGCAGCACCTGGCCGAAGCCGAAGAACCGGTCGGGGTGCGCGGTCACCAGGGAGGCGATGAAGTCGTTCTCGATGCGCTGTGCGAGCGAGCACACCATCGCCATGTCCACCCCGGCGGCGTCCATCCGGTCGAGGATGCGGCGCGGCTCGAAGGGCCGGTACGGCGGCGGCGCCTCGCCCTTGCGGGCGCCGGTCAGGTAGTCGGAACGGCCGCGCACGTCCTGGGTGGTGTTGTAGGCGTCGATGATCAAGACTGGTCCTCACTCACGGGGCCGAGGGGCAGATGGCAGCGGACGCGGCGGCCGGGCGCGATCTCGCGCAGTTCCGGATGCCGGGTGCGGCAGAGGTCGGTGGCGAACGGACAGCGGGTCCGGAACAGGCAGCCCTGCGGAGGGTCCGCCGGGTCCGGCAGCTCGCCCTCCAGCGGCTGCCGTTCGACGGGCGGGCCGGGCCGCAGCTCCGGCACGCTGGCCAGCAGCGCGGCGCTGTAGGGATGGGCCGGGCCGGCGAAGAAGCCGTCCCGGGGGGCGGTCTCGATGATCTCGCCCAGGTACATCACGGCGACCCGGTCGGCGATGTGCCGCACCACACCGAGGTCGTGGGAGATGAACAGCATCGTCAGACCCCGGTCGCGCACCAGTTCCGACAGCAGGTTCAGCACCTGGGCCTGGATGGACACGTCCAGCGCGGACACCGCCTCGTCGGCCACCACGAACTGCGGCGAGGACGCGAGGGCGCGGGCGATGCCGATGCGCTGGCGCTGGCCGCCGGAGAACTCGTGCGGCTTGCGCCCGCCGGCCTCGGCCCCCAGCCCGACCAGTTCGAGGAGTCCGGCGACGGCGAGGTCCGCCTCGCCCCGGCTCGCGCCCCGGGAGCGCAGCAGCGGCTCGGCGACGATGTCGGCGACCGTGCGGCGCGGGTTCAGCGAGCCGAAGGGGTCCTGGAAGACCATCTGGAGTTCGGCCCGGGTCCGCCGCAGCCGCCGGCCGCGCAGCCGGGTCAGATCGGTGCCGAGGAAGTCGATCCGGCCCGCCGACGGTTCCACCACGCGCAGCAGCGCCCGCCCGAGCGTGGACTTGCCGCACCCCGACTCGCCGACCAGGCCCAGCGTCTCGCCCCGGGCGATGTCCAGGTCGACGTCCCGCAGCGCCCGCACCCGGCCGCCGGCCCGGCCCGCGTAGTCGACCCGCAGTCCGCGGGCGCTCATCAGGACCTCGCTCATACGGCGGCTCCCGCCGCGCGGGCCCGCACCCGGGCCGGACCGGGCAGCACACAGGCGTCCAGGTGGGCCGGGCCGCCGTGGCGCCGCCGCAGCTCCGGGCGGCTGTCGCAGTCGTCGTGGGCGAACGCGCAGCGCGGCCGGAACCCGCAGCCGGGCGGCCGCTCCACGCCGGCGGGCGGGCTGCCGGGGACGGCCGGCAGCCGCTCGGGCACCGGCCCGCGCAGCGGCGGCACCGAGCCGAGCAGGCCCATCGTGTACGGGTGCTGCGGGTCGAACAGCACCTCGTCACGGGTGCCCTGCTCCACGATCCGGCCCGCGTACATCACCGCCACCCGGTCCGCGACCTCCGCGACCACCCCCAGGTCGTGGGTGATCAGCAGCACGGACGTGCCGTGCTCGCGCTGCACCCGCTTCAGCAGCGCCAGCACCTGGGCCTGGATGGTGACGTCCAGCGCGGTGGTCGGTTCGTCCGCGATCAGCACCGCAGGGTCGTTGGCCAGACCCATCGCGATCATCACGCGCTGGCGCATACCGCCGGAGAGCTGGTGCGGATAGGCGCGGGCGGCCCGGGCCGGGCCCGCGATGCCGACCTCGCCGAGCAGTTCGACGGCCCGGCGCGCGGCCGTGGCGCGCGGGACGTCGCCGTGGGCGCGGACCGTCTCCGCGACCTGGGCGCCCGCCCGGTGCAGCGGGTTGAGCGCGGCCAGCGCGTCCTGGAAGACCACCGCCACGTCCTTGCCGCGCACCCGGCGCAGCTCCCGCTCGGACGCCCCCACCAGCTCCCGGCCCCGGAAGGTCACGGACCCCTCGACGTGGGTGCGGGGGCCGCGGTTGAGGCCGACCAGGCTCATCGACAGCGCCGACTTGCCCGACCCGGACTCGCCGACCAGCGCGAGGATCTCGCCCCTGCGCAGCGTCAGGTCCACCCCGTCCACGGCGGGCAGCCGCCCCGCGGGCACGTCGAACCGCACGCTCAGGCCGCGGACTTCGAGCACCGCCTCGGGGGCGGTCATCCGGCACCGCCCACGGCCAGCGCGGCCCGGTGGATCAGCTCGGCGACCCGCTCGGGCCACACCAGGGTGGTGTAGTGGCTGCCCGGCACGTGCTCGACGGTGGCCTTCATCCGCTCGGCCATGAAGTCCTGGATCTCCGGGCGCAGGGTGCGGTCGTCGTCGGCGACCAGGTACCAGCTGGGCAGCGTCCGCCAGGCCGGGACACCGGTCGCCTGGGTGAAGACCAGGTTCTCGGCCTTGCGGCCCTCCGCCTCGACGACCGCCCGCTGCCCGGCCGACAGGTCCGGGCCGATCTCCGCCCAGAACTCCGCGCTCGGCTCGGACTTCCACTCGCCGTTCGGGCCGCGCCGCATGTACTTGGAGATCTCCGCGGGCTCGTAGCGCTCGACGATGCCGTTGACGGTCTCGCCCTCGTCCGGCCCGAACGCGGCGATGTAGACCAGGCCCGCCACCCGCGGGTCGCGTCCCACGTTCGTGATCACCGCGCCGCCGTAGGAGTGCCCGGCCAGCAGCACCGGGCCCGCGGTGCCCGCGAGCGCGGCGGTGGTCTCGGCGATGTCATCGGCGAGCGAGGTCATCGGGTTGGTGACCGTGACCGGCCGGTGGCCGAGGGCGGCGAGCAGCGGCTGGACCGCCGACCAGGTGGTGGGCCGTCCGCCGGCACCGTGGACCAGCACGATGTCCATCGGGATCATCCTTTGCGTAGACGCGGGTCGAGGACCGTGTAGAGCAGGTCGACCGCGTGGTTGACGAGGGTGAACAGCAGGGCGATCGCGAGCGCGGCGCCCTGCACGACCGGGTAGTCGCGCTGGAGCACGCCCTGCACGAGCAGGCGTCCGACGCCCGGGTAGGAGAAGACGGTCTCGGTGACCACCGAACCGCCCAGCAGGGATCCGAACTGGAGCCCGAGGACGGTGACGATGGGCAGCCAGGCGTTGCGCAGTACGTGCCGGCGCACCACCGCGCCCTCGCCCAGGCCCTTCATCCGGGCGGTGCGCACGAAGTCGTCGCCGAGCACCTCCAGGACGGAGGCGCGCACGATCCGGGTGATGAACCCGGCCATCGACAGCGCGAGCGTCACCGCGGGCAGGACCAGGTGCTTCAACCACGGCCCCACCAGTTCGGGCCGGTCCTGGAGGATCGCGTCGAGCAGCACGAAGCCGGTGGTGGGCCGGTAGTCGAGGGCGCCGGGCAGCCGGCCGAGGACCGGCAGCCAGCGCAGCCACACGCCGAACACCACGATGGCGAGCACACCGAGCGCGAACCAGGGCAGCGAGAAGCTGACGGTCGCCACGGCCCGGGTCGAGGTGTCGATCCAGCTGCCCCGGCGCAGCGCCGCGACGACTCCGCTGACGACACCGAGCAGCACCGCGACGGTCATGGCCGCGAGGGTGAGCTCCACGGTCGCGGGCAGCGCGTCGCCGAGCAGCCCGAGGACGCTGTTGGAGCCGTAGAACGAGGTGCCGAGCCGCAGGTGGACCAGGTCGTCGAGGAAGTGGCCGTACTGGGTAAGCAGCGGCTGGTCCAGGCCGAGGGCCTTGGTGACCCGTTCCTCGTTGGCGCTGAACTCCGCGGCGGAGGCGGTGTTGCCGCCCGCCGCCAGGGAGGTCGCCGGGGAGCCCGGCAGCAGCCGTATCGCCACGAACACCAGGGACGCCAGCGCGAACAGCACCACGGGGATCACGGCCAGCCTGCGCAGGAACACCCAGGCCGCGCCCGTCGGCCGGGGCAGGCGCACCCGGGCCGATACCCCGGTGGCCGCGCTCATGCCGCGCCCCGCGGGTCGAGGGCGTCGCGCAGGTCGTCGCCGGCGAAGTTGCACGCCACGACGAACAGCAGGGTGAGGGCCGCGGGCAGCACCACCAGCCGGGGAGCGGTGTACAGGAACTCCTGCCCGGCCTGCACCATGTAGCCCCAGTCCGGCCGCGGCGGCTGGATGCCGAGGCCGAGGTAGGAGAGCCCGGCCGCGAACCCGGCCGCCACCGACAGCGTCATGACGACCTGGGCGAGCAGCGGACCGCCGATGTTGGGGAGCACCTCGCGCAGCAGGATGCGCGGTGCTCCCGTGCCGCCGAGCCGGCAGGCCACCACGTAGTCCTTGGCGGCCTCGCGCGCGGTCAGGGTGCGGGCCAGCCGGGCCAGTCCCGGCGCCAGTGACACACCGATGCCGAGGACCAGACTGACCGTGCCCGGTCCGGCCGCCGCCACCAGCAGGATCACCAGCAGGATCGACGGGAAGGCCAGCGCCAGGTCCACCAGCCGCATCAGCGCCTGTTCCACCGCGCCGCCCGCGTACCCCGCGACCAGCCCGACCAGGGTGCCCGCCCCGGCCGCGAGCGCGGTCGCCGCGAAGGACACCAGCAGCAGCGGCCGGGCCCCGTGCACCAGCCGGGCCAGCTCGTCGCGGCCCAGGTCGTCGGTGCCCAGCGGGTGCCCCGGCGCCCCGGGCGCCAGCAGCGCCGAGGAGGTCTGGCGCAGCGGGTCGGCCGTCACGAACAGCGGGCCCAGCAGGGCGATCAGGACCGTGGCGGCCAGCAGCAGCCAGGCGAGCAGGGCGGGCCAGGAGCGGGCCACCCGGCGTCGGCCCAGCGCGGCCGCCGGCCGCCGGGCGGTCCCGGGCCGGGGCGGGCGGGCCGCGGCGGCCGGGGCCGCCTGCTCCACGGCCACGGCGTCGACCGCGGCGCCGGTCTCAGACACTGGCCTTCTCCATGTAACAGCGGTGGTTGGCCAGCGCGTCGGTGTTCATGCCCTTCACGTCCGAACCGCTGACGACCAGGTTGCTGAAGCAGGCCAGCATCGACAGGACCATGTACTCCTCGGCCCACCTGCGCTGGATCTTCGTGTAGGCGGCGGTGCGCTTCCTGCTGTCGGTGAGGTTCTTGGCCGTGTAGAGGTCGTCGGCCAGCGAGGCGGCACCCTTCAGGGTGTCCATCCCGGAGAGCTTGGAGCCGTAGATGCTGGTGGGGCTCGCCATCGCGCCGACCATGTCGTCGGGGTCCGGCACGTAGGTGTTGCGCTCCCAGATCATCAGGTCGTGGTAGTCGTCCTCGCCGTCCAGCAGCCGGCTGAAGTAGGTCGCCGGGTCCACCGAGGTGGTGGCCACCTTGAAGCCGACGTCGGTGAGGTTCTGGGCGATGATCTGGGCCGCCTTGGGGTGCCAGGAGTCGCTGGCGGCCATCAGCCGGACGGTGCGCCCCTTCGCCCCGGCCTCCTCGACCAGCCGCTTGGCCTGCGCGGTGTCCTGGGTGCTCAGGTCGGCGAGGGCGGTGTCGTAACCGGTCTGGGCCGGCGGGATGGCGTAGCCGCGGGGCTCGGCGCCGACGCCGTAGAACGCCTGCTGGAGGATGGCCTTGCGGTTGACGGCCAGGTTGATGGCCTTGCGCACCTTGAGCTCGGGGACCCGGCGGGCGTCGATCATCATGATGGCGTTGGCGTTGTGCGGGGTGTCGTACACCTTCACCGCGCTGTCCTTGCGCAACTGCGAGACGGCGGAGTACGGGGCGAACTGGGTCGCGGACACGTCGCCGCTGAGCAGCGAGCTGACGATGGTGGAGGGGTCCTGGACCTGACGCAGCACCAGCCGGTCTATGGGCGGCTTGCCCAGCCGGAAGCCGTCGAAGGCCTTGAGCGTGACGGACTGCCCGGAGGTGGCGGCGGAGAAGGCGAACGGCCCGGTGCCCACGAGGTGCTTGCCGATGTCGGCGCCGTACTTCTCCAGCGCGGCCTTGGAGATGATCCGGCCGCCGATGTCGGAGAGCTTGCCGAGCACGGTCCGGTCGGGCTTCTTGAGGACCATCCTCACGGTCAGGTCGTCGGGCGCGGTGAGCGAGGCGACGTTGGCGCCCATGCTCGCCAGCGGGCGGGTCGCGCCCTTGGGCAGCGTCTTGTCCTCGGGGTCGAACTGCCGGCCGAGACTGGCGAGCACGTCGGCGGAGCCGAGCGTGGTCCCGTCGTGGAACTTCACGCCCTTGCGCAGGGTGAAGGTGTAGGTGAGCTTGTCATCGGACACGGTCCACTTCTCCGCCAGGTCGGGTGTGGGCTCGTTGGTCTCGAAGGAGATGAACGTCAGACCGCGGCAGACGCAGTCGACGGCCATCCAGTCGCCCAGGGAGGTGTAGAAGGCCGGGTCGTTGACGGCGCTGGTGGCGTCGATGGCCAGGGTGAGCGTGCCGCCCCCGCCGCTGCCGCCCCCGTCCTGGGCCGCCGCGCCGCACGCGGTGAGCAGGGCGGGCAGTCCGAACCCCACGCCCACGCCGAGCAGTCCGGCCCCCCGGAGCATCGTCCGGCGCGAGACGTCCCGCGACGCGGTCGCCGGCACCGACGAGGGGGTGGCGGCGGCGGTCGAGGGCGATCCAGATGTTTGGTCCGGCATGGGGCCTCCTTGGGCACCGATCCTGAGAATGGATTTAATCTGCGCTGGATTGGATCCAAAAACATGCTCAGTGGCTCCCGATTCCCTCTCGTGTCCCCGCGGTTAAAGCCGTGTGAAGCGGACCCCGGAGAACATGCCGGGTCCTGGGCGGTCGGGGCGGGGCCCGCCGGAGCGGTGCGAAGTGCTGCTCCGGCGGGCCCGGTTCAGCCGTCGGCGGAGCCGAGGGCGACGTCGTCCGCGCGGACCGTGCCCGTCAGCCCGGCCGCGGTGACGTCGAGCGCGGTCAGCCGCACCGGACCGGTGCCGGGCTGCTTCGCGGACTGTTCGCGCAGCGCCCGCTCGATCGCGTCGACGATCCCGGCGGGCGCGGGCCGGCCGAGGACGCGGGCCGTCACCAGGGTGAGGGAGACCCGCCCGTCCCTGAGCGCCGGCCGGAGCGTGACGGTGCCCAGCCCGCCGCGCACCGAGACCACGAGGGTGCCGTGCCCCGGATCGGTGCTCACCCCGGAGACGGCCAGGCCCGGCGCGTTCTGCCCCAGGGAGCGCGCGACCGCGTCGGCCGGCACGGTGATCCGGCCGCGCAGCCGCCCGACGCGCGGTGTGCCCCGCACCTCGACGTCCGTCAGCCGCAGGTCCACCGAGGCCCCGGTGAGCCGGCCGAGCCGCGCGTCCTCGCCGGTGACCGTCACCCGGTCGAACCTGCCCCGGGCGAGGCCGAGGAGCGCGGACCCGCCGAGATGCACCCGGTTGTCGCCGATCCGGGCCCGCAGCCGGCCGGAGAGCCGCCCGGCGACGAGCCCGCGCGCGAGGGGTTCGGCGCAGCAGGCGAGCAGCACCAGCAGCACCAGCGGGACCGCGGCGACCACCAGCGGCCGTCGGCCGCGAACGACCGACGAAGCCACTGCGCCCCCGCCCTCTGTTCGGCCTGTTGGGCCTGTTCGGCCTGTTCGGCCTGCTCGGGCTGTTCGGGCTGCTCGGCCCGTCCGGGCCGTCACCGGGGCGTCGGCGCGGACGGAGTCGTCGGCTTGGGCCTGGGCGCGTCCCCGGAGCCCTCCGGGTCCAGTCGCGGCAGGATCCGGTCCAGCCGGCGGGGGATCCACCAGTTGGCGTCGCCGAGCAGGTACATGGCGGCCGGTACCAGCAACAGCCGTACCACCGTGGCGTCCAGGACCACGCTGACGCCCAGCCCCAGCGCCAGCATCTTGATGACGACGCTCGTCGACAGCAGGAAGGCGAGGAACACGCTGGTCATGATCAGCGCGGCACAGGTGATCACCCGGGCCGTGCCCGCCAGCCCGACGGCCACACCGCGGTGGTTGTCGCGCGTCTCCAGCCAGCTCTCCCGCACCCGGGACAGCAGGAAGATCTCGTAGTCCATCGAGAGGCCGAAGACGATCGCGAACATCATCATCGGCACGTACGACTCCACCGGCACGCTCTCGTCGATGCCGAGCAGCGCCGCGCCCCAGCCCCACTGGAAGACCGCCACCACCACACCGAACGACGCGGTGATCGACAGCAGGTTGAGCACCGCCGCCTTCAACGCCACCAGCGGACTGCGGAAGACCGCGAGCAGCAGCACGAAGGCCGCCGCGACCACGACCCCGACGACCACGGGCAGCCGGTCGGCCAGGATGTCCCGGAAGTCCTGCTGGGCCGCGGTGGTACCGGTCAGATACCCGGTCGCCCCCTCGGGGGAGAGCACGTCCGGCAGCACGTCGTCCGCCAGCCGGTGCACCAGGTCCGTGGTGGCCTCCTCCTGCGGCCCGGTGTCCGGCGTGACCGTCGCCGTGAGCAGCGCGCCGTCGGCGGTGGACGCCGGCCGGGTGACGGAGGCGACCCCGGGGGTGCCGGTCAGCGCGTCCCGCAGCGCGTCGGCGAGCGCGTCCCGCTCCGCACCGGTCGTGGCGTGGTCCTTGTCGAGGGTGACCACGACGGTCAGCGGACCGTCGGTGCCCGGCCCGAAACCCTGCGCGACCAGGTCGTAGGCGCGCCGCTCGGTGTACGAGGACGGGGAGGCACCGGCGTCGACATGGCCCAGCCGCAGCGACAGCGCGGGCGCCCCGAGCACGCCCAGCACCACCAGACCCAGCAGCAGGAACGTCCACGGGCGCCGGCGGACCGTCGCGGCCCACCGGTGCCAGACGTCGCCGCTGTCGTCGGGCTCGTCCACCGGGGTGCGCACACGCCAGCGGTCGATCCGCCGCCCGGCCAGGCCCAGCAGCGCGGGGGTCAGGGTGAGCGCGGCCAGGGCGCCGATGAGCACGGTGGTGCCGGCCGCCACGCCCAGCATGCCGATGAAATCGACCCCGGAGGCGAACAGCCCGGCCAGCGCCGCGGTCACGGTGAGCGCGGCCACCAGCACGGCCCGCCCGCTGGTGGCGACGGTCCGCGCGGCCGCCGCCACGGGATCGTCCGCGGTGTGCAGCAGCTTGCGGTGCCGGGTGACGAGGAACAGCGAGTAGTCCAGGCCGACGCCCAGCCCCATCATCGTCGCCAGCGTGGGCGAGGCCGCCGCGAACGAGTACCGCGCCGCGAGCAGCCCGAGCGCGCTCAGCCCGGCGAGCAGCCCGATGATCGCGGTGAGCAGCGGGAACCCGGCCGCCGCCACACTGCCGAACCCCAGCAGCAGCACCAGTACGGCGGTGCCGATGCCGATGGCCTCCGACGCGCGGTCGGCCGCCGCCGGCCGGGCCAGCTGGCCGAGCGGTCCGCCGTACTCCACCGTGACGTCGTCGGAGCGCAGCGCGCGCACGGCGCCGTCCACCCGGTCGACGTAGGACTTCTCGAACTGAGCCGGGTTCTCCCGGAACCTGACCGTGTAGTAGCCGGTACGGCCGTCGTCCGCGACCGCGCCCGCCGTGTCGAGCGGGGCCGCGACCGAGACCACGTCGGGCAGCGCGGCGAGCCGCTTGCCGGCCGCGGTGAGCGTGTCGCGGTGCGCGGTGAGCGGTCCGTCGTCCGAGCGGACGACCACCTGCGCGGCCACACCCCGCGAGCCCGCCGCGCCATGGGCGTTCAGCAGGTCGGAACCGGTACGGGACGGGGTGCCCGACAGGTCGAGGTCGTCGGCGTAGGAGCCGCCCCAGGTGTGGTCGGCGGCCACGGCGGCCAGCAGCACGAGGAGCCACGCACCGATCACCCGCCAGGGGTGGCGCGCGCAGGCGCGGCCCACGCCGTGGAGCAGCCCGCGCCGGGGCGGGCCGGTGTCCGTCACGGGTGTCACGCTGGTTCGGCCGGAGAGTCGCATGCCTTCTTCCCGAGGTCGTGGAAGGGGAGCCGGCCGCGCCCGGGGCGGACGGGCACCGCACGGCGCCGCCCCGCACCCGGCCGGCGGCAGACCGCCCCGGAGTTCGGCCCCGATCATGGCCCGGCGAACAAGAGGGGATCATTGGCGCAGTGTTAGGGGACTGTTAGGCCGCCCCGGCCCAGGACACCGGCCGCACCACCCGCGCTGCCCGGTGCGTGTCTCCACACGCTCAGGTCGCCGACCGCAGCTTGTCGTACCCCACGAAGGTGAAGAGCCGTGTGCCCCGCCGGAGGGACTGGGGCCGGCCGGTGAAACGGTGCACTCCCACGGCCTGGAGCTCGTCCGGGCCGGTGACCCACTCGCGCTCGAAGCCGCGCGCTTCGAACCAGTCGCAGATCGACGGCACTCGGTCGGGTGTCTTGCGATTGCGTGTCCAGATGACCCGGCCTCCGGTCTTGCACAGCTGTCTGCACGCGTCGACGGTGCGCTCGATGTCCCGGTCCACGATGTTGCCGAAGACCCCGCAGATCAGCACCACGTCCGCCGGCACCACCCCGTCGTAGTGATCGAGCAGCGCGGCGTCCGCGGCAACGGCCTCGACACCGTGCAGCTCAGCGGATCCGGCCGCCTCGGCCGCCACCTCCACGTTGCGCGGGTCGAGCTCCACCAGACGCGCACGTACGTCCTGACCACGTGGGTGACCGGGCAGCACCCCCAGCAGGTCGCGGCCCTGACCCGCGCAGAGGCTCACCACCTGCAAGGGCCCGGGAGGGCAGTCCTCCAGCGCCAGACGAATGCGCTCCTGCACGGTGACCAGCCGACGAGCGAGGGGCGAGTCAGCAAGGTCGTACCGGTCCTGCCACTTCTGCCAGTCCATGCGCGGACCCTACGAGAACCCCACGAGCCCTTCAACGCCCTACCTCTCGGCCGGTCATCCCAACAGGGCGGCCGTGAACGTCTCGTGATGGGCCGCCAGCCATTCCTGGATACGGTCCCAGCGCCGCCAGCCACCGTGCTCGGACAGCGCCCGGGTGTAGGCGGGGTCACCGTCGGCCACTCGACCGGCGACGAAGGCCCGGCAGGTCGCGGTGGCCTGCTCGACGACGCCGGGCAGTGCACCGCGTTCCTGGGGGGAGAGGCCGTAGCCGTCGGCGAGGATCCGCAGCCGTGCCGGGGCATCCAGCCCCGCGGGATAGAGAACTGCCGCGGACGTGGGATCAAGCATGGGAACCCAGTAGCGGGCGGTCATGGCGACGTCCCACACCGCTCGGCCGGGGGCCGCCAGGTCGAAATCGATCAGTGCTGTGGCACGGCCGTCGCGGAAGACGACGTTCTCCGGGCACACATCGTTGTGGCACAGCATCGTTCCTCCCGCCGGGTCGGCCAGGGACCGGGGCCACTCGGCGGACGCGTCCACCGCGATGGCCGCGCCCGCGTCGTGCAGGCGCCTCAACAGGCTTCCCACCGATCTCAGCGCGGTCTCGGTCATCGCCCAGCGCGGGAACGGCGGGAGAGCGACGTCGCCGGGGACGAAGGTCAGCTGCTCGCGGCCGTCCGCGGTGAGGCGGACCGGCCTCGGAGCCGCGTCGAACCCCTGCTCTTCGAGCGCGAGGAGATGGGCGTGGAGGGCGCGCGCGGTGCGCGGCGCCGGGCGTTCCACCAGGGCGCCGTGGCGGGTGACCGCGCCCGCGTTCGCCATCCCGCCGATCAGGGCCTCGCCCTCTGGCGTCCCGCCCTCAGCCGTCATGCCGGTCACGCTACCGCCAGGCCGACCGTGCGTCTGATCATGTGCTCCGGCCAGGGACGCAGATGACGACGACGAAGGCCGCGAAGGTGAGTCCGCTGCCCTCGGCGCCGGCCACGACGCCCCGCGCAGGGCTTGTCTCCTCGACGGCCTCCCGGCCCAGGCGCCGGGGCGGATGCGCCCCGAGGCCGCCGACCGCTCGCGACAGCCTCGGCGGTCAAGAGGCCGAAGGACCGGCTTAGGATCACCGTGGGCCCATCGGTACCCGGGGGCCGGTACCCGAGTGGGGGCGGAGGCGGGCATGAGCCGGGGCAGCGGACTGGTGCTGATCGTCGAGGACGACCGGAACATCGCCTCCCTCCAGGAGCTGTACCTGGCCCGCGACGGCTTCGGCACCCACGTCGAGACCGACGGCCTGCTGGGCCTGGACGCGGTCGCGCGGCTCCGGCCCGTGGCGATCGTGCTGGACGTGGCGCTCCCCGGACTGGACGGCGTGACCTTCTGCCGGCGCCTGCGCGAACGCGACGACTGGACCCCCGTCCTGATGGTCACCGCGCGCGCCGACGAGTCCGACCGCATCCTCGGCCTCGAACTCGGCGCCGACGACTACATCACGAAACCCTTCTCCCCGGGCGAACTCGTCGCCCGGGTCAACACCGTGCTGCGCCGCACCCAGGGCCCGCCCGGCGGCCGTACCCACGTGGTCGGCGCCCTGCGCGTGGACACCGCCCGGCGCACCGCGCACCGGGACGGCGCGGCGGTCGAGCTGACCGCGACCGAGTTCAACCTCCTCGTCCACCTCCTCGACCGGCGCGGCCGCGTCTTCACCCGGCGGGAGCTGCTGGCGCAGGTGTGGGGCGAGGAGTCGGCCTACCGCGACCCGCGCGTGGTCGACGTCTACGTGTCGCAGCTGCGCGCCAAGCTCGGCGACGCGAGCCCCGTCCGCACGGTCCGCGGGGTGGGCTACGGCGCCACGGACCCGGCCGGATGACCCGCCCCCGAGGCACCGGCGGGCCGCGCCGCAGGACCGGCCTCGCCGGTGAACTCGTCCTGCTCGCCGGTGTCGTGACCACGCTGACCGTCCTGCTGACCGGGCTGGTCGCCTGGCACACCCTGCGGGGCACCGCCGAGTCCCAGGAACGCGACCAGCTCGCCCGGCAGGCCAAGGTGCTCAGCCGGGTGCCCGCCCTGTCGACGCTCCTGTACGAGGGTGAGCAGCGGATCGCCGGCGCGAACGGCGTCGAGATCGCCGTCGTCGACGCGGCCGGGGTCGTGAGCGGCCCCGCAGCCCCGGCCCTCGACACCGCGCGCCGGGATGTTCTCCTGTCCGGCCGGACGCTCTCCGCGACCGTGGAACTGCGGGGCACCGAGGTCCTCGTGGAGGGCGTCCCGGCCCGCCGGGGCGGCGCCGTCGTCCTCACCCGACCGCTCACCGACGTCGACTCGGCGGCCGCCCGGATGCGCCGCGACCTGCTGCTCCCGCTCGCCGCGGGCCTCGCGGGCGCGGTCGCGGCCGGGATCGCGCCGGCCCGGCGGCTGGCCCGGCCGCTCGGGCACGCCGTGGACGTCGCCGCCCGGCTCGCCGCCGGGGAACGGGGCGTGGCCGACCCCGACCCGACGGCCGCGCCCGGCCCGGCCGAGGCGGTCGAACTGGGGCGGGCCCTGGGCGTCCTGGACTCGGCGCTGGCGAACGGGGAACGCAGGCAGCGGGACTTCCTGCTGTCCGTCTCCCACGAGATCCGCACCCCGCTGACCAGCGTCCTCGGCTACGCGGAGGCACTCGCCGACGACGTCGTACCGGCCGGGCGGCTGCCCGAGGTCGGCCGCATCCTGCACGCCGAGGCCCTGCGCCTCGACCGCTTCCTCGCCGACCTCCTCGACCTGGCCGCGCTGGAGGCCGACGACTTCCGGCTCGACGTCACGGACACCGACCTCGACGCGCTGGTGACTCAGGCCGCGACGACCTGGCGGGAGCGGTGCGCCCGGCACGGCGTCGAGTTCCGGCTGGAGCGTCCCGGCGGGCCCGTGCCGGTGCGCACCGACGGCTTCCGGGTCCGGCAGCTGACGGACTGTCTGCTCGCCAACGCCCTGCGGCTCACCCCAGAGGGCGCTCCCGTCGTGCTCGCCCTGCGCTCCGGTGAGGGTGACGGCGGTGGCGGTGGCGGTGGTGACGGCGGCGCGGCGGTGGAGGTGCGCGACGGGGGACCGGGCCTGACGGAGGACGACATGGCGGTCGCGTTCGACCGGGGCGCCCTGCACGAGCGGTACCGGGGACTGCGCCCGGTCGGCACCGGCCTGGGCCTCGCCATTGCTTACCGCCTGGCCACCCGCCTGGACGCCACCCTGACCCCCCGCCCCCGAGGCCCGGAGGGCGGCGCCGTCTTCACCCTCCGCCTGCCGCCCCCGAAGGACCCGCCGCCGGACCGGCTCCCGCAGGACCCGTTCCCGTAGGACCCGCCGCCGGACCGGTCCGGCACCAATCCGGCACCACCTGATGCGACCGACGGCACCCGGCTCCGGCCGCCGTGCCGTTCACGCCGCCTCCCAGCCCGGGGGTGTGCAGGTCGCGGTGGTGCCGGACAGGTGGAGGACGAGGTCGGCGTGGGCGGTCAGGCGCAGGTCGTGGGTGATGAGGAACGTCGTGCGGCCCGCGGCAAGACGGCGCAGGGGCGCCATGATGCGGGCCGTCGCCGCGTCGTCCAGGCCCGCCGTCGGTTCGTCGAGCACGAGCACCGGCGCGTCGCGCAGCATCGCCCGGGCCAGCGCGATCCTGCGGCGCTGTCCGCCGGAGAGGCGGCTGCCGCGTCGGCCGACGGGGGCGTCGTAGCCGTCGGGAAGCGCGGCCACGAAGTCGTGCGCGTCGGCCGCGACGGTGGCGGCGCGGATCTCCGCGTCGGTGGCGTCGGGCCGCCCGTAGGCGATGTTCTCGCGGACCGTGCCGTCGAAGAGCATGCTCTCCTGCGGCAGCAGGGTGATGTGCCGGCGCACCTCGTCGACCGGGAGCGCGGCGAGGTCCCGGCCGTCGAGCAGGATGCGGCCCCGCGAGGGCTCGTGGAAGCGCAGCAGCAGCGCGGCCAGGGTCGACTTGCCCGCGCCGCTGGGCCCGGTCACCGCGACCAGGAGACCCGGCGGTACGTCGAGACGCACCCGGTCCAGGACGGGCCGCCGCCCGCCGGGATAGGTGAAACCGACGTCCTCGAAGGCGACCGCGCCGCGCACCGGACCGACGAGCGGCGGCAGATCGGGGCGCGGGGTGCTCACGTGCGCGGGGGCGGTGCGCAGGACCTCGACGAGCCGTTCGCAGGCGGCGGTCGCGGAGGAGGCGCCGACGACCAGTTCACCGAGTTCCTCCAGCCGGGGGTGGAGATACCCGAGGTAGGCGGCGAAGGCGAGCAGCCCGCCGACGCTCAGCCGGTGCGCGGAGATCTGCCAGGCGCCGGCCCCGAGCACCGTCAGCACGCTCACCGTCTCCAGGAGTTCGCCGAGCGGGCCGTACACCGACGACAGCCGGATCTGCCGGAGCCCGGCCCGCATCCAGTCCCGCCCCTCGCGGTGCACCTTGGCCCGCTCGGCCCGCTGGCGGCCGTACGCCTGCACCAGGGGCATGTTGGCGAGGCTCTCCTCCAGCAGCGAGGCCAGCCGGCCGTTGCTGTCGCGTTCCGCGCGGGTCGCGCCGCGCATCAGCCTGCCGAACACCCGGGCGCCGATCCAGATCAGCGGGGCCGCGGCGAACGTGATCAGGGCCAGCCGCCAGCTCGTGCGCAGGGCCGCCGCGGCGAAGACGAGCGCGGCGACGGCCGAGGTGAGCAGTTCGACGGGGGCGGAGGCCACCAGGGTCTCGACGACCTCGACGTCCCCGGTGAGACGGGAGACGAGGTCGCCCGTGCCGTAGCGGTCCAGGCCGTCCGGCGGCAGCCGCTGGAGGTGGTCGAAGAGGCGGTCGCGCAGCCCGAGGAGGAAGTGCTCGCTCGTCCAGCCGGCCAGAGCGCCGCCGGCCGCGGCGGCGAGCGCGCCGACCGCCGCCAGCGCGAGCCACAGGGCCGCGGGGTCCCAGAACCGGGCGAGGTCGCCGGGGGCGAGCACCTCGTCGGTGAGGCGGCCCGCGATGCCGATCGCGCCCGCGTCGCAGCCCGCCGACACCACCAGCAGCAGCGCCGAGACCAGGACGGCGGTGCGGTTGCCGCTGACCAGCGGCCAGAACGTACGGAACGCGGCCCACGGCGAGAGCCGGGCGTGCCGCGTACGCCCCGCGGCGGCGGCCGGGTGCGCGGGGGCGGACGGGTCGAGCGGTGCGGCGGTGGCCATGGCCGGCCGGTACTCCCTGGCTCCAGGGGCGGACCGGGGCCGTCCGCTCCCGAGGGAGAGCGGTCCGGCCCCGGCGCCGTCCGGCGGTGGCGTTACTTGCCGTGCTTCTTGTGCTTGCGGTGGTGCTTCTTGTGGTGGTGCTTGTGGTGCGCCTCCTTGGCGGCACACCCCACTTCCTTCTTCTTGGCCTTCTTGGCCAGTGTGATCTTCGCGAAGGACACGGCCGCGCCTCCTTTCCCATTCGACCGAACGCGGTACGCCGGTGAATACGGGGGCTGAAGGAGCGCGATTCAAGAAGGGAGTTGTGGGTTGAATGAGATTCCCTTACCGAACCCACAACCTGAAATCCGAGTCAAATACAGGGGGTTCGCGACGGTCAGGCCGGGCTGTCGCGCAGTTCGACGAGCGTGGACGCGGTCAGCCGCAGCGGCTCGTCGGCCGGGTCGACGAGGACGACCGTGCAGGTCGCGGCGTGCGCCAGGGCGGTGGTGAGACTGCCGTCGGCGAACTGGGCGAGCGGTCCGCGCGGTGAGCGTCCGACGGCCACGGCACGGGCCTGTACCTCGGCCGCGTGCCGGGCCAGCACCCGCCCGGCGGCGGCGTGGTCGCCGACGCTGTCCAGGATCTGGCCGGTGGCGGCGAGGCCCCGGGCGGCGAGCCGGTCGAGGTGGGCGGTGACGGCGGCCCGGGCCTCGGCGGCGCTCTCGGTCTCCGCGGCCTGCTCCTCCACCACGGCGGTCCGCTGGACGTGGACCACCTCCAGCGGGCTTCCGGTGTCCCGGGCGAGCCGGGCGGCGGCGTCGATGACGGCCGCGGCCCGCTCGTGCGCCCCGACGGCCACGACGACCGGGCCCGTGCCGGGCGCGGCCCGCCGTCCGACCGGGGTCAGGCTCGGGACGGCCGGTCCGCCGCCGAGGCGGGCCTCCGCGTCGCGCAGCAGCCGGTGCCCGCCGGCCAGTACCGGGATCGCCAGCAGGAAGGTACCGGCACCCAGGTAGAACGGGACGCTCAGGTCGGTGGCGTCGGCGAGCTTCCCGGCGACGTACGGGGCCAGGCCGCCGCCGATGAAGCGCAGGAAGCCGTACGCCGAGGAGGCCACGGGGCGTTCGACCGGCGAGACCACCATCACCGCCTGTGTGGTGAGGGTGTTGTTGACGCCGATGAAGACGCCGCTCACGATCACCGCGACGATCACCACCGAGGGCGTGCCGACCCCGGCGGCGATGACGGCCATCACCGCGCCGAGGCCGACGAGGTTCGCGTACAGGACCGGCGCGGTGCCGAAGCGGGCCTGGAGCCGGGGCGCGAAGAACACGCTGAACGCGGCGACCAGCAGGCCCCAGGCGGTGAAGACCAGGCCCAGTCGGCGGGCGTCGAGCTCCATCGGGTAGGGCGCGTAGCCGAGCATGGTGAAGAAGCCCCAGTTGTAGAGCAGGGCCATGAGGCCCATGGTCAGCAGACCGCGGTGGCGCAGCGCCGCGATCGGGGCGAGGGGCGAGGTGCGGCGCTCGGGCCGGGGCGGCGCGGGCACGAAGGCCAGCGTCGCGACGAGGGCGACGGCCATGAGGACGGCGACCCCGAAGAACGGCCCGCGCCAGCTGATGGCCCCCAGCTCGCCGCCCAGCAGGGGGCCGACGGCTATCCCGAGGCCGAGGGCGGTCTCGTAGAGGATGATCGCGCCGCCGAACCCGCCGCTCGCCGAGGCGACGATGACGGCCAGCGAGGTGGCGATGAACAGGGCGTTGCCCAGTCCCCAGCCGGCGCGGAAGCCGACGATGCCGTCGATGGAGCCGGAGGCGCCGGCGAGCGCGGCGAACACGACGATGACCGCGAGGCCGGTGACCAGCGTGCGCTTGGCGCCGATCCGGCTGGACACCCAGCCGACGACCAGCATGGCGACCGCGGTCACGATGAGATAGCTGCTGAACAGGAGCGAGACCTGGCTGGGCGTGGCGTGCAGGCTGTCGGCCAGCGCGGGCAGGATCGGGTCCACCAGGCCGATGCCCATGAACGAGATCACGCAGGCGAACGCCACGGCCCACACGGCCTTCGGCTGCCTGAAGGGGCTCGCGGCCCTGGGATGCGGTGCACTCATCAGCGGTCCTCTTTCCGGATGCGGACGGACAGGAGAGCGGGCGGTCCTCGACGGGGGAGGCCGTGCGGGGAGAGCGAGCGGGGGACGGCTCAGCCGCGGCTCCGGCGTTCCTCGATGACGCGGGCCAGGGCGGGCAGGGCGAGCCGTACGGCCCGCTGTTCGGGCCCGGTCAGCTCCTCGACCAGGTCGTGCAGGGCGAGGGTCCGTTCGGCCCGTCTGCGGCGGAAGACGTCGAGGCCGGTCCCGGTGATCTCCACGAGGACACCGCGGCCGTCGGTGCTGTCGGCGGTGCGGGCCACCAGTCCGGCCCGCTCCAGCCGGCCGACCAGCTGGGTCATGCCCGGCTGCGACACGCCCTCGGCACGGGCGAGTTCGGTCAGCCGCAGCGGGCCCTCCCGGCCCAGCCGGGCGAGCGCCGAGGAGGCGGCGGTGCTCAGGCCGCCGGCGGTGGCGCTCTGCCGGACATGCCGCACCAACTGCTCGACGGCGAGCATCAGTTGCTCCGGCGACCCCGGGGGATCCTGCACGCCGGCCGCCGTGGCACCGCCGTCCCGGCCTTCGAACCACTTGTCCATAACGGCATTATGCATCTAGGTGTACCGTGAAACAATGGGTCCGGCGACCGCGGTCCGCGGGGGCGGTCGCGGGGGGCGACCGATTTTGTTTCTCTGTGGTGATTTCTCGACCGTGTGTGGCGCGGTACCAATCGAGTCCCTGATCGAAAGTGATGATTCGCCTTTTCGTGAATCCATTATTCGGAATGCATCAATTCGGTTGTTTATCCTTCTCGGGTGCCGGAAGGCGCGTCATCGAACAGGCGAAGTATTCTGACCTGCGGACTTGTGCGCCTCTATTCGCGCCGTAATGCGCCGTTAATCTTCCGGACGACACCGTGCGCTCGCCGAATCAAGTGACGCTCGTCGAGTGCGGGCGGTACATTCCTTCTTGCTGAAAGGAAATTCCAGCCGGCGGTTCTCACCGTTGAGAGGGACACGTATGACGAGCCACGCGACGGAAGTCGACCTCGAAAGTCTGCTACGCGACAAGTTACAGGCAACGGGTACGAGTGAGCGTTGGACGACCGACGCGGACGACATGTGGTGCCGCCTCACCTCCCAGTCCGGAATTCGACTCCGGCAGGGCTGGAAACTGCACGTGTCCGCGACGTCCGGCTCCGCACCGGAAGTCCTCGTGAAGGCATTGGACGTACTGCTGCGCGAGGAGGCGGGATTCAAGTTCGTCCGCTCCCTCGACCAGGTGAGCGCGCTCAACTCCCGTGCCACTCCGCGGGGAAGTTCGGGCAAGTTCATCACCGTCTACCCGCCCTCCGACGGCGACGCGGCCCGTATCGCGCTGGAGCTGCACCGGGCCACCAAGGGACTGGCCGGCCCGCGGATCCTGTCCGACCAGCCCTACGCCCCCAACAGCCTGGTGCACTACCGCTACGGCGCCTTCGTCGGCCGGCGGCGGCTCTCGGACCAGGGCCTGCTGGTCTGGTTCATCGAGGACCCCGACGGCAATCCCGTGGAGGACAAGCGGACCGGGCAGTACTCCCCGCCCCCCTGGGCCGTCAGCCCGTTCCCCGCCTCGGTGCCGCTGCCACCGCAGCAGGAGAAGGCCGCGAGCCGGCCGGTACTGCTCGGCGGCCGGTTCTCGGTCCGGGAGGCGATCCGGCACACCAACAAGGGCGGTGTCTACCGGGGCACCGACGTCACCACCGGCGCACCCGTGGTCATCAAGGAGGCCCGCCCGCACGTCGAGGGCGACGCCGCCGGCTCCGACGTCCGCGACTGGCTGCGGGCCGAGGCCAGGACGCTGGAGAAACTCAAGGACAGCGGACTGGCACCCGAGCCGCTCGCCATGTTCGAGACCGGCGGGCACCTGTTCCTCGCCCAGGAGGAGGTGCCGGGCGTCCCGCTGCGCAACTGGGTCGCCGAACGCTTCCGCGACGTCGGCGCCGAACGCTACCGGGCGGACGCGCTCGCCCAGGTCGCACGCCTGGTGGAGCTGGTCGCGGCCGCACACGAACGCGGCTGCGTACTGAGGGACTTCACACCCGGCAACGTGATGGTCCGCCCCGACGGCGAACTGCGCCTGATCGACCTGGAGCTCGCCGCCCTGGAGGGCGACGCCACGCTCCCGACCCAGGTGGGCACACCCGGCTTCAGCGCCCCCGAGCGCCTGGCGGACGCTCCCGTCTCCCCGACGGCCGACTACTACAGCCTCGGCGCCACCGTGTGCTTCGTGCTCGCCGGCAAGGTACCGAACCTGCTGGCCGAGGAGCCGGCCGCCAGAACCGCGGAGCAGCGGTTCGCCGAATGGCTGACCGCCTGCGCCGGGACGCTGCGCCTGCCGGACGGGCTGACGGCGATGATCCTCGGGCTGACCAGGGACGATCCCGCCGAGCGCTGGGACCCCGCCAGAGCCCGTGAGGCCCTGCGCCGCACGGACCCCGCGCCACCCGGGCGGCCCGCCGGACCCGCGCGGACCGGCCCGCCGGGCACCGGTACGCAGGACGCGGTCACCGGGATGGTGAACCACCTCGTCGAATCGATGACCCCGGACGGCGGACCGCGGCTGTGGCCGGTCTCCACCCTGGCCGGCGAGACCGACCCCTGCACCGTGCAGCAGGGCGCGGCGGGCGTACTCGCGGTCCTGACCCGGTACTTCGAGCTCAGCGGCGACCCGCGGCTGCCGGAGCTGATCTCCACCGCGGGCCACTGGATCGCCGCGCGCACCGACACCGGCTCCATCCGCCCGGGCCTGCACTTCGGCGGCCGCGGGATCGCCTGGGCGCTGTACGACGCCGGACGCGCCGTAGACGACCGCGCCCTCACGGACCACGCGGTGGCCCTGGCACTGGCCCCGCTGGAGTCGACGCTCAGTCACGACATCACCCACGGCAGCGCGGGCGGCGGACTCGCCGCCGCCCACCTGTGGCACCGCACCGGTGACCCGCGCCTGGCCGAACGGGTCGTCGACGCGGCCGACCTGCTGGCCGCCGCCGCACAGCCGGAACCGTCGGGCGTGAGCTGGCCCGTCCCCGCCGAGGCCGTCTCCGAGGAGGCCGGCAAACGCTACCTGGGCTTCGCCCACGGCAGCGCCGGCATCGGCTGCTTCCTCCTCGCCGCCGCCGACGTCTCCCACCGGCTGGAGTACCTGGAACTGGCCCTGGCGGCGGGTGAACACCTGGTGGCCAACGCCGTGATGGTCGGCCGGGCCGCCCAGTGGCCCGCCCAGGCCACCGACCTGCCCACGGCCCCGTACTGGTGCCACGGCTCGGCCGGCATCGGATCCTTCCTGGTCCGGCTCTGGCGGCGGACCGGGGACAAACGGTTCGGCGACCTCGCCCGCGGCGCCGCCCACGCCGTCGTGGAGCGCTCCTCCCGGGCCGCCGTCGCCCAGTGCCACGGACTGGCGGGCAACGGCGACTTCCTCCTCGACATGGCCGAGGCCACCGGGGACCCGTCCTACCTGGCGATGGCCGAGGACGTGGCCCGCCTGATCGTCTCCGAAAGCGCCCGCCGCGGCAGCCACGTCGTCCTCCCCAACGAGTACGGGGACGTCTCGACCAGCTGGAGCGACGGCGCCGCAGGAATCCTGGCGTTCCTCCTGAGGACACGCCACACAGACCCCCGGCACTGGACCGTCCAGCAGCCGGGCTGAGCGACAGGGACCTCCCTGCCGCCACCGCACAGAGAAGGAGAATGTCATGGAGAACCAGGCTCTCGAGCTGCTGGCCCACCTGCACGCCCTTCCGGAGACCGACCCGGTCGGCGTCGACGGAGCGCAGTTCAGCGGTACGTGTGCGTGCGTCGGCCTGCTGACGCTGCTCAACACCGTCTGCGTGGGCGTCAGCTGCGCCTAGCCGACAGACCTCCGGCCGGTGGCTGCCCCCGCGCTGCCACCGGCCGGAGCACAGGCCGCTGCGGCCGGCAGGCCCGTGGAAGACACCCCCGTGGACGAGGACCCGACCATGCAGCCACCCGCCGCCGACGGCGCCCGCACCCGGGCGACCTCCCCGACCACCGCCCCCGCGGGCCCGGCCCGCACCCCGTCCGCCGCCCGGCCGCAGTACGCGATCAGCACCCGCGGCCTGGTCAAGAGCTACGCGGGCCCGGACGGCACCACCACCGACGCCGTCCGCGGCCTCGACCTGGACGTCCTCAGGGGCGAGACCTTCGCCTTCCTCGGCCCCAACGGCGCCGGGAAGTCCACCACGCTCGCCCTGCTGTGCGCCCTGGCCCGCCCCACCGCCGGACAGGCCACGGTGGCGGGCGTCGACGTGCTCACCCGGCCTGACCAGGTACGCAGAGTGGTCGGGATGCTCTTCCAGCACAGCGCCCTGGACCCGGACCTGACGGCCGAACAGAACCTCTACATCCACGCCCGCCTCTACGGACTGCGCCGCCGCCCCGCCCGCGTGCGCGTCACCGAGACCCTCGACACGGTCGGACTTGCCGACCGGCGGCGTTCCCCGGTGCGCGCCCTGTCCGGAGGCATGCGCCGCCGTCTGGAGCTCGCCCGTGGCCTGCTGCACGCGCCCCAGGTGCTGTTCCTGGACGAACCGACCACCGGACTCGACCCGCACGCCCGCGCCCAGGTCTGGGAGCATCTGCGGCTGCTGCGCGACCGGCACGGCAGCACCCTCTTCGTCACCACCCACTACCTGGAGGAGGCGGAGCACTGCGACCGCCTCGGCATCCTCGACCAGGGCCGCCTCGTCGCCCAGGGCACGCCCCACGCGCTGAAGGCCGCGATCGGCGACGACCGGGTGGTGCTGCGGACCGGCGACGACCCGAAGGCCCGGCAGGTCGTCGGCCGGACCGCGCCGCCCGGCGTCGCCGTCACCCTGGACACCGAGGGGATCTCCCTGCGGGTGCCGGGCGGCAGCGCCTGGATTCCCCGCCTGTGCGCGGCACTCGAGGCCCACGGCATCGCCGTGCACGCCGCGTCCGCGACCCCGCCGACCCTCGACGACGTCTTCTTCCACCACACCGGCCGCAGCATCCACGCGCCGGGCTCCCCGGTTCCGGACGGGCCCGCCGCGGCGGCCGAGGAGGCCCCATGACCGCACCCGCCCTCCCGGCCCCGGACACCACCGGCACGTCCGACGACCCCGCCGCCCCCGGCGGCGCGGGCCGGGAACCGAGGCCGCCGCTGCGCCACGAACTGCGCGCGGTGCACGCCCTGGTCCACCGCGATCTGCTGCGCCTGGCGTCCCAGCCCGTCCACACCGGCCTGATGCTCGTCCAGCCGGTGCTCTACCTCTTCGTGCTGGGCGGCGGCCTGGCCGCCCTGATCCCCGACTCCTCGCTGGGCGTCGGCTACCAGGCCTACCTCTTCCCGGGCATGCTGATGATGACGGTGCAGGCACCGGCCATCATCGTCGGCATCCGTCTGATCACCGACCGGCAGAGCGGCTACCTGCGGGAACTGCTGATGGCCCCGGTCAGCCGGCCCACCCTCCTGCTCGGCTGCTGCGCCGGCGGGACCATCGTCTCCACGGTCCAGGGCACCGTCCTGCTCGGCCTGGCCGGCGCCGTCGGCCTGCCCTACGACCCGCCCCTGCTGGCGCTGCTCCTGGCCGGCATGGTGCTGGCCTCCTTCGCGATCACGGCCCTGTCCCTGCTGCCGGCCGTGAGCCTGGAGCGGCCCGAGTTCTTCCACATGCTGCTCGGCCTGGTGATGATGCCGCTGCTGTTCCTCTCCGGCGGCTTCTTCCCGTTGCAGAACCTGCCCGGCTGGACCCACGCCCTGGTCGCCGTCAACCCGCTCGCCTACGGGGTGGACCTGCTGCGCCGCTGCATCGCGCTGCGGGTGACGGACCAGGTGGCCACCCCGGGCATCGAGTGGTTCGGCTGGCGGCCGCCCCTGCTCCTGGAGGGCGCCGTCCTGCTGGTCTGCGGCATCGTGGCCCTGGTCCTGGCCGCCCGCCGCTTCAGCCGCCCCGAGTAGGGCGCGCCCGAGGGCGTGCGGCGCCGTCCCCCGGTCACAGGTCCACGCACACCCCCCACCCCCTGGCCCGTGCCACGTCATGGGCCACCCGGACCGCCGCGACGTCCAGGGCGGCGTGCCCGGTGGACTTGAAGACGGTGAGGCTCCCGGTGTCGCCGCCGCGTCCGGGATGCTCGCCGGCGAGGACGGAGCCGAGGAGGGTGACCGGCCGGCCGGGGGAGAGGCCCTGGAGTTCGTGGGCGCCCGCGGGCGGCGGGGACGCGGCCGCGCCCGCCCACTCGGCGAACAGGACCGCGTCCCGGACCGTGTCCGCATCGAGCTCGGGCCCGTGGGAGCCGCCGACCGAGGAGACATGCACCCCGGGGGAGAGCCACTCCCGGCGGATCACGGGAGCGGTGGCCCCGGTGCAGCAGAACACCACGTCGGCCCGGCGTACGGCGGCCTCGATGGCGGTGGCCACCCGCGCACCGGGACACAGCGCGGCCGCCTCGCCGGCCCGCACCGGGTCACGGCCGGCCACGGTCACCTCGGCCCCGGGCCGGACGGCGGCGAGCAGCGCCAGCTGCGCCCGGGCCTGGGCCCCTGTGCCGACCACCGCCACCCGGCCGAGACCGGGACGGGCCGCCAGCGCCAGCGCGCCGTGCGTGGCCGACGCCGCCGTGCGGACCGCGGTCAGCGACTCGGCGTCCACCAGGGCGAGCGGCCGTCCGTCGTGCTCGTCGAAGAGCGCCACCAGCCCCCGGTGGAAGCTGCGTCCGGGATGCCCGGGGTCGGCGGTGACGGTCACCAGCTTGGCGGCCGGCCCGAACCCGGGGACGTAACCGGGCATCGCGCCCAGCAGGCCGGACGGGGTGAGCGCGGCGATGCGCGGCGGTACGCAGACCTCGTCACGGGCCACGGCGACCAGGGCCCGGGCCACCGCGTCGAGGACCGCGGCCGGTTCCAGCGCGGCGGCCGTCTGCAGACGGTCCAGCACCAGCACGCCGCTCACCGGCCCGCCGCCGTGCCGGTGGTGAGCGCCCGCACCAGCTCGTCGGCGGCCGCCCGCAACTCCCGCTCCAGGAGCGCCAGTCGCGGCCCGTCGAACTCGGCGTCCGGTCCCACGACCGTCAGCGCGCACACCGGCGCACCCGCGACGGGCACCACGGCCCGGCTCACGGAGGCGACCAGCTTGTCGTTGCGGCCGTGCTCCACGGCGACACCGGTCCGCTCCACCTCGGCCAGCTCCCGTGCCACATCGGCGTCGTCCTCGGGCAGCCTGCCCAGCCACCGCTTCCTCGCCTCCGGTTCGAGCGCGGCCACCAGGACCAGCGGCCCGGCGAACCGCCGTACCGGCAGCAGTTCGCCCCGCAAGTGGCTGATCATGGCGAGCCGTTCGGGCCGGACCACGTCGACCACCCGGGCGCCGCCCTCCTCCAGCACCTGGAGGTTGACCATCATCGAGGTCGCCGCCGACAGCCGGTCCAGGACCGGACGGGCCAGCGCGGTCAGGGAGTTGCCCGCGGCCGACGCGGACATCCGCAGCACCGCGGCGCCGGGCAGATAGCGGTCACCGGCACGCAGCACCCAGCCCCGCCGGACCAGGTCCAGCAGGATGCGGTAGGCGGTCGCGCGGTGCAGGCCGACCTCGGCGGCCAGTTCGGTGAGCCGCACCGGGTGCGGCGCGCGCGAGACGGCCTCGACCAGGTCGAGGGCCTTGTCCACGGCCGACCGGGGCGGTGCTCCGGCGGGAGGTGCGTCGGGCATGCGGCGGCTCTTCTCTCTCGGCCCGGCGCGCGCTGTCCGGTCCGGGCCCTTGCGGTGGTCCGCCGGCTGCCGGGTACAGTGGCCTGCGTTCTCGCCACACGATACAGCTGTTACGTACACCGTAACAACGCCCGTCATGGCGATCAGAGTTCCGCGGACCGAAGGTGACCATGACCGACCTGCCCCCCGGCGCCCCGACACCCTGGGCCGCACCGCCCGCCGGAACCGTCACCGTCTACCGCGGCGCCACCCTCTTCGACGGCACCGGCGGCCCGCTCCGGCCGAACACCACGATCGTCACCGACGGCGCCCGCCTGGTCGCCGTCACCGGCGACGGCGACCCGCTGCCCCCGCCCGCCGCCGACGCCCCGCGCGTCGACCTCGACGGCCGCTTCGTCGTCCCCGGCCTGATCGACACCCACCAGCACCTGGCCACCCCGCCCGACCGGCCGGTCGCCGAGGCGGTGCTCCGGCGCCTGGTGTACGGCGGGGTCACCGCCGTCCGTGACATGGCCGACGACCTGCGCCACGTCGGCGACCTCGCCCGGGCCACCCTGGTCGGCGAGATCCCCGGCCCCGACATCCGCTACGCCGCCCTCATGGCCGGGCCCACCTTCTTCGACGACCCCCGCACCCACGAGGTCTCCCGGGGCGCCGTACCCGGCGCCGTCCCCTGGATGCAGGCCGTCACCCCCGGCACCGACCTGCCGATCGCCGTCGCCCTGGCCCGCGGCACCCACGCCGCCGCCGTCAAGGTCTACGCCGACCTGGACGCCGCGACCGTCGCCGCCGTCACCGCCGAGGCCCACCGCCAGGGCATCGCCGTCTGGGCGCACGCCGCCGTCTTCCCCGCCGCCCCCGGCGAGGTGGTCGCCGCGGGCGTGGACAGCGTCTCCCACGTCACCCTGCTCGCCTTCGAGAACCCCACCGCACCGCTGAGCAGCTACAAGACCAAGCCGCCCGTCGACCACGACCGCTTCACCGCCGGCGACGCCCCGGAACTGGAGGCACTCTTCGCCGAGATGCGCCGCCGCGGCACCGTCCTCGACGCCACCGCCTCCATGTGGACCAGCGACGAACTCCGCGGCGACACCCCCGAGTCCGCCGAACGGGCCGCCCGCAACGCCGAGTTCGCCGCCGCCGTCACCGCCCAGGCGTACCGCGCAGGGGTGGACGTCAGCACCGGCACCGACCACGAGACCGACCCCGGCGACCCGTTCCCCGCGCTCCACGGCGAACTCGCCTTCCTCGTACGGCGCTGCGGCATCCCCGCCGCCGACGTGCTGCGCTCGGCCACCCTGGTCGGCGCCCGGGCCGCCGGTACCGAGGCGGACATGGGCAGCGTCGAACCGGGCAAGCTCGCCAACTTCGCCGTCCTGGAGGAGAACCCGCTCCACGACATCGCGCACCTGCGCTCCATCGTGTTCACCGTCAGACGCGGACACCGTTTCGACCGCGCCGACTTCGAGAAGGACCCGCAGTGACCGACCCCGCCGACCGCCCGGTGATCGTCAACGCCCTGGGGCAGCTCGACAACCCCAACGCCCCCGCCGCGCTCGCCGCCGCCACCCAGCTCAACCCCGCCAGCGGCCAGCTCGCCGTGGACGCCCGCGCGCTCGCCGACGCCCACGCCAGCGGCCTGACCGCCGTCAACATCACCCTCGGCTACACGATGGGCGACCTGCCGCCGTACGAGCACACCCTCGACGAGATCGCGGTCTGGGACCGGATCATCGGCGAGCACCCCGCCGACCTCCTCAAGGTCCGCACCACCGCCGACATCCGCCGGGCCCACCGGGAGCGGCGGATCGGGGTCGTCTACGGCTTCCAGAACGCCGTCGCCGTCGGCACGGACCCCGACCTCGTGGACAGCCGTGTCGCCGGCTTCGCCGCGGCGGGCGTCCGCGTCGTCCAGCTCACCTACAACCAGGCCAACCACCTCGGCGACGGCTCCATGGCCGCCGCCAACCGCGCTCTGACCCCCTTCGGCCGCCGGGTCGTCGAGGCCCTCAACGACCACCGCCTGATGGTCGACCTCTCCCACAGCGGCGAGCGCACCTGCCTGGACGCGGCCCGTCACTCCCGGCAGCCCGTCTCCGTCAACCACACCGGCTGCCGCGCCCTGGCCGACCTGCCCCGCAACAAGACCGACGAGGAACTGCGCCTGGTCGCCGACCGGGGCGGGTTCGTCGGCATCTACTTCATGCCGTTCCTCAGCCCCACCGGGCACGCGAGCGCGGCCGACGTCGTCGACCACATCGTCCACGCGGTCGACGTCTGCGGCGAGGACCACGTCGGCATCGGCACCGACGGCACCGTCACCGCCGTCGACGACCTCGACGCCTACCGCACCGCCCTCGCCGAACACGTCGCCGCCCGGCAGGCGGCCGGCGTCGGCGCGGCCGGCGAACGCGCCGACACCTACCCCTTCGTCGTGGACCTGCGCGGCGTCGACCAGTTCCGCGACCTGGTCCGGCTCCTGGAGAAGCGCGGCTACCGCCGCGAACGCATCGAGAAGATCCTCGGCCGCAACTTCCTCGACTACGCCGACCGCGTCTGGACCGCCTGACGACGGCCGCCGCGCCGGGGCGCCTGCGGACGCGCAACACCCCGGGCCCGCCGCGGACGGCGATCCGCGGCGGGCCCGGGGTGCGTCGTGGTCAGGCCTGCTCGGCGTCGGCCGGGGCCAGCAGGACCGCGGCGCGGGCCCGGTGGGCGACCGCGTCGCTGACCCGCGGGTCGAACAGCGCCTCGATGCCGCCCCGGTGATGCGGGCTCAGCACGATCAGGTCGGCGCCGAACTCCTCGGCGGTGTCGCAGACGGCGCCCGCGACCTGGGTGGTGAGCCCCCGCAGGAGGGTGCCCTCGGCCTTGACGCCCTGGCCGCGCAGGGCCGCCAGCGCCGCGTCGAGCACGGCCCTCGCGTCGGCGTCGTCCTCCAGCGGGACCACCGTCGCGACGGAGGCGGCGGAGGCGACGACGTGCACGACGCGGACCTCTGCGTCGGTCAGCCGCGCCAGCTCGCCGGCCAGCCGTACGGCGGCGACACGGGCGGGGCTGGGATCCACGGCGACCAGGATGCGCTGAAACACGGACACTCTTCTTCCCCTTCTTCCGGGGTACGGACGTTCCACTCGGTGGTCAGGGACGCCGGGTTGCGGCGTGACGGATCGGCGCGTCCGGCGCCGAACGAGTTCTTCCGGACCCCACACGGTGATCATCCCACCGGCCGCCCGCCGGACGGAGGGCGGGTCGGTGTAACGCTCACCGAATTCTCGGGGGACGGTTCAGCGCTTGATCTCCTTGATCTTCAGCATGCGCGTGATGACCTTGTCCAGCTCGGCGTCGTCGAAGACCTTCTTCCAGTCGTCGCGGACGATCGACTCACGGCCGTAGTCCATGGCGATCAGGCAGGCGTCCGAGAACGGGTTGGAGCCCTTGAGGGTGTTGGCGAGGGCGACCTGGGTGTGGCCGAGCAGCATCGCGCGGGCGGCCTTCTCCGGCACGCCGACGGTGTGCACGGTCTCGTGCAGCGCCTCGGTCAGCAGGGCACCGACCATGCAGGCGATGGTCTCGACGAGGGTCGGCTCCAGCACGGCCAGCTGCTTGACGGTCACCCAGTGGACGTCGACGACCGGCGCGTACATCACGCGGATCACGGACTCCGCCAGGTCCTGCCTGGCCTGGTCGCCGCCCTCGTACGCGGCGACGACCTCCTGCGGGGCGGCGATGCCGCCGAAGGTGTCCTGCCACTCCTCCTTGGTGGTGCGCTCCAGGAACACCGACGGGTGGCAGGGGTGGGCGCACGCGTAGTGGACGTCCTCGCGGGCGAAGAGCAGCCCGGCGTAGGCGGCGGCCGGGTCCAGGGTGAGGACCACCGCGCCCGGCTTCATCAGCGGGACGAGTTCCTCGGAGACCTTGCCGAGCACGACGTCCGGGACGGCCAGGATCACCACGTCGGCCTCGGCGGCCGCGGCGGCGGACTCGGTCAGCTCGCGGCCCAGACCGCGGACCAGCTCCTGGCCCTTGGGGGAGGCCTCGCTGAACAGCACGCGGAAGTCGCTCTTGACCAGGTTGTTGGAGACTCGCTGGCCCATCTTGCCGGCGGCCCCGATCACGGCGACGGTGCTGACGTCGACCTGGGTCTGGATCTCGGTGGCCATTACTCGCTCCTCAGAAGGGTGTCGATGCTGTGCTGCGTCCACTGGTGTTCGAGCCGGGCGGTGGCCTCGAAGCCCTCGTCCTGCCACGGGAGCCAGTGCTCCACGATCTGGTTGATGCCGCGCTCCCCGGGCCGTACGGCGGCGATCATGCCCGCGTGGTCGAGGAGGCCCTCGCCGAGCGGGCAGCCCGCGTAGGTGAAGCCGACCCAGCCGTCCCGGCGGGTGAAGGCGAAGTCCTTGACGTGGATGTTGACCACGTACGGGGCGGTCGCCGCCACCACGTCCACCGGGCGTTCCAGCCGGGCCACGCTGTTGCCGGGGTCGAGCACGACCCCGAGCCGCTCGCTGTCCACGCCGCGCACGACGGTCAGCAGGTCGTCGGTGGAGACCTGCTCGTAGGTCTCCAGGCCCAGCGTCACCCCCGCGTCGGCGTACGACGGCACGCTCTCCTTCAGCAGGGCGGTCGCCTCGGCCGGGTCCGGCCGGTGGCCGGCCGTGTTCAGCATGGACCGCACCAGGGTGACGTCCAGCTGCCGGGCCAGCTCCAGGTAGGCGAGCAGATGCGCGGTGCCCACGCCCCGGGTGCCGAGCTCCAGGGTCAGGCCCAGGTCGCGGGCGGTGGCGCGGACGTCGGCCAGCTGCGCCCGGTCGTAGGACTCGATCGCCGGGTAGTCGCAGATCTGGAAGACCCGGCCGCCGAGTTCCGCGGTGTCCCGCAGCATCTCGGTCAGCGCCATCGGCCGCGGCGCGCGCTCCGAGATCCGCCAGAAGTACGCGTAGGTGCTGATGCCGTAGGCCATCACGCCACCCCCGCCGGGGTGCGGATCTCGTCGAGGATCGCCGCGACGTTCGCCGGGTCGTGCGCGAACCGGCCCAGGAACAGCCCGTCGACCGCGCCCGACAGACGGGTCAGCAGGCCGGGGCCGGCGCTGCCGCCGTAGATCACCGCCGAGTCGGGGTGCTGCGGGCGGGTGTCCAGCCAGGCGCGCAGCGCCGCGCAGACGGTCGTGATGTGCTCGGCGGAGGCGGGTTCCGGCGCGCCGATGGCCCACTGCGGCTCGTAGGCGAGGACCACCGGGCCGCAGAGGTTCTGCAGCAGCCGGTCCGCCTCGGCGACCGTGCGCTCGGCGGCCTGCGCCGGGGTGCCCCGGTTGAGTTCGCCCACGCACAGGACGGGGGTGAGCCCGTTGCGCAGCGCGGCGGCCGTCTTGGCGGCCACGACCGTGTCGCCCTCGCCGTACAGCCGGCGCCGTTCGGCGTGACCGACCTCGGCGTAACGGCAGCCGATCTCCTTCAGGACCGGGCCGCCGACCTCGCCGGTGTACGGCCCGGTGTCCTCGGCGGCCAGGTCCTGGGCGCCGACGGCGATGCCGTACGGCGTGAGGATCCCGGCCGCCGGGACCAGCGCGGGGTAGGCCGGCAGCACGAACAGCCGGGCGGCGCCGGAGACGACCGCCGGGTGCCGGTCGGCCAGGTCGGCGATCCTGCGGGCCCAGTTGAGGGTCTCGTGGTGGCCGAAGTACATCTTCAGGCTCACCCCCAGCAGCACGGGCCGTGAGGCGGGGACGGACATCAGGCCGCCGCCTCGCCGTCGGCGTTCTCGTAGTCGCTCATCAGCTGCACCTTGGCCGCGGAGGCCGAGCTCTCGTCGAAGCGGTAGGTGAGCCACTCGGCGGCGAGCCGGCGGGCCAGCTCCAGGCCGATGACGCGCTGCCCGAAGGTCAGGATCTGGGCGTTGTTGGAGAGGACGGCGCGCTCGACGGAGAACGAGTCGTGGGCGGTGACGGCGCGGACGCCCTTCACCTTGTTGGCGGCGATCGCCACACCGAGCCCGGTTCCGCACACCAGCAGCGCGCGGTCGGCCTCGCCCCGGGCGACCATCTCGGCGGCCGCGATGGCCACCTTCGGGTAGGCGGTGTGCCCGTCGGAGTCGACACCCACGTCGGTGACCTCGGCGACCAGGCCGCTGCCCTGGAGGTCCAGCTTGAGCGCTTCCTTGTACTGGTAGCCGGCGTCGTCGGAGCCGACGACGATACGGAGCTTGTCGGTCATGTGTCTTTCCTCGGTGCAGGTAGGTGCAGGTAGGTGCAGGTAGGTGCAGGTAGGTGCAGGTAGGTGCGGGGCGGTGCGGGGCGGTGCTGGTCGGTGCGGGTGCGCCGGTCAGTGCCGGTCAGTGCCGGTCGGTCAGGACGCCGTGGACGGCGCGGGTGATGAGGGCGAGGGAGTGCGCGCCCGCGTCGGGGGTGCCGAGGGACTTCTCGGCGTGCGGCCGGGCCCGGCCCTTGCGGGGGAGGAGTCCGGCGGTGGAGGCGGCGGCCGCCTCGGCGGTGCCGGCGGCCTGTCCCCAGGCGTCGGCGAGCGGGGCGCCGGCGGCCGTCGCGGCGGCGAGGGCGGCGGCGAACGGGACGAGGACGTCGACCATGGTCTTGTCGCCGACCTCGGCGCCGCCGAGCCGGACCACCCCGTCCTTGGCACGTGTCACCCCGCCGGAGACGACGGCCGCGGCCGGCTTCTCCCGGTCCCCGATCGTGGTGCCGAGGGCGCGCAGGATGCTGCCCCACAGGGCGCCGGAGGTGCCGCCCGCCTTGTCGGCCCAGGCGTCGCCGGCCCGGGTGAGGACCGTGCCGGCGCCCGCGCCCAGGGCATGGGCGTCGGCCGCGGCCAGGCGGGCGGCGGTGGAGCCGCGCTGCATGCCGATGCCGTGGTCGCCGTCACCGGCGACCGCGTCGATCCGGCCCAGCTCCTCGACGTGCGCGTCGACCGTGTCGGCGACGGCGTCCAGGGCCCTGAGCACCACGGCGGCCACCTCGCGGGAGGCGTCGGAGGCCGCCGGGATCAGGAGGTCGTCCTGGTCGTCGTGCTGCTGGAGGGCGGTGTCCGGCCCGGCCTGCTCCGGCGCGTCGAGCGCGCCCTTGCGGAACGCGGGCGCGTCGGCCGGGGCCTGCCACAGCGCCGCCAGCTCCTCGTCCAGCCAGGTCAGGGTCAGGGAGACGCCCGCCATGTCGAAGCTGGTGACCAGCTCGCCGACCTCCGGGTCGACGATCTCCACCCCGGCCTCGCCGAGGAGTTCGGCGACCTTGCGGTAGACGACGAACAGTTCCTCGTACTTGACCGAGCCGAGCCCGTTCAGGATCACCGCGGCGCGCTGCCCGGCCGGCGCGTCGACCCCGCCGGGGAGTTCGCGCAGCAGGCTCGTCACCAGCAGCCGGGCGGCCTCGTCGGCGGTGGGCAGCGGCTCCTCGCCGATGCCGGGCTCGCCGTGGATGCCGAGTCCGACCGCCATCCGGGCCTCCGGCACGGTGAACAGCGGGTGGTCGGCGCCCGGCAGGGTGCAGCCGGAGAAGGCGATGCCGAAGGACCGGGTGCGGTCGTTGGCCCGGGCGGCGACGGCGGCGACCTCGTCCAGGGTGAGCCCGCGCTCGGCGGCCACGGCCGCCGCCTTGAAGACCGGGAGGTCCCCGGCGATCCCGCGGCGCTTGGCGGTCTCGGCCGGGCTCGCGCTGGAGATGTCGTCGGTGACCGCGAAGGTGCGGGTCTCGACGCCCTCGGCGGTGAGCCGCTCGGCGGCCTGGCCGAAGTGCAGGACGTCACCGGCGTAGTTGCCGTACATCAGCAGCACACCGGCCCCGGCGTGGGCGGCGCGGGCCACGTTGCGGATCTGCCGGGCGGACGGGGAGGCGAAGACGTTGCCGACGGCGGCGCCGTGCGCGAGTCCCCGGCCGACCAGTCCGGAGAACGCCGGGTAGTGGCCCGAGCCGCCGCCGATCACCACGGCCACCTCGCCGCGCGGGGTGCCGGCGGCCCGTACGACGCCACCGGTGACCGGACGCACCCAGCGTCGGTGGGCGGCGGCGAAGCCTTCCAGGGCCTCGTCGGCGAAGGCGGCGGGGTCGTTGAACAGGCGGGTCATCGAAGGGCCTCCATGGGCTGGTGCTCGGTTCCGGGGGCCGGTTCGGCGGTGCGGTCGCGGGCGGCGAGCCAGAACATCAGCGCGGCCGACAGCAGCATGAAGAACCCGACGAGGTAGAGCGGGGCGTAGTAGCCGCCGGTCCAGTCCTTGAGCCAGCCGGTGATGTAGCCGGCCGCGAAACCGGCGATGTTCCCGGCGGTGTTGATGAGGGCGATGCCGGCCGCGGCGGCGGCTCCGGTCAGGAACCGGGAGGGCACCGACCAGAAGACGGGCAGGGCGGCGAAGATCGAGCAGGCGGTGACGGTGATCACGGCGACCGTCGCCGCGGGCGAGCCCATGTAGAGCGCGAGCGGGATGCTGATCCCGCCGACGATCGCGGGGGCGGCGATGTGCCAGGTGCGGGTGCCGTTGCGGGTGGCGTGCCGGGTCCAGAAGAAGAGCACGACGGCGGCGGGCAGGTACGGGATCGCCGTGATCCAGGCCTTGTCCATCACGCTGAACGTGGTGTGGTACTGGTCCTGGAAGCCGTTGATGATCGTCGGGAGGAAGAACGCCAGCGCGTACAGGCCGTAGACGAAGCCGAAGTAGACCAGCGCCAGCAACCAGACCCGGCCGTTGACGAAGGCGGCCTTGAGGTCCGCCCGGGTGTGCCGGTCCTCGTGGCCGGTCTTGCCCGCGTTCTCCGCGGCGAGTTCGGCCGTCAGCCACTCCCGCTCGGAGGCGGTCAGCCACTTGGCGTCGGCGGGCTTGTCGATCAGGTAGAACCAGGCGATGACGCCCAGCGCGATCGCGGGCAGCGACACGAACAGGAACATCACCCGCCAGCCCTCCAGCCCGAACAGGCCGTGGCGGCCGATGAGCCAGCCCGCCAGCGGGGCGCCGAAGACGGTGGTGAGGGGCTGGGCCAGGTAGAACAGGCCCAGGATCTTGGTGCGGTGGCGCGAGGGCACCCACTGGCTCAGGTAGAGGATGGCGCCGGGGAAGAACCCGGCCTCGGCGACGCCGAGCAGGAAGCGCAGGCCGTAGAGCTGGTCGCTGCTGCTCACCCAGGTGAACAGGAGGGAGACGATGCCCCAGGTCACCATGATCCGGGCCAGCCAGCGGCGGGCGCCGAAGCGGTGCAGGGCCATGTTGCTGGGCACTTCCAGCACGATGTAGCCGAGGAAGAAGATCCCGGACGCGAAGCCGAACTGGGCCGCCGTCAGGCCCAGATCCGACCCCATCCCGTTGGGTTCGGCGAAGGACACGGCCGTACGGTCCAGATAGTTCACGAAGAACATCAGTGCCACGAACGGTACGAGGCGGACTGAGACCTTCTTGATGGCAGTTCTCTCTACTGCCATGGCAGGCGCGTCGGCACCCATGGGCGACTCCTCGGCTCGCCCGGACAACTCCGTCCGGGGTGGGTCACACCGGCGGCCGCGACAGGACGCTGCCGACCGGTTCTCCTTCACGCTATGCCTCCACCCCAAATTGGTCACCAATTTACCAGTGTGGCGACCGTCACGGATTCGACCGCTTCCCGACTCTTGACAATTCGGACCCTCGGGGCGCATGAAGTGCCTGGTCAGTCGGGTGCCGACGGCATCTGGTTGACTGGTGACCGTGACCAGTCAGCCTGATCAGCAGCCCTCCGACGGCGCTCCCGACCTCGCGCAGCTCCTGCGTCCCGTGGTGCGCGAGTCCTCCGTCAGCGAGGTCGCCAAGCGGCTCCTCGACCACCTGTCGGCGGGCGACATCCGCCCCGGCACCCGGCTGCCGGCCGAACGGCAGCTGGCCGAGGCGCTCGGCGTGGCGCGGTCCAGCGTGCGCGGCGCGCTGTCGGCCCTGGACGTCCTCGGCATCATCGAGATCCGCCCCGGCTCCGGCTCGTACGTGCGGGCCGGCACCTCGGAGTTCCTGCCCCGGGCGATCAACTGGGGCCTCATGCTCGGACAGCGCCGCACCCAGGACCTGGTGGAGGTCCGCACCTACCTGGAGGGCGTCTCCGCGCGGCTGGCCGCGGAGCGGGCCACCGACCACGACGTGGCGCTGCTGGAGGGGCACCTCCAGCACATGCGCGACGCGGGCGGGGACGTGAAGGCGTTCATCGACGCGGACATCGCCTTCCACCTGGAGTGCGCGCGCATCGCCCGCAACTCCGTGCTGAGCGACATCCTGCACAGCATCCGGGCGCTGCTCCAGGTGTGGATGGAACGGGTCAGCGACATCGAGGGCACGGTCAGCGGCACCCTCTGCGAGCACGACGCGGTCCTCAAGGCCGTCCGGGGCCGCGACCCCGCCGCGGCCGACGCGGCCATGGCCGAACACATGCGCATGGCCAGCGCCCGGCTGCGGGCCTCGGTGGACGGGGAGCACTGAGCGCCGGGCAGGGAGCCCTGAGCTGCGGTTGGCGCCCCGCCCCGCCCCACCCGGCGGCCGCCGCTCGCCGGGCCGGCTCTTCCGCGGCGGCCGCGGCGTGCCCTTCCTGCGGTGACCCGTCCGGCGGCGCCCGCGTCACGCGCCGCTCCCGCTCGCGGGCCGGACCCCGGTGACGGCCGCCGCCCCCGTGTACGGCCGGGCGTCCGTGTACGGCCGGGCGTCCGCGAGGGCTGTGAGCGAGGCCTTCCACCGGGCCCCGGGGCCTGCCCCGGGCATGCGTCCGGCCGGCCGAGGGCGTCGCGCGTCCCCGGGCCGACCGGTGTACGTCACCCGCGGACGGGCTCCGTGTCCCGCACCTCCTTGGGCGAACGGGCGGCGGGCGTGGCGAACGCGGCGGCCACCACCAGGGCGAGCACCAGGATCAGCGCCTGCCGCAGCCCGAAGTGCTCGCCGAGGTAACCGAGCGAGGGCGGGCCGACCAGGAAGGCGACGTAGCCGACGGTCGCGGCCAGCGCGACGCGGGCGGCGGAGTCCTCGCCGGAGTCGCCGGCCGCGGAGAGCGCGACGGGGAACCCGAGCGACGCCCCGAGACCCCACAGGACGGCCGCGGCGGCCGCGACCGCCTGGTTGTCCACGAAGATCACCAGGGCCAGTCCGGCAGCCCCGACCAGCGCGCTCCCGCACAGCGCCGCGGCCCGCCCGAACCGGTCCACGAACCGCCCGCCGACGAACCGCCCGAGGGTCATCGCGGCGGCGAACACGGCGTACACGGCCGACCCCAGCGCCGCGTCGAAGCCGTGCCCGTCCACCATCACCAGCGGCAGCCAGTCGTTCGCGGTGCCCTCGGCCATGGCGAGGGCGAGGATGACGCAGCCGATCAGCAGCAGCGCGGGGTCCTTCCACACCGCGGTGCGCGCAGCCCCCGGCTCGCGGCTCGCGGCGGCGGTCCGGCGGCCCACCTCGGCGGGGACGTTCCGGATGACCAGCGCCAGCGCGGCCAGCACCACGGCGGCGACCACGGCCAGATGGACGACGACGGGGAAGCCGACCGCCGTCAGGCACATCCCGACGACCGCGCCGAGAACGGTGCCGAGGCTGAAGAAGCCGTGCATGGCGGGCAGCGTCGAGCGGCCCAGCAGCCGCTCCACCTCCGCGCCCTCGACGTTGAGCGCCACCTCGCCGCCGCCCATGCCCAGCCCGAACAGGCCCAGGCCCACCGCGACCGCCGGTCCCGAACCGGTGGCGGCCCCGGCGCCGACGACCACGGCACCGGCCGCGATGACCGACGTACCGGCGAGGACGACGAGCCGGGCACCCCAGCGGGCCACCAGCCCGCCCGAGAACAGGATGCCGATCATCGAGCCGACCGACAGCCCGAAGAGGATCAGGCCCATCTGCGCCGTGGAGGCGCCGAGCAGGTCGCGTACGTCCGGGGTGCGGGTCACCCAGGAGGAGATCGTCAGGCCGGGGGCGAAGAACAGGACGAATACGGCGGTACGGCGCCGGGCGAGGTCGGCGGTCATGGGCGGTGGCTCCAGAGGTGTTCCGTGCAAAAGTCTGTACGACCGTACACACTCACCTGTACATCTGTACACACTCCGCGGCGGTCAACCCATGGCACATTGAGGGCGTGAGCGGCACACGACGCGAGATCCCGAACGATCCCGGACGCAAGGAGCGCATTCTGGATGCGGCCCTCGACGTGATCGCGCAGGGCGGTGTGCACAGAACCACCCACCGGAAGATCGCGGCGCACGCGGAGGTCCCGCTCGGCTCCCTGACGTACTACTTCGACGGCATGTCGGACCTGCTGGCCCAGGCCTTCGCGCGGCTGTCGGACACCATGTCCGAGCTCTACCGGCGGACCCTCCAGTCCGCCGCCTCCACGGCCGACGCCGAGGCCGCCGTCGTGGAGCTGATCTGCGGTCCGGCCTACGCCACGGACCGCGACATGACGCTCATCTTCGAGATGTACGCCTACGCCAACCACGACGAGGCGGTCTCCGTCACCACCCGCACCTGGCTCGAACGCAGCCGGGACAGTCTCGCCCTGCACTTCACGCCCGGCGTGTCGCGCGCGCTCGACGCGCTGATCGAGGGCTGGCCGATGCACCGCGCCTTCGCCCACGCACCGCTGGACCGCCAGCTCGTCACCCAGACCGTGCACGCGATCGTCGCCGCCGGACCGACTCTCTCCATGGACATGGACATGGACATGGGCAGGGACAGGGACGGGCATGGGCATGGGGATGCGGGCAGGGTCGGGCACGGGGACGGGGACGGCGCCTGAACCGGCCGGGGCGGCGGTCGCGACGCCCCGGCCGGCGGGCCGTCACTGGCCCGGCGTCAGGATGTAGCCGTTCAGGGTGCCCACCGAGCTGAGCGCGGTCGGCGACCCGGTGTCGTAGCGGTCCACGGCCACGTAGTTGGGCTTCTTCCGGGCGGCCGGCGTGCAGAAGTTCTGCGCGCGGTTGAGGAGTTTGCCGTTGTCCGTGGCGGCGGTGGAGGCGATCGGGTAGTCCCGGAAGTGGTTCATCACGAACAGCGGGTGGAACGCGGACGAGTCCGTGGTGAGCGGCCTGCCGGTGCCCCACCGGCTGTAGCAGGACCAGTCGGAGTCGCCCAGACCGGCGCCCATGGACCAGTAGTTCTCCACCGTCCACTCGCGCTGGTACATCACACCGAACGTGTCCCGCGCGGCCCAGCCGGCGGCGGTGTCGCTCGCCCGGGTCCGGTCGCTGAAGACCAGCAACTGCTTGCCGCGCGCGGCGAGATCGGCCATGGTCGGCCAGCCCTTGGTGGCCACGCCCTCCTGGTCGGGCCGGTACAGCACGTCGGACAGTCCGCTGACGGCGGCCAGCGAGGACTTCAGCACGTCGGAGGAGGCGTAGTCCTCCAGGAACACCGTCGCGAACTGGCCCGGGTCGGCCTTCAGGAAGTCCACGATCCGCTGGAGGTCGGTGGCGAGCGGGACCGGGCTGCTGACGCCGTCGCAGCTGTTGTGGCAGAGCACGGCCTGGCCGGAGACGGTGTAGTCGTCGAGCATGAACCCGCGCACCCCGTCCGAGAGCTGGCGGCTGATGCCGTAGTTCTGGTTCGGGAACAGACTGACCGGGAACGAGGCGAAGTTGCCGTCGGAGCTGTTGGCGAAGGCGTTGTGGGCGGTCAGGAACGTGACCTGGTCGAGGGTGCGGGTGTCGGCGGAGGGCATCGCCGTGGTGGCGTAGGAGACCGGGGTCAGATACCAGCGGGCGAGATCGCCCGACGAACCGAGCTGGACGGTGCCGCTGTCCGACGAGGAGCCGGTCAGGTACTGCGAGGTGCCGGGCGCGGTGACCGTGTAGGTGCTGTCGGCCCCGGCGGTGACCGTCCAGACGGTGCCGTCCGCACCGCAGGCGGCGGTGACCGCGGCGGTGCCGCTGCGCCCCAGGCAGGTGCCGGACTCGTCGGCGTTCTGGAGCTGGTAACCGCCGCTGACCGCGACGGCGGTCCACTGCTGGTGGTCCTCGTTGCCCTTGGGGTTGTGCGCGGCGACGGTACCGCCGCTGTCGGCCGCGTTGAGGCCGGTGACGTAGTTCTGGAGGTAGACCGAAAAGGTCGGGACCGCGGCCGAGGCGGTGCCCGGGAGCAGGACGGGCGCCGACAGGGCCAGTGCGGCGGAACAGCACAGGACGCGCAGGGTGCGCAGACGCACGGGAAATCCCTTCGCTGTGACGGGAGGTGCCGATGGTGACAGAGCCATGACATACCCGCCGGGAGGTGCACGGCGCCAGTCGTCCGGCCTGAATTACACATCACACAAAGGGATGTGACGTGCCGTCAGTGAATGACGGAACGGGCGCGCCGATCCGCCCGCCGCCCGCTCTCCCCGTCCTGGCCTGCGAGGACCTGCCTTTCGCGTGCCGGGACCGGCCACCGGCAACCGGGCGGGCCCGTGACGTCCGCGGGGCCGCTCGACGGGCGCCCACCGGCACGGCACCGGCCCCACCCGCCGCGATGCCCGCGTTGCGGCAGCCGGAGTCCGCGGTGCGGGCGGTCACCGGCCGCGTGCGCGAGGCGGCCTCCGGCCGCGGGCGATCCGGGGTGCGGCCGGCGTCGCGGTGGGTGGTGTCAGTGGGGGTTGTTAGCGTCCGGGGCAGGGGGTTCGGGGGAAGCCCGGAGGGCTCGGAGGGGTGTATGTCGGAGTCGGTCACGGCCGGTGCGGCGGTGGTGATCGCGCAGGGGCGTCTGCGGGAGTGGCTGCGGGCGCCGGCCGTGCGGGCGTCCGCGTGGTCGGCGGGGGAGTGGGCCGGCATGTACGGGGCCGGCGGTGGTGCGGGGCGTCGGGCCGGGCTGGCCGACGCCGTTCGGGTGTGCGACGAGTGGATCGACGGTGACCACGGCCGGTCGCTGCTCGCGCTGGACGACGGGGACGGCGGGCTGACGCTCGGGTACGACGCGGCCGGCGGCTCCCTCACCGTCGACCTCGACGCCCGTGTCGACTTCCGGCTCCCCGGCACGGTCTGGGCGTTCACCCTGCTGCGCGGCCTCGCCGACCACATGGCCGACGACGACCACGGGATCGTCACGGTCACCACCGACTGGGACACGGACCTCGCGTCGCTGTACCTCGCTCCGCACCGGTCGTCGTTCCTCGACCCGGTCCGGGACGGGGCCGTTCGGTCGAGGGCCAAGGACATGGAGTTCGAGGTCCGCTGCGCGGTGTCGGCCCTGACCGGCGAGGAGAGCGCGGCCGAGGTCATCCGGCGCATCATGAATTGAACGTTTCAATTTCCCGAGCGCAAAGTGCCCGGTGTCATCAACTCCGTCCGTGCGTGCGTCGGATCGTCGAAATCTACTGTCTCACCTGCTAGTTCATGCTCGCAGTAGAAAGCGCTTCGATCAACACCTGTGAAAAGTCTTGACGCTTGCGGTGTCCCGCCTTAGCGTCGGCGCCTGCATCGTAAAACGATTCAATTTCCCGCCGAAGGGAGTTCCGTACGTTGCCCGCACCTCGCGACACCTCCGGCCCGTCCCGCCGCCGGCTCCTGGCCACCGCCTCGGCCGCGGCAGCCGTCACCACCGTCGGATCCGCCACGCTCGGCTCCGCGACGACCGCCCACGCGGCCGGCACCGACACCGGTTCCGACGCCCACCCCGGCGCTCACGCCGGCTCCGCGCCCGCCCTCGCCGCCTTCGACCTCGCGGACGTCCGGCTCCTGGAGAGCCCCTTCCTCGCGAACATGCGCCGCACCTGCGCCTACCTGCTCTTCGTGGACCTCGACCGGCTGCTGCACACCTTCCGCCTCACCGTCGGCCTGCCGTCCGGCGCCGAGCCCTGCGGCGGCTGGGAGGCCCCCACCGTCCAGCTGCGCGGCCACACCACCGGCCACCTGCTCAGCGCCCTCGCCCAGGCCCACGCGAGCACCGGCGACACCGCGTACGCGGACCGGGGCCGCATCCTCGTCGCCGCGCTCGCCGAGTGCCAACGCGCCGCCCCCGCGGCCGGGTTCACCCCCGGCTACCTCTCGGCCTTCCCCGAGTCGGTCTTCGACCAGCTGGAGGCGGGCGGCAAGCCCTGGGCGCCGTACTACACCCTGCACAAGATCATGGCCGGGCTGCTCGACAAGTACCGGCTCGGCGGGAACGGACAGGCCCTCGACGTCCTGCGGGAGATGGCCGCCTGGGCCGACGCGCGCACCGCGCCGCTCTCCTACGAGCGGATGCAGAACCTGCTCAAGGTCGAGTTCGGCGGCATGAACGACGTGCTCATGCGGCTGTACCTGGAGACCGGCGATCCGGCGCACCTGCGCACCGCCCGCCGCTTCGACCACGAGGACCTGTACGCGCCGCTCGCCGCCGGGCGCGACGAACTGGCCGGGCGGCACGCCAACACCGAGATAGCCAAGATCGTCGGAGCCGTGCCCTCCTACGAGGCCACCGGCGAGACGCGCTACCTGGACCTCGCGGACACCTTCTGGACGGCCGTCGTACGCCACCACTCGTACGCCATCGGCGGCAACTCCAACCAGGAGCTCTTCGGACCGCCCGACGAGATCGTCAGCAGGCTCTCCACGGTCACCTGCGAGAACTGCAACAGCTACAACATGCTCAAGCTCGGCCGCGGCCTCTTCCTGCACCGCCCCGACCGGTCCGCGTACATGGACCACTACGAGTGGACCCTCCTCAACCAGATGCTGGGGGAGCAGGACCCGGACTCCGCGCACGGGTTCGTCACCTACTACACCGGGCTGTGGGCCGGGTCCCGGCGCGAGCCGAAGGGCGGGCTCGGTTCCGCCCCCGGCAGCTACAGCGGCGACTACGACAACTTCTCCTGCGACCACGGCACCGGACTGGAGACGCACACCAAGTTCGCCGACTCCGTCTACTTCCGTGCCCGCGACCCGCGTTCGCCCGCCCTCTACGTCAACCTCTTCATCCCCTCCGAAGTCCGCTGGAGGCAACAGGGGGTGACGCTCCGGCAGGAGACCCGGTATCCGGACGAGGGGCGCTCACGCCTGACCGTCACCTCCGGCGAGGGGCGCTTCGCGCTGCACCTCAGGATCCCCGGCTGGGTCGCCGACACCGGCGGTGACGCCGTGCTGAAGGTCAACGGCCGAGCGGTCACCGCCCGCGTCCGGCCCGGCGCCTACACGGCCGTCGAGCGGACCTGGCGGACCGGTGACACGGTCGAACTCGCCCTGCCCAGGCGGCCCGTGTGGACCCCGGCCCCGGACAACCCGCAGGTGACAACGGTGTCCTACGGCCCGCTCCAGCTCGCCGGCGAGTACGGCGACACCGCGCTCGCCACGATCCCCGCCGTCGTGCCCGGGTCGCTGCGCCCGGTCGCCGGCACCGCCACCCGGTTCACCGCGCTCGCCGACGGCCTCCCCGTCACCCTGCGGCCGTTCCACGAGATCCAGCACCAGCGCTACAACGTCTACTGGGCGGTGTCCCCGCGCCGGAGCCGCGAACGGGACGTCGCCCACTACCCGTTGGACGAGGGCACCGGTGTCCCGGCCGACACCACCGGGCGGTTCGCCGACGCGGCCCTCGCCGGCGGGGCGGACTGGGCCGACGACGGCACCGGACCGGCCGTCCTGCTCGACGGCACCGGCGCTCATGTCGCCCTGCCACCGGGCCTGTTGAGCGGCCTGGACGAAGTGACGATCAGCGTACGGGTGCGGGTGGACGCCCTCGCCGCCTCGGCCCGCGTCTTCGACTTCGGCTACCACAAGGACACCTATCTCTTCCTGGCCGCCACCACCGGAGCGGGCCGGGCCCGGGCCGCGCTGAAGATCATGGGCATGGAGCGCGAGGACTTCGTCGACGCCACCGGGCCGCTCCCGGTGGGCGGTTGGACGCATGTGGCGCTCACCCTGGGCGGCGGTACCGGTGTGCTCTACCTGGACGGCGCCGAGTCCGGCCGCAACTCCGCGATGGTCGCGAGCCCGCTGCTGCTCGGGGTGACCAACCGCTCCTACCTCGGCCGCTCGCAGAACACCACCCACCCGTATCTGAAGGGTGCCGTCCGCGACCTGCGTGTGCACAACCGCGCCCTCACGGCGGCCGAGGTGGCCCGTCTCGCCGCAGGCTGACCGGCCCCCGCCGAAGCCCGCCCCGCCCCCGCCCCCTCCCCCTTCTTCCGTCTTCCCCTTCTCGCCTGATCCCCCTTTTTCCTAGCACCCGCTGGAGCATCCGCATGCCCGAGCACACCCCCGAAGCGCCCCTGTCCAGACGCGGCTTCGTCGCCGCGGCCGGGGTCGGTACCGCCCTCGCGACCGGACTGACCGGCCTCGGCCTCGCCGTACCGCCGCCGGCGTCCGCCGCGCCCGGACACCCCGGCACCGCCCCCGCGGCCCCCACCGCCTTCACCACCCGCCGCTTCACCGACCCGCCCAAGGACAGCCGCCCCACCGTCTACTGGTACTGGAACGGCCCCGTCACCCCCGACCTGGTCGACCGGCAACTGGCCGACCTCAGGGACAAGGGGATGCACGAGGTGATCCTCTTCTCCTTCGACAACGACGCCATGCGGCCGGTCTTCTTCACCGAGGAATGGTTCGACATCGTCGAGCACGTGCTGCGCACGGCCGAGGCCACCGGCATGCGCGTCTGGCTCTTCAACGACGACCACTTCCCGAGCGGCCGGGCCGGCGAGTTCGTCGTCAAGGGCGGCACGGTCGGCAGCCGCACCTACGAACCCCGCCCCGACCTGCGGCTGAAGGCGCTGTGGCGGTCCACCACGGTCGTCGAGGGCCCGGCCCGCGCCGACCTGCGCCGCACCACCGGCGTGGGGGTGGAGGCCGGTCACCTGGTCGCCGACGCCGCCGTCCTGAACGGCGCCACCGTGCTGCGCGGCGGCGGCCAGTGGACCGATGTCACCGTCACCGCGAGCGCCAAGGCCGACCACACCGCCGCCGCACTGGTCGTGCGCGCCGCCGCCGACGGCCTCGACGGCTACGCGGTCACCTTCGACCAGACAGGCGTCGTCACCGTGCTGCGCCTGGCCCGGGACGAGAACCCCGTCGAACTGCTGCGCAGCACCCGCACCGACGGCTTCAACAAGACCAAGTACCACACGCTCGTCGTCACCCTGAGCGGCGCGTCCCTGACCGTCACCCTCGACGGCCGCGCCAAGGGCACGCTCACCGACGACGGGCGCCCGTCCGGCGGGGTCGGCGTGCGCGCGGTCGGCGACGAACGCGGCCTGTGGGACAGCCTCTCCGTCACCGCGCCCGACGGCACCACGCTCTACTCGACGACGTTCGACGACGCGGCCGGCGCGGGCGACTTCCCCGAGCGGGCGTCGCTCCCCGTCGAGGCCGTGGCCGCCGCCGCGCGCCCGGTGGGGGCCGCCGCCGCGGCCGACGTCGTCGACCTGACCGACCGGCTCACGGCCGACGGCGACTGGCAGGTCCCGGAAGGGCGCTGGCAGATCGACCTGTTCGGTGGCGTCCCGCTCGTCGACGACACCCAGGGCTACAGCCGCAGCTACGTCGACCTCCTCGACGACGAACCCGTGCGGCTCTTCCTCGACATCGTGCCCGGCGAGTACCACCGCCGCTTCCACCGCTGGTTCGGGACGGTGATCCCCGGCTTCTGGGACGACGAGCCCTTCTTCGCCTCCGCCGAGGCCCACTTCAAGCGGCTGCCCTGGTCGCCGACGCTCGACCGGGCGCTGCGGGACGTCGGCGTCGCGCCCGGCGCCGCCTACTCCAGCGCCTTCGACGACCTCGGCCGCACCGGCCGCGTCGCGCGCGGCCGTTACTGGCAGGCCGTCTCCAACCGGTTCGCCCGCTACTTCCGCGCCCAGGCCCAGTGGTGCGAGCAGCGGGGCGTCGCCCTCATCACCAACCCGCTCTACGACGAGACGGCCCCCGCCAAACGCATCCCCAGCACCGGCGACCTGCACAAGGTCAACCAGTGGGCCCAGGTGCCCGGCGGCGACATCATCACCGCCGAGTACGTGGCGGGCCAGCAGACCATGCTGCCCCGCAACCCGGTCTCGGTCGCCCACCAGATGGGCCGGGAACGGACCCTGATGGAGATGTTCGGCAACATGGGCTGGCAGGTCACCCCCGGCTTCGTGCACGCGACCGTCGGCGCCCAGGCCGCCCGCGGCGTCAACCTGACCGTCCTGCACGCCCTGTGGACCGACGAGACCGTCGTCTACTTCCCGCCGCCCTTCGGGCCCCGCGCCCCCTGGTGGTGGTCGATGCGCCCGCTGGCCGAGTGGATCGGCCGGGTCATGGAGGCGGGCCGCGGCACCTCCGCCGCCCGCACCGCGCTGCTCCAGCCGCAACGGGCCGCCGAGCAGTGGACCGGCACCGACCGGCAGGGCACCGTCGACGGCGCGCTCAGCGACGCCGCCTACGCGCTGGAGCGCGCCCAGGTCGACTTCGACCTCCTCCACGAGGGAGCCCTCACCGGCGACCCCGACCTGCTGGCCCACGCCCGGGTGCGCGGCGGGCGGCTCGCCGTCGGCGCGGCCGGCTACGACCTCGTCGTCCTGCCCGAGACACCGACCCTGGACACCGCGACCGTCCGCGCGCTGAACGCCTTCGTCCGGGCGGGCGGCACCGTGGTCGCGGTGGGCACCCTGCCCGCCGACGAGGCCGACACCGACGACCGCTCCCTGACCCGCGCCCTCGACGACCTCTTCCCCGGCACCGCCTCGGGCAACCGCGCCCTCGGCCGGGGCCGGGCCGTGCGCGTCGCCGACACCACGGGACTGGGCGCCGCCGCCCACGACGCCGGAGCCGCGGCGGCCGTCCTCGAACCCGCCCGGGACGCGATCCGCGTCCTGCGCGTCACCCGGGGCGACGACACCGCCTTCCTCCTCAACAACGAGAGCGGCAGCGCCGTGACGACCACCGCGGTACTGCCCGCCGACGGCGTCCCTGAGCTGTGGGACCCGGCGACCGGCGAGACCGGCCCGGCCCCCCTGTACCGCGCGGCCAGGCGGGGCCTGCTCGTGCCGCTGGCCTTCGCGCCGTACGAGACGCGGATCGTCGTCGTCCGCGCGCACGGCACGGAGCCGGCGCATCTCACGGACGCACCGGTCGACGTGCTCGCGGTCGAGCGGCACGGCCGCACGCTGCGCGCCACGGTCGAGGTGACCGAGCCCGGCAGCCACCCGGTCGGCGGCACCGACGGGAGCCGCGCCTACCGGGGCACGGTCCGCGTCGACGACCCGCTCACCCCGGTCCCGGTCACCGGCGACTGGACGCTGACCCTGGAACGGGACGGCGACACCCCCGTCACCGGACCGCTCGGCAGCTGGACGGCGTACGCCCCGCTCTTCTCCGGCAGCGGCACCCACACCAAGGACCTCGACGTCGACGGGGCCGCCCTGGACGGACGGCGCGTGCTGCTCGACCTCGGGGACGTGCGGGACGTGGCCCAGGTGACCGTCAACGGCACCGCGCTCGCCCCGCTGCTGTGGGCGCCCTTCGTCACCGACGTCACCGGCCTGCTGGTCCCCGGACGCAACCGCATCGCCGTACGCGTCGCCAACACCCTCTCCAACGAACGCAACAAGCCCCTGCCCTCCGGCCTGCTCGGCCCGGTCACCCTGCGCTTCAAGCGCCGCGTGACCGTCGCCCTCGACCGCGTCTGACGATCCCGCCCCGCCAGGAAGGACCGCCATGCCCCGTCCCGGACCCCGCGCCGGACGCCGCCGCCTCGCCGCCCTGCTGTCCGCCGCACTGACCGCCCTCGTCACCGCCGTGTCCGCCACCGTCCCGGCCACCGCCGCGACCACCGGCACCATCACCCCCGTCCAGCTGCGCACCCAGCACCTGGACCAGGCGCTCGGCATCGACGACACCACCCCCGACCTCAGCTGGGGCACCACCGCCGACACCGCGAACACCCTCCAGCGCGCCTACCGCGTGCAGGCCGCCACCTCGCCCGCCCGCCTGCGCTCCGGCCGCCCCGACCTCTGGGACTCCGGGAAGGTCGCCTCCGACGTACCGGAGACCACGTACGCGGGCCGCGCGCTCGGCTCCCGCGCCCGTGTCTACTGGCGCGTCCAGCTCTGGTCCGGCGCGCACCGGGCCTCGGCCTGGAGCACCCCGGCCGCCTTCGAGACCGGTCTCACCAAGGCCGCCGACTGGCAGGCCGGGTGGATCACCCACCCCGAATGGCGGCTCGGCGAGAAGGAGATCGAACCCGTCGTCGTCAAGGTGCCCCGCACCACGGCCCGTTACCTGCGCCTCGACGTCACACGCCTCGGCCTGCCCCTCAAGGAGAGCGTCGACGCCCGCACCTGGCGCCTCCAGCTCGGCGAGATCGACGTACGCGACACGCAGACCGGGACGACCGGGCTCGCCAAGGGCGCCGCGGTCACCGCCTCCGAGACCTACACGATCCGCAAGACCTACGAACCCGCCCTCGCCGTCGACGGACTGACCAACAGCGCCCTGCAGACGGCCGCCGGCTACTCCAGCGCCGCCCACACCTCCGCCGACACCTCGGCCGCCCCCGTCACCCTCACCCTCGACCTCAAGTCGGCCAGGACCTTCGACCAGGTGGCCCTCTACCCGCGCGCCGACGTCCTCACCGACGACGGCAGGGTCCCGAACTTCCCCGTGGACTACGCCCTTTCGGCGTCCGACGACGCCACGGGAACCTTCACCATGCTCACCCAGGTCACCGGCCAGCAGCCGCCCAAGCCCTACCTGCCCGCCGGACTCCCGCTGCTCGCCGACGACTTCACCCTCCCGCGCGGCATCCGCAGCGCCCGCCTCTACATCGCCGGACTCGGCATCTACGACGCCACCCTCAACGGCGAACCCGTCGGGGACGCGGTACTCGAACCCGCCAACACCGACTACCGGGAACGCGTCCAGTACGCCACCTACGACGTCACCGACCGGCTGCGCACCGGCGCCAACACCCTGGGCGTCGCCCTCGGCAACGGCATGTCCAACGTGATCAGCACCGCCGACCGCTACCGCAAGCTCTACGGCAACATCAGCGACCCCGAGCTCGTCGCCCAGCTGGAGATCACCCTCGCCGACGGCAGCCGCCGCGTCGTCAAGAGCGGCGACGACTGGCGCACCACGCTCGGCCCCACCACCTCCAGCAACTGGTACGGCGGCGAGGACTACGACGCCCGCCGCGAGATCCCGCACTGGAACGACCCGCAGGGCGACCGCCGCGGCTGGGACCACGCCGTCACCGTCGCCGCGCCCGGGACCACCGACGCCCCCGCCGCGCTCAGCGCCCGTGAGACCGAACCGGTCCGGGTCGTGGAGACCCTCACCGGCAAGGAGGTCGACGGCGCCGCCGGCAGCCGCGTCTTCGACCTCGGCCGCAACATCGCCGGCCGGCCCGAGATCACCGTCAGCGCGCCCGCCGGCACGGAGATCCGGATCTACCCGGCGGAGAGCCTCAAGGAGGGACACGCCTTCCAGTCCATCAGCAACGTCGGCGCCCCCCTGTGGGACAGCTACACCACCCGCGACGGCCGCACCGCCACCTGGCACCCCACCTTCGGCTACCACGGCTTCCGCTACCTGGAGCTGAAGGGCCTGCCGGACGGCGCGACGGTCTCGGTACGCGGCCAGGTGCTGCGCACCGACAACGCCTCCGCCGGCGGCTTCACCAGCTCCGACACCCTGATCAACGGCATCCACGGGATCATCCGGCGGGCGATCGAGGGCAACATGATGAGCGTCCTCACCGACTGCCCGAGCCGCGAGAAGCTCGGCTGGCTCGAACAGGACCAGCTGGTCTTCCCCGCGCTCGCCGCCAACTACGACATGCAGGCCTACCTGCGCAAGATCGTCCGTGACATGGCCGACGCCCAGACCGCCGACGGCCTGATCCCGAGCACCGTTCCCGAGTACACCAGCCTGCCCGGCGCCTACCGCAACGACGCCAACTGGGGCGGCTCCTTCGTCCTGGTGCCCTGGCAGCTCTACACCACCTACGGCGACCGGGACACCCTGCGCGCCTACTACCCGCGGATGCGCCAGTACGCGGCCTTCCTGAAGACCCAGGTCTCGGCCGGCATCCTCGACTACGGCCTCGGCGACTGGTTCACCCCGGACCGCACCTTCCCCCGCGCGGTCGCCGGCACCTACGGCTACTGGCGCGTCGTGGACGCCCTGTCCCGGATCGCCGCCGTCCTCGGCGACGACACCGCCGCGGCCGGCTACCGGGCCGACGCCGACACCTCCGCCCAGGCCCTCGCGGCCAGGTACTACGACAGCGCCACCGGCGCCTTCGGAGGCGGCGGCCAGGGCGCCGAGGCCCTCGCGCTCGACATGGGCGCCTACCCGGCCGGGGAGCAGGACCGCCTCCTGGCCCACTTCACCTCGTCCGTCGAGGCCGCCGACTACCATCTCCAGCTCGGCGAGATCTCCCTGCCGTCCGCGTTCCGCGTGCTCTCCGCGGCCGGCCGCGACGACATCGTGTACCGGATCGCCACCCGGACCACCAGCCCCAGCTACGGCTACCAGGTGCTCGCCGGCAACACCACCCTCGGCGAGTCCTGGGACGGCGGCCCCGGCCAGTCGCAGAACCACTTCATGCTCGGCGCGATCGACTCCTGGTTCACCGGGCGGATCGCCGGCCTCGGCCAGAGCGCGGACTCGGTGGGCTACCGCGAACTCCTCGTCGACCCGGCGGTGGAGGGCGACCTGACCTCCGCGTCCGGCTCCTACCGCACCCCCTACGGCCTCGCCCGCACCGGCTGGACCCGGGACGGCGACGCCTTCCGGCTCACGGTCGACGTGCCCGCGGGCAGCACGGCCGAGATCCACGTGCCCGCCGCCGACGGAAGCGCGACGGCACCCGAGGGCGCCAGGCAGGTCCGCGCCACGGCCACCGAGACCGTGTACGAGACCGGCTCCGGCCACTGGACCTTCCGTTCCACGCTGCCGCCCGCCGCGTCCTGACCGAACCGACGGCAGGTCCCCGCCCGGACCGGGCGGGGACCTGCCGTCGTCCACCCCGGCTCAGTACGCCAGGTTCTCCAGCGACTTCCCCCGGGTCGACGTGCACAGCACCAGGGTGAGCACGCACCCCGCCGCCAGCACGGCGCAGATCAGGGTGAAGACCCCGCCGAACCGCAGCGACGCGTACGCCGTACCGATGATCATCGGGGAGACGATGCCGCCGACCCGGCTGAACGCGTCCGACGTCGCGGCGGCCATCGAGCGCAGCCGCGTCGGGTACACCTCCGGGAGGTAGGTGTACAGCGGCGCGTACAGACCGTTGAGGAAGAAGCCCAGCAGCACGCTCAGCAGCAGCACCAGCCCGTTCGCGTCCGCCTGCGACAGCGCCCAGGCGCACACCGCCGAACCGGCCAGACAGGCCACGATGCTCCACTTGCGGTCGGTGCGGTCCGCCAGCCAGGCCGCCGGGTAGTAGCCGGCCACCTGGGCGACCTCGACCAGCAGCGCGTACCCGAAGCTGTCGGTGATGGACAGCCCCCGGTCCAGCAGCATGCTCGGCAGGAACGTCAGGAAGCCGTAGTACGCGAAGCTCGCGACGAAGAACATCGTCCACACCACGACGGTCTGCCGCAGGTACGGCCCCCGCCACAGCTGCGCGAACTGCCGCAGCGCCCCCAGGTCCTCGTCCCGGCCGGCCGGGGCCGGCGGCTCCGGCTCCGGCAGCGGCTCGCCCGTGCGCAGCCGGACGGCCTCCTCCAGGGCGGCGACGACGGCCTCGGCCTCCTCGTCACGGCCCTTGAGCAGCAGATAGCGCGGCGACTCCGGCAGATTGCGGCGCCACCACAGCCCCAGCGCCACCGGCAGGCCCACCAGCACCAGCCCCCAGCGCCAGCCGTCGTCCACCCGCGCCACCACGAACGTGCCGATCAGCGCGGCCAGCACATAGCCCAGCCCGAAGAACCCGGCGAGCGAGCCCACGTAGGCGGACCGGGCGCTGCGGGGCGCGAACTCGGCGAGATAGGGGATCACGATGTTCACGTTGACCCCGACGCCGACACCGGCCAGGAAGCGCAGCACCAGCAGCATGCCGAAGTCGGGCGCCGCCGCCGACAGCAGGGTGCAGCCGCTGAACAGCACCAGCGACCACAGCAGCAGCGGCTTGCGGCCGATCCGGTTGCCGAGCACGGCCAGCGAGAGATCGCCCGCGAAGGCGCCCGCCAGGGTGGCGCTGGCGACCAGTCCCTGCTGGGCGCCGGTCAGCGCGAACGCCGCCGTGATCAACGGCAGCAGGAACGACATGATGCCCAGGTCCAGCCCGTCCAGCGTGGTGCTGATCCCGCCCTGGGTCAGGATGCGGCCCTGCACCCAGGTCATCGGCAGGCGGTCGATGCGCGCGGTGAGCCGTGCGGCCCGCTCGCGCGCCGCCGTCGGGTCGTCGGTGGTGGGTGGCCCGGCGACGCCCGACGGCGCCGTACGCGAGCCCTTCTCGGTCTGCTCATATGTCATGGCCCGTCGGCCTTTCGGTTCACGGGCGGTCCCGCTGACCTCCCACGGTACGGGGCCGCCACTGATGGTCGGGTCCTGCCGGCCGGGCGCTCCGCCATGCGGACCGCCCGGCCCTCCTCACCCGGCGTCGGGGCCGGTCAGCACGGTCTCGTACAGGCGCAGCCAGTTGCCGCCCACGACGGCCCGCGCCTCCTCGGCGGAGAAACCGAAGCGGGCGGTGAGCCGGTCGGCGACCAGCGCGAGCCCGGAGGCGTCCGCGAGCCACTCGCCTCCCGCGGACGGGGGCGGGCCGCCCAGGTCGGCGCCGCGCTGCTCGCCGCGGGTCCAGCGCCCCTTGCGCATCCACGCGAACTCGGCCGGTCCCGCCTTGGGACTGAGATCGGTGCCGATCGCGACGTGCCGCACCCCGATCAGCTCCACGGTGCGGGTCACCATCGCGCACCAGTCGTCCAGGGAGGCCGCGTACCGGCCGGAGATCGACCGGTAGGTGGCCAGCCCCACCACCCCGTCGCGCTCGGCCAGCGCGCGCAGTGTCGCGTCGTCGGCGTTGCGCGGGTGGTCGTACAGGGAGCGCGGGTTGGCGTGGGTGATCGCCACCGGGGCGGCCGAGCGGTCGATGGCCTCGCGGCGGGTGCGGTCCCCGGAGTGCGAGAGGTCGACCAGCATCCCGGCCGCGTTCATCTCCCGCACGACCTCCGCGCCGAACCGGGTCAGCCCCGGATCGCGCTCCTCGTAGCAGGAGCCGCCCAACTCGTTGTTGTTGTTGTACGTCAGCTGCATCACCCGCAGCCCCATCGCGTGGAACAGCCGCACGAACCCGAGCCGGCCCTGGAGCGGGCTGGCGTTCTGCGCGCCGAGCAGGATCGCCGTACGGCCCTCCCGCCGGGCCCGCTCGATGTCGGCGGCCGTCGTCGCCCGGACCACGAGGTCGGCGTTGGCGGCCAGCAGGTCGTGCCAGGCGGCGAGCGCGTCCATCGTCTCCACGGCGTCCTCCCAGAACGCCACCGTGGCGGTCGCGCAGGCCACGCCCCCGGCCCGGAGCTGGAGGAACACCTCGCGGTCGTACGGGCCGCACTGGAGGCCGTCGACGACCGGCGGCGCGGACACAGGCGCGGACACAGGCGCGGGCGCAGGGGCGGTCACGCGGGCACCTCCACCGGCTCGTCCTCGCCGGCCTCGGCGAGGATCTCCCCGCCGGGGCCGAAGAGGGAGTCACCGGCATGCGTCCGCGACAGCGGACTGTCCGGCGTCAGGGCCGTCTCGGCCTCGGCGACCACCCGCCGCCACCGCGCGAGCGGCACGGCGACCCCGTAGGTCAGGGCCCGCAGGTCGGCCGCGTCCGGGCCGTCGGCCGGCGCACCGGGCAGCGGGCGGGCCGTGACCCGGTCCGCCGCGCAGGTGAGGGCGACACCGAGCCGCCGGGCCGCCGGGACCAGCGCCCGTACGGACCAGTCCTCCCCGGCCGCGGCCAGGGTGACCTCGCCGTGGCCGAGGGCGCAGGCGACCGCGAGGTCCAGCAGGTCGGCCGCGGTCGCCAGCGGCGGCTGCTCCGCGGCGCCGGGCAGGACGGCCGCGGCGCCGCGCAGCGTGGGGCGCAGGTGCCGGGCGCGCAGCGCGGGCAGCGCGTCGAGCAGGCCGGCGAGCCCGGACAGGCCGTGGGTCTCGGCGGCGACCACCACGTCCCGGGTGGCGGCCACACTGCCGAACGGCACCATCGTGGTGAGCAGCACCCGGCCGGTCATCAGCCGCAGTTCGCGGACCGAGACCCGGACCACCTCCGCGGACGCACCGGGAGAGGCGACGGGGGCAGGGGCGGGGGCGGGGTGACGGGTCATGCGGGTTCCTCCTCGTGCCGCACGGCGGCCGGGCGGGCGGGCAGCGCCCAGTCCGCGTCGCCGTGCTCGTGGACGGTGTGGCGGCTCGGCGCGCCGTGGAACAGCAGGCCGAGGACGTTGCGGCCGGCGGAGTCGGCGGTCTTGTCCAGGCCGTGTACGGCCGAGTTCATGAACCGCACGATGTGCACGGGCACGAACCGGTCGTCGGCGATGTTCATGTGCGGGCTGTGCAGGGCGAGGTCGGACAGTCCCTGCACCCGGGCGACGGTGTCGCGGTGCTCGGGGCGGATCACGCAGAACACGCCCACGGGCAGCTCCGGATCGCCGACCGCCCGCAGGTCGCGGGCCAGTGCCTGCACCGACCGCGGGACGTTCACCTGCCAGTCCAGGCCCTCGGCGACCTCCTCGCGCGGGCCGCGCCGGGGCTCCTCGGCCGCCCGCGACTTGTACCAGACGTGCCGCAGCGCGTCCGGCGCGGTCAGGTCGACCGCCAGGGCCCAGGCGTAGGCGTCCTCCAGATGCGCCAGCAGCTCGCCGGCCGTCGCCTCGGGCCGGATGCGCAGGTACTCGTCGACGCGCTGCCGGTCCACCAGCGGGTCGGTGAGGTCCGGCACGCTGTCGATCAGCACGGCGGCCAGCGCCTCCACGGCGGCGGCGTCCAGTTCCGCGTTCCAGCGCGCCCACAGCCGCGGCAGCGCCCCGTCGCGGTCCGGGTCCGGCACCTCGTCGAGCAGCGCGAGCGCCTGCCGCAGCGACCCGGCGAGCAGCTCCGGGGCGTCGAACACGCCGTAGACGGTGGGGTCCTGTTCGTGGAACCGGACGGTGCGCAGCAGCCGTTCGCGGATCGCCGCCAGGTGCCCGGCGCCGCGGCGCGCGTCCAGGGCCCGCGCCAGGGCCTGCTCGCGCAGCTCCAGCCAGCGGTCGATCAGCCGGGGATGGTTGTTGGTGAAGAACACCAGTCCCAGCGCCGAGGCGTTGCCCAGCCCGAGGCAGCGGCGCAGCTCGGGATCCAGGCGTACGGCGCGCGGGTCGCGGTGGCGCGCCAGGTGCTCGGCGAGGTCCGCCGCGAACTCGCGCATCAGGTAGGCGGCCAGCATCTGCGCGTGCAGCGGCGCGGCGAGCGGATGCCGGTCGGGGAGCGCGGCGTAGGAGCGGGTGCCGAAGGTGCCGTTGCCGTCCAGGCCGGTGTTGCGCATCAGGTAGCCGACGTCCCACAGCCGCCCTGCGTCGGGCTGGCGGCCCGCGGCGAGGCTCTCGACGACGTGCTCGAACAGCCGCAGGCTCCGGTTGGACCGGCACCACACCAGGGTGTGCGACGTGGCCCGGCCGCCGTACAGCTTGGGCAGCTCGGCCCGGGTGACGTCGAGGTCGGCGTCGTCGGCGGTGCCGTCGAACAGCGCGCCGGTCATGTCCCAGTCGGTGCCGACGATCCGGCTGGTCCGGCCCTCCAGCTTGGGTGTGAAGGAGAACGCGACGAAGTCGAGCGGGCCGGACGGGGTGTGCACCCGGTAGCGGACCCGGCCCCGGGAGTCGGGGTCGACGTCGAACTCCAGGCACTCGACCCGCCAGCGTTCCCTGACCATCCGGTTCACGAGGGCCCGCCCGGCGCTGAGCCGGGTGGGCGGGAGCAGGGCGAGCCGGTCGGGGGCGAGCAGCCGGCCCACGGGACGCGGCTCGGTGGGTGCGGTGCCGGGCACCGTCGGGGTCGTGGTCATGAGAACTCTCTGGTCGTCCGGGGGAGGGGAGCCCCGCCGGAGGTGGGCATGGCTGGGGGAGGGGTCCGAGAGGTACGGGGGCGCGCCGGGGAACGCCCCGGTGTGCGGGGCGGCGCGAGGCATGCCGGAGACGGGGCCGGGCGGGCGGGATCGGGAGCCGGGCCGGCCGGCAGCAGGCGGCGGGCGGCGGCATGGGGCGTGGGGTACGCGGGTGCTGGTGGCCGGGGTGGCCGGGGTGGCCGGGGTGGCCGGGGTGGCCGGGGTGGCCGGGGTGGCCGGGGTGGCCGCTAGGGCCGCCGGGGCCGCCGGGGCCGTGCGGGCCGTGCGGGGGCCATGCGGAAGCAAGGGGGGCGCCGGGCCCGTAGCCCCGGTCAGGGGCGGGTGGGGCCGGTCGGGTGGGCGCGGGGGCCCGCGCCCGGGTGGGGGCGGGGCGGCGCGGGGGGCGGAGCCGGGAAGGGACTTGGGGCGGCGCCGGGAAGGGATTCGGGTGCGGAGCCGGGGAGGGGCGCGGTGCGGGCCGTGGGCGCGGACGGCGTCGGCCGCCGCGCCCGGGTATCAGCCGTGCAGGCCGAACCGGGCGCCGCTGTCGAGGCGCAGCAGCGGCTCGATGCGGTGGGCCAGCGGGCGCAGGACGGCCAGCGCGCCCCGCGCGGTGATCCGCTCCCGCGGACCGTGCAGGCTCAGCGCCGCCACCGGCGGGCCGTCCTCGCGGCACAGCGGGACCGCGACCGCGGCGATGCCGTCGGCGTCGTCGTCGGTGGACGTCGCCCACCCGGTGGCCCGGATCAGCGCCCGGTCCTCGGGGCCGGGCAGCGGTACACCGGCCTGTTCCAGCTCCGTGGCGGTCCTGGCGTCGGCCAGCGCGCACAGCAGCCGTCCCGTCGCGCTGCTGGCCAGGTCGAGCCGGTCGCCGAGCAGGAGTGTGGCGTACAGCCCGCGCCCCGGCTCGGCCCGCTGCACGACCCGGGCCGTCGCCGCGTCCAGTACGGCGATGCTGACCACGTCGCCGCAGGCCCGCGCCGCGTCGGCGAGCATCGGGGAGGTGCGCTCCCCGATACCTGCCTGGCGCAGCGCGGTGTGCCCCAGGTGCGCCGGGCGCAGCGTGAGCCGGTAGCTGTCGTCGGGCAGCTGCTCCATCCAGCCCGCCGCCTCCAGCGTGACCAGCTGGCGGTGCACCTCGGCACGCGGGGCGCCGACGGCGCGGGCGAGGGAGGAGACCCGGACGGGCTCGTCGACGTCGGCCAGGACGTCGAGCAGCGCCAGCAACTTCACCGCCGTACTCAGGGGCCGGGTGGCGCGGCGTGGCTCCTCGGCCGCCGCCCCGTCGCCCGTTGTCACAATATGCATGACACCGTCCTTCTGTGAGAGACGGCGGAACCTTAGGTGGCGACCGGCGGCCCGACAAGGGGCCGCGGGTAAATTCCCTGTCACCGGGAGTTCACCGCGCGGGGGCGCGGGAACCCCCGGCGGCGGAACCGGGCGCTCAGCCGTTCGCCAGCGTGAGCGTCAGGGTGGGCGGACTCACCGTGTTCTCGCGGGAGTTGAGGATCACCGCCAGACCCGCGTCGTCCTCGGCCAGGGCCAGCGACACCAGGCCTCCCGCGGCGGCGGACACCCGGGCGGTCACGTCGAAGGCGAGAACCGCCTTGGCCGTGGTCGCGGTGACGGTGTCCAGCGTGGCGCCCAGCGGCGGCCTGCTGTCCCAGGTCAGCGCCGACTCGGTCCACGTCGAGTCGGCGACCGCGTGGGCCGCCAGCGGGGTGGACGTGCCGCCGGAGTCGGAGACGTACCCGTACACCGACAGGGTGGCGGCGGTGACCGTGCCGAGCACGGGCGCGGTGTCGAAGGTGAGATAGGCCTGACGGGTGTAGCCGCTGCCGGCGGCGTTCTTCACGACCAGCGTGGAGGCCGTGCCGTACGCGGTGGCGGAGTACGAGCCGTCCCGCACGTAGGCGTCGGCGACCGGGGAGAGGACGGCCGAGGCGAGGGTGAAGACGGCCTCGCGGGTGGCGCCGGCCGCCGCGCCGAGGTCGGCGACCAGGGTGAGGGCGGGGGAGGCGGCGGTGACGGTGATCCCGTCGTCGGCGCTCACCGTGCTGCCGCCCACGGCGAGCCGGACGGTGACGGTGCCCGACGCCCGCGTGGGGTCGGAGATCCCGACGGTCAGCCGCCCGTCCCGCTGCCGGGTGATGACGGAGCAGGGCGCCGAGACGGTGATGCCGCCGGCGCTGCCCGCGGCGAAGAAGTTGGCCGCGATCACCCCGCTCGCGCTGTCCCGGACCGCGTGGACGGTGGCGCTGTCGGAGAGCACCGTGACGGTCGGCGCGGCGGCTCGGGCCTCGGTCCGCGCCCGGGTGAGCCCGGGCAGCAGCACATAGGCGTAGGAGTCGGCCGACGGCGCGGTGCCGTGCGGCAGGCACAGCGAGAGGTACTGCCGGGTGAGCGGATCGGCCGTGCCGGAGAGGGAGTTGACGTCGCTCCAGGCGCCGGTGCGGTCCGTGCGGGCGGCCTCGACGGTGGCCCCGCCCGGGAAGAGGTAGCCGCCCACGCCCTCCAGATGGGCCCAGGAGGAGACGGCGAGGGTCTGCGCCGAGCCGGACGCGGCCGAGCGGACGGTGCCGTCCACGGTGAGGGTGTTGCCGCCGTCCTGGTGGAGGTTGCGGTTCTCCACCACGGTGACCACCGCGGCGCCGCTGCCCCCGGTGATGGCCGAGCCGACGCAGACCACGGCGTCGTCGAGCAGGAACCACGACTTGCGCGCGGTCAGCGTGGACCCGTACTGCCGGAAGTCCAGTCCCGCGCAGCCGTACCCGTCCGACAGGCTCGCCCCGCCCGACCAGGTGGCGGCGGACCGGGTCCCGGTGCCGGCGGCGTCGGCCAGGGCGAGGGTGTCGACGGTGGTCCCGGGCAGCCGGTACGGGTCGGCGGTGGGCCAGTAGCCGTCGGTGTGGTGGGTCGGGTCCGAGGCGAGGTACAGGTGGCCCATGCCGTCGCCGGTGTGCCAGCCGTGCAGGTTCTCCCCGTTGATCGACTCGTAGCGGGCGGTGCGGACGGACGACAGCGCGAGCGCGAAGGCCCAGCCGTCCCGTCGGTGCACGACCCGGTCCATGGCGGGGAACTGGACGTGCCCGGTGCCCTCCTCGGCCGCCGGGACCGAGTCGTCGTCCAGCACCGGCCGGGCCAGCGCGATCCCGGCGACGCTCGCGGTGGCGGCGAAGGGGGCCACGACCTCGCCCCGGGTGATCCAGCCCTTGGCCAGGGAGCGGAAACGGGCCGCCTGGGCCGCGGTGGGCGCCGACTCGGCGGCCCGCAGCACGGACTGGACGATCAGGTTGCCGTCGTAGAAGTCCGTCTCGGCCGGGCGGGCGACGGCCCTGCCGCGGACCGCGTCCATGCACAGCCCGTTCCACACCCAGGGCCGGAAGGCGGTCTCGACGGAGTCGAAGACGTGGGCCGTCGCCGGGTCGGTGACCTCCCAGTCGGAGCCGGCGAGCAGCTGGAACAGCACGCCGAGGCCGCGCAGCAGCACCATGCCGTACGTCCCGGTGTAGGGGATGTACGTGTGCTGGACGAACGAGCCGTCGGCGTACAGGCCGTCGCCCGAGGTGACGTACGGGAACACGGCGGAGAGCGCGGCGACGGCCGTCGACAGGCGCTCGGAGCTCGCGCCCAGGACCCCGCGCACCGCGACGACCTGGCACAGGTCCACCCGGTTGGCGCCCGTGGAGGTGGTGCGGTCGGTGCCGTACCGGTTGAGGGTGGGGTCGGGCACGAAGTGGTCGACGGCGGCGAGCAGGACGTCCAGCTGGTCGGCCGAGAGCAACGGCCGTACCAGGACGGCGGTGTTGAGCAGGGCCTGCGGGGTGCCGATCTCCCATTCCCACCAGTTGCCGGACTCCGCGGTGGCGGCGTTGTAGACCTGGGCGCACACGAACTCCAGGCCGTCGGCGATCGCGGCGCCGAACGTGGCGTCGCCGTACAGGGCTCTTCCGCTGCCGTCGGTGGCCGCGGTGCCCGGAGTGGCGTACGCGGTGGCCATCGCGGCCAGCCGTTTGGCGCTGGTGGTCAGGTCGGCCGGGGTGCCGAGCGGCAGCCCGGGCCACAGCGAGCCGGTGGAGGCGTCCGCGGAGAGCGTGTTCCACAGGGTGGTCGCGGTGGTGGAGACGGCGGTCAGCGCGGTCGCGTAGGCCTCGTCGGCCGGGTCGAGCGCGCCGCCGGTGAGGATGTCGGCCCAGCGCAGCCGGAGGGTCTCGTAGGGGTCGCCGTCGGCCGCGCGGGCGCTGCCCGCGCCGGGGCCGAGCGTCAGCCCTCCGGCGAGGCCGGCCAGCGCCAGCGCCGAGACGGCGAGAAACCCACGGCGGCCCAGCGCCGCGGGGAGGGAGGAGGAGGGGGGTGCTGGCTCGACGTTCTGGGGCACGGGCGTGTTCCCTTCCGTATCTGGAGACGGGGCGTACTCGCAGCAGGGCAAAGGCACTCGGGGCGGGGGCGGGGGCGGGGGCGGGGCGCGGGGCGCGGGTGGAGAGCCGGGGAAGAGGGAGGAGTCCGGAGCCTGAGCCGGAGCTGCCTGTCCACGCCGGGCGTGTCAGGAAGACCCGGCCCGTGACGAGCGGCGGCCGCCGACGGCCGAACTCCCGCGCCCGGCCGACGTGATGGTCGGCCTTGCACGGGTGGCTGGGGTCGTCGTCGGTCCTGTGGGGGTGGCTGGGGTCATGGGGTTCGGGTGTGTGTCGTCGCCAGGTCGAGGGCGATGAGGGCCGCGCCCCGGCAGCCGGCCCGGTCGCCGAGGGCGGCCTGGGCCAGGGGCGGGGGCTCGTGGAAGGCGAGCCGCTCCGCCAGCGCCGCGCGGAGCGGGTCCAGGAGCGCCGCGCCCGCCCTGGCGAGACCCCCGCCGAGCACGATCAGTCCCGGCTCGCACAGCACCGTGTACGCGGTGAGTCCGTCGGCCAGCGCGGCGACCGCGGACCGCCAGACACGCCGGGCCACCGGATCGCCCGCGACGGCCAGGCCGTGGACCTGCTCGGCGGTGATGCCCGGGGGGTCCGTGGCCGGGTGCGGTGCCGTCCCGGCGGGACCGGGACCGGGACCGGGGCGGGTGCGCGGGCGCGTTCGCCCCTCCGTCGCCCATGCGTACCGGCGGGCCACCGCGGACGCCGACGCCAGGGCCTCCACGCAGCCGCGCCGGCCGCAGCCGCAGCGCGGGCCGGACGGGCGCACGACGAGGTGCCCGAGTTCCCCGGCCCCGCCCCGGCCGCCCTCCAGCACCCGGCCCCCGTGGACATGGGCGGCGGCGATGCCGGTGCCGAGGGCGACGAACAGGAAGTCGTCGTGCCCCCGGGCCGCCCCCAGCCTGCCCTCCGCGAGCGCCCCGGCCCGTACGTCGTGCCCCAACACCACGGGCAGGCCGAGCCGTTCGCCGAGCACGGCGCGCAGCGGTACGTCGCGCCAGCCCAGGTTGGCCGAGTAACGCGCCACCCCGGCCGCCGTGTCCACCAGTCCGGGCACGACCACGCCCACGGCGAGCGGCGGCCGCCCGGTCAGGGTCCGGCTCCCGGCGGCGAGAGCGGCGGCCGTGTCGGCGACCCGGTCCACCACCGCGCCGGGCCCGGCCTCGGCCCGGGTCGCCCGGTGCACGGACCGCAGCACCGTGCCGTCGCCCGCCACCAGCGCGGCCTTGATCCCGGTACCGCCGAGATCGACGGCGACCACCGGACCGTACGGCGTGCCGCCGCGGCTCATCGCGGCACGCCCCTGCGGCCGACGCGCGCGCAGGGGCGGGGCGAGCCCGCGCGGCCCGTTCCCGGCTCAGCCAAGGGACACCTCCACGGCGGCGCCGGTGACCGGCCTGCGGTCGCCCGTCGCGCAGGCCGCGTAGACGGTCTCGACGGTCTCGACGACCCGGCGGCCGTGGGCGGCGGGTACCGCGCAGGGGCGTTCACCGCGCACGGCGGCGGCGAACGCGGCCAGCTGGTCGCGGAAGGCCGCCGGGACGTCGTCCTCGGACTCGGCCGCGAGCAGCACCGGTCCGGAGCCGTCGTCGGGGTGGAGCGTGGCACCGGTGCCACGGGACACGACCAGGGTGCCGCGCTCGCCGATCACGGTGAGTTCGTCGCGGACGGGCAGCAGCGTGCTGGTGACCGTGATGTGGCCGACCGCTCCGTCCTCCAGTTCCAGCCGGGCCATCACATCGGTCTCCACCGGCAGCCCGCCCCGGGTGACGGCGGTGGCCGCGACCGCGACCGCGCGCTGTCCGGTGAGCCACAGCAGCCGGTCCACGCAGTGGGTGCCGATGTTGATGAACACCCCGCCGCCGGAGACCGCCGGGTCGAAGAACCAGCCGGGCCGGCTGCCGGGCCGGTAGTCGGTGCTCCGCCAGTCGTGGACCGCGCGGACCGCGCCCACGGTGCCGGCCTCCAGCGCGGCCTTGGCGGCGGCCATCGGCGGCAGGAAGTGCTGGATGTGGCCGACGAACAGCCGTACGTCCGCCGCCGCGCAGGCGGCGTCCATGCGGGCGCAGTCCGCGGAGTTCGTGGCCATCGGCTTCTCGACCAGGACGTGCAGACCCGCGGCGGCGGCGTCGACCACGATGTCGGTGTGCAGGGCGTGCGGGGTGTTGACGACGACGGCGTCGACGAGCCCGGAGGCGACGAGATCGCGGTGGTCGGTGAAGACGGCCGCGTCCCACGGCGCCGCGACCTGGCGTGCGGTGCCGACGGCCAGGTCGCAGACGGCGGTCACCCGCACGGCGGGGGTGACGGCGGCGGCGTCGGCGTGCAGGGCGCCGACGGCGCCCGCGCCGATCAGGCCGAGCCGGATGTCGGTCACGGGATGTTCTCCTCGGATGTCGGGGTGGGGGCCGCGGCCTGGGCGGCGGCTCCGCAGGACTGCCGGACGGTGATGGTGGGGCGCAGCAGGACCCGGCCGCGCGGCGCGCCGGGGTCGTCGAGGTGACGCAGCAGCGTCTGCGCGGCGACCCGGCCGAGCTGGTGCTTGGGCGGCGCGACCGCGGTCAGCGGCAGTTCGGCGAGGTCGGCTATCTCGTCGTCGTAGGCGACCAGCGCCAGGTCGCCGGGGACGGTGAGCCCGGCGCGGCGGGCCGCGGCCAGCAGCAGCGCGGCCTGCCGGTCGCCGAAACAGACGGCGGCGGTGACCCCGGCCGCCCGCAGCGCGGTCAGGCACCGGTCGGCCGTAGCCGGACTCCACTCCTCGCGGGCCGCCCGGAACTCGGTGCTGTCGGCGCCGAGTTCGCAGACGGCCTGGTGGAACCCGTCGGCCACCGGCCCGGTGGTGGGGCTCAGATCGCGCAGCACCAGGCCGAGCCGGCGGTGGCCGAGCGCCGCGAGGTGCCGGACCGCGTCGTGCGCGCCGGCCTCGTGATGGGTGCAGACGGTGGTGTTGGTGTCGGCGAGCGCGGTGGCGCGCCGCTCGACCAGCACGGTCGGCACCGGCAGCGCGGCCAGCCGGGCCAGGCAGGCGGCGGCCGGCTCGGGTCCCTTCAGGGTGGGCACGACGAGCAGCCCGTCGACACCGGCCTCCAGCATGTCCGCGAGGTCCTTGGTCTCGCGGGCCTGGTCGTAGCCGGAGCAGGCCAGCAGCAGGCGGGCCCCGGCCGCGGACAGGGTCTCCTCGATGCCCTGGAGGACCTTCGGGAAGTAGAACGCGGTGTCGGGCACGATGACGCCGACCAGGGCCCGGCCGGGGGCGGGCGCGCTCGGCGGCACCACGAAGGTGCCCGAGCCCTGCCGCCGTACCACCAGCCCCTCGGAGACGAGTTCGTCGACGGCACGGCGTACGGTGCTCACCGAGGTGCCGCTGGCCTGGGCGAGTTCCTTCTCGGTGGGCAGCCGGGAGTCGGCCGGCCAGGTGCCCTGGAGCAGCCGCTGCCGCAGTTCGGCGGCGAGCTGACGGAACTTCAGGTCCCGGGCGTCGGTGTTCATGGGTCTCAGTCCCCCTGTGGAGCGGCTCACTTGACGGAGCCGACGGTCATTCCCTCGATGATCCGTCGGCCCAGCCATACGTAGCAGGCGAGGACCGGAAGGATCACGATGGCCACGCCCGCGAACAGCCCTCCCCAGTCGGCGCCGTTGTACTGCATCTGCTGGAGCAGCCCGAGCAGGGCGAGGGACAGGGTCTGGTGGTCGCTGGTCTGGACGAAGACCAGCGCGAACACCGTCTCGCCCCAGTGCTGGACGATGTTGAGGATGAGCACGGTGACCAGTCCGCCGCGGGCCATCGGCAGCATCACCTGCCAGAAGGTGCGCAGCGGGGACGCCCCGTCGAGCGCGGCGGCCTCCTCCAGCTCCACCGGCAGGGTGGAGAAGAAGCCGGTCAGGAAGAACACCGCGAACGGCAGGGAGGTCGCCACGTAGACGACGATCAGCCCGGCCAGGCTGTCGACCAGCTGGAGCTGGTTCATCACGACGAACAGCGGCAGCATCACGACCTGGGCGGGCACGCCCAGCCCGAGCGCGAAGAACAGGGTGAGGCCGCCGTTGAGGCGGGTGGTGATCCGGCTGAGGACGTAGGCGGCGGGCGCCGCCAGCAGCACCGTCAGCAGCGCGGTGCCGCCGACCACGGTCACCGTGTTGGCGGCGGCCCGGCCGAGCAGCCCGCCGGTCCAGGCGCGGGCGTAGTTGTCCCACCGCGGGGCGTGCGGGAGTTGCCAGGGCGAGCTGAAGATCTCGTCGGCGGTCTTCAGCGACGACACCAGCAGCCACAGCCCGGTCAGCACGTTGAAGGCGACGAACAGCCAGACCAGCGGGACGCCGGCGAGCCGGGCGGCGGTGAGCCGGCGCAGCCGGCGGGCGAGGGGGCCGGGGCTTCGGCCGTGACCGGCGACAGCCATGGTGGACCTCCGTGACGGTGGGCGGAAGGGCGGGACGGGGGACCGCGGTCGACGAGGGGGCGGTCAGTACTGCACCGAGTCGCGGCGCATGACCCGGCGGACGAGGACGACCAGCACGCCGACCAGCGTGACCATCACCACGGCGCTCGCGGCGGCCGAGCCGTAGCGCGGGACACCGCCCGAGGCGAAGGCCTCGCCGTAGGTGTACAGGGCGGTGTTCCACACCCCGGTGTCGGGCATCTGGCCGGCGGCACCGGCGAAGGCGTAGATGAACTCGAAGACCTTCACCGCGGAGATGGTCCACAGCACCGCGCACACCCCGACCACGTCCCACAGGAGCGGCAGCGTCACGTACCGGAACTTCTGGAGCGCGCCCGCGCCCGCGAGTTCGCAGTCCTCGTACAGCTCGGGCGGGATCTGGTCGACGGCGGCCATCAGGATCGTGGTGTAGAAGCCGGTCGAGGTCCACACCAGTCCGAGCATGACGACGGCGAACAGGTGCTCCTGGCCGAGCCAGTTGGGCGGATGGGCCAGACCGGCCGCCCGGAGGGCCGCGTTCACCGGTCCCTCGCCCTGGAAGAGGAACCCCCACAGGATCGCCAGGACCACACTGGGCACGATGTTGGGGAAGAAGAGGACGGACCGGGCGGCCTTGCGGCCCCGCATGTCGCGCAGGAACATCGTCAGCGCGAAGGAGACCAGGAAGGTCGCCCCGCCGACCCCGAGGATGATCCAGAGGGTGTTGGCGAACGCGTGGTGGAAGGTCGGGTCCTGCAACAGCCGCCGGTAGTTGTCCAGCCCGACGAAGGCCATCGGGCCCGCGCCCGCCCACTCGTTGAAGCTGAGCCACACCGTGTACAGCGAGGGCCCCGCGAAGAAGACCAGGTAGACCAGGGCGGCGGGCAGCAGCATGGGCCAGAACAGCCGGCGGCGGCGGGCCGCCAGCGGGCTGCTGCGGGCCCTCGTCCGTCCCGCGGCCCGCCGTCCGCCGGGGCGGACGCGGTCGGTGACGGCGACGCCGGCGGCGTCCGCGGCGGGCGCGCTCACGCGGCCGTCTTCCAGTAGCCCGCGGAGTCGCTCGCCAGGGTCCTGGCGAACTCCGCGGCGGTGAGGCGCCCGGTGACGAACTTGGTGTTCGAGGGCAGGAACACCTTGGTGTACCACTCGGCGGCGGTCTCCTTCACCCCGTCGAGCGTCTTCACCACGCCCCCCGAGGCCAGGGCCCGCTGGGCGTCGGCGAGTTCGGAGGGGGCGGCGATGTCGGCGCGCGGGGTGAGGTTCTTGGCCGTGGACGAGATGCCCGACAGGTGCTCCTCGGCGAAGAAATAGGCCAGGAACTTCTGCGCGGCGGCCGCGTTGCGCGCCTTCTTCGGGATGGAGAAGCCGATCAGCGAGATGTCCTGCGAGGTGTCGCCGCCCTCGGTGAACGCGGGGAACGGGAAGGACCGGTAACGGAAGTCCGAGCCGGCGAACGTCGAGGTCTCGCTGGGCGCGAACGTGCCCAGCAGCAGGAAGTCCGACCTGCCCTTGGCCCACTTCTGCTGCACGGCGGGCCACTTCGAGCCGTCGTACCCCTTGGTGAAGTCGCCGCCGGAGACCAGGTCCTCGACGTGGCGCAGCGCGTCGACGAACCCGTCCGCCCGCAGCAGCGCGCCGCTGTGGTCCGTGGCCGCCCTGCCGAACGCGCCGGGACCGAGGCCGCGCAGCACCGCGTAGTACGTCCAGTAGGCGGCGTAGTCGGGTATGTCGCCGTCCAGGGCCAGCGGGCCGTCCCCGCGCCGCCGCCGGCGCGTGGCCAGCAGCTCGGTGAACTCCGCCCAGGTGGCGGGCGGTTCTGCGGCGACCTCGGGAAGGGCGTGCCCGTCGTACCAGAGCTGTGTGGTGACCACCTCGTACGGCAGCTGCCACAGCGTGCCCTTGGTGGTGGCGAGGTCGCGGTACTTGGCCGGCACGACGCCGCCGACGGTGTGGCCGGACTCGCCGGTCACGGCCAGGTCGAGCACGGGGGTCAGGTCGAGGGCCTGGCCGGTGGCGTAGAGCTGGGCGTAGGCGAACCGGTCCGCGGAGTCGACGAGGTCGGCCGGCACGTTCGAGGTGTTGAGCGTCGGAGCCAGCTGCTGGACGACCTGGCGACCCTTCCACTGCACGCTCACCTTGACGCCGGTGTCCTCGGTGAACCGGCCGATCGCCTTCTTGAGGACGGCGGCCTGGGGCTCGTCCTGCTTCCACATCGACCAGTACGTGAACGACGAGCCGCCGTCCCCGGTGCCGGCCGAGCCGGAGCCGCAGCCGGTGACGAGGGCGGTGGACGCGGCCAGGGCCGCCCCCAGCACCGAGCGGCGGGCGGGCGAACCGGTGACCGCGGGGGTTCTGACAGACGACATGGGCGCGCTCCTCAAGTGGCCTGAAAGCAGGGGAGGGATGGCCAAATGATTGATTCAGGTTCATGTGCCGGTCAACGGCGATCGGACGTAATGAATTGCGGATGACTTCGGGAAGTGCGGCGTTTGCCGCGCCGAACGCGCCGAGCACGCACGACGGTCATGCGCCATTCATATCGCCGTGACGGTTGACCCGGGGCGCCGGCCCGGCCAATGATGCGGAGCCGTCCACGCGAGGAAGGCCCCGACCCATGGCAAGCCGCGACCCGGCCCGTCCCAACGTCCTGCTGGTGCTCTCCGACGACCAGGGACCCTGGGCCCTGGGCTGCGCGGGCAACCACGAGATCCACACCCCGCGCCTCGACGCCCTGGCCGCGAGCGGCATCCGCCTCAGCCGCTTCTTCTGCACCTCACCGGTGTGCTCACCGGCCCGCGCCTCCCTGTTCACCGGCCGTCTCCCGTCCCAGCACGGGGTGCACGACTGGCTCTCCTACCACCACGCGGGCCGCACCGGCGTGGACTTCCTCGCGGGCCAGACCCTGTTCACCGACCTGCTGGCCGACGCCGGCTACCGCCTCGGCCTCAGCGGGAAGTGGCACCTGGGCGCCAACGACCGTCCCCGCAAGGGGTTCGTGCACTGGTACGCCCACGAGAGCGGCGGCGGACCGTACCGCGGGGCGCCGATGTACCGGGACGGCGTCCGCACCGAGGAGCCCGACTACCTCACCGACGCCCTCGCCGCGGACGCCGAGCGCTTCCTGACCGCCGAGGCGGACCGCCCCGAACCCTTCCACCTGTCCCTGCACTTCACCGCCCCGCACAAACCCTGGAAGGGCCAGCACCCCAGCCGGTACACCCGGCTGTACGAGGACTGCGCCTTCGAGACCTGCCCGCAGGGCCCCGCCCACCCCTGGCAGCCGGTGGACGCGGACGGCGCCCCCGTCGGCGGCGAACCCGACGTCCGCCAGGCCCTCGTCGGCTACTTCGCCGCGACGACCGCGATGGACGCCGCGGTCGGCCGGGTCCTCGACCGCCTCGACTCCCTCGGCCTCACCGGGTCCACGCTCACCGTCTTCACCAGCGACAACGGCTTCAACGCCGGTCACCACGGCATCTGGGGCAAGGGCAACGGCACCTTCCCGCAGAACATGTACGACAGCTCCGTGCTGGTGCCCTTCATCGCGGCCCAGCCCGGCCGCATCCCCGGCGACCGCACCAGCGACGCCCTGCTCTCCCAGTACGACGTCCTGCCCACCCTCACCGACCACCTCGGCCTGCCCGCGCCCGCCGCCGGCCCCGCCGCGCGCCCCCTGCCCGGCCGCTCCTTCGCCGGCCTGCTCACCGGCGGCGGGACCGGTACCGACGCGGGCCACGACCGCGTGGTCGTCTACGACGAGTACGGTCCGGTGCGCATGATCCGCACCCGGGAGTGGAAGTACGTCCACCGCCACCCGCACGGACCGCACGAGCTGTACGACCTGCTCGCCGACCCGGGCGAGGAAACCGACCTGGCCGACGCGCCCGAGCATCGGGCCACCCGCACCGCCCTGGCCGCCCGCATGGACGAGTGGTTCGCCGTCCACGTGGACCCCGCCCTCGACGGCGCCCGCCTGCCCGTCGCCGGCACCGGACAGCGCGCCCCCGTCGCACCGGGCACCCTGGCCACGTCCTTCGAACCGCCCCCGGGGAACACGGTCCCCCCACGGCGGACGCGCGCTTGACCACCTCCTCGTTCCTCGTCCCCGGGATCACCGACACACCGGGGGAGGCCGGCGCCCACGACGTGAAGGCGGAGGCGGCCCGCACGCGCAGGTCCACGCACCGTGCGAACGGCCGCGGGACGGCGGCGTGCTCGCGGCCCCGGCCGGGGCCGGCATCGACCGCACCCGCCCCGCCCCGCCCCGCTCGCGCTCACCGGCACCGGCATCGCGGTGGCCGCGGTCCTCGCCGTGCGCGCCCGGCGCCGACCGGACCTCGGGCCCCGGCCCAGGCCTGGCCGTCATGACCGCGGGACTCCTGCGCGCGGGCACGACCGGACGGCTGCTGCTCGCCGACACCGCGGCCCGCACCCGGGTTTGAGCCACCGGACGCTGCCCGAAAGGATGAAGTCCCCGGTCGGACGGCGTGTCGCGCCCTCCGCACCCGGCACCCTACAAGTCGCCGGGGCATATGCGGGGATCAGGGGGCTGATGTGGAACGAGGGCGGGAACGGACCGCGTTACGGCACCGGGCGCGGTACCTGTTCGACAGGACGCTCGCGCGGAGCACGGGGATACTCCTCGGCTGGCTCGCCGGGTGCTGTCTGGCCGTCGTCGTGCCCGTCAGCACCCTGCTGGTGTGGACCGACCCCGACGCGCCGCACTCCTTCTCCGGCCGGCTCGCCCAGGTGTGGCGCACCAGCGCGGAGACCCTGCGGCTCGGCGCGGTGAGCGGCGCGCCGACGCGCATGCTGCTGTCCGTGCTGCTCGGCCTGATCGCCCTGCTGTGCGTGTCGACGGTCGTCGGAGTCGTCACCACGGGCCTCGGCGACCGGCTCACCGAACTGCGGCGCGGCCGCTCCCGGGTGCTGGAGCGCGACCACGACGTGGTGCTCGGCTGGACCGACCAGATCTTCACCCTGGTCTCCGAGACGATCGCCGGACGAGCGGGAACCGGGAGCACAGCCACCGGACGGCACGTGATCACCGTGCTCGCGGACCGGGACCCGGCGCAGATGGAGGCCGCGCTCACGGCCGCCCTCGGCGTCACCGACGGCGTCCGGCTGGTCTGCCGGACCGGCGCGCCCACCGACCCCGACGCCCTCGCCCTGGTCAGCCCGGGCGCGGCCAGGGCGGTGGCGGTGCTGCCCGCCGACGACGCCGACGGCGACCTCACCGTCGTACGCACCCTGCTGGCGCTGCGGGCCCTGCTCGGCGCGGACGACGGACGGCCCGGGCCGCGGGTGGTCGCCGCCGTCCACGACGGCCGTTACCTGCCCGCCGCACGGCTGGCCGCCGGAGCGCGCGGCACCGTGCTGGAGACCGACCGGACCTCGGCACGGCTGCTCGTCCAGGCGGCCCGGCGCCCCGGGATGCCGTCGGCCCTGCGGGACCTCCTCGACTTCTCCGGCGCCGAGTTCCACGTGGCCGACGTCCCCGAGGCGGTGGGACTGTCCTTCGAGGAGGTGGCGATGCGGCTGGAGACGGTCTGCGCCGTGGGACTGCTGCGTCCGGACGGGCGCCCGCTGCTCACACCCCCGCCGCACACCGTGCTGGAACCGGGGGACCGGCTGGTCACCGTCGCCCACGACGACCGGCCCGTCCCGCTCGCGGACCGCTGGGCCAGGGTCGACAGCACGGCGCTCGCACCGCCCGGGCCGCTCTCCGAAGCGCCCGCGCGGCTGCTGCTGCTCGGCTGGAACCGCCGGGCGCCGCTGATCGTGGAGGCCCTGCGCCGCACCGCCCGGTCCGGCTCCAGGCTCGACGTGGTGACCGCCGCCGGCTCCGCCGTCGAGCGGCCGGCGGACACCGAACCGCTCGCCGTCGTGCACCACATCCGCGACCTGGCCGCCCCCGAGGCGCTGGACGGCCTCGACCTCTCCGCCTACGACAGCGTCGTCGCCCTCGGCGCGGACGAGGAGCACGGACCCGAACGGCCCGACGAGCGCACCCTGCTGGCCCTGCTCACCCTGCTGGCGTGGGAGGAGCGGTCCGGCCGGGTGCTGCCGGTCGTGGCCGAGATGCACGACCACCGCAGCCGTACGGTCGCTCCGCTCGGCCCGGCGTCCGACGTCGTCGTCCGGGGTGAACTCACCGCGCTGCTGATGGCGCAGATCGTGCAGAACCCCGAACTGGCCGCCGTCTTCGAGGAGATCTTCGCCACCCGCGGCGGCGCGCTCGCCCTGCGCACGGCCGACCACTACGTACTGCCGGGCCACGAGGCCGACTTCGCCACGGTCGTCGCGGCGGCGCTGGAGCGCGGCGAGTGCGCGATCGGCTACCGCGCGCACGACCCGCACGCGCTCCGGCCCTACGACGAGGTCCTGTTGTGCCCCGGCAGGTCCGAGCGGCGCCGGTGGAGCGCCGGGGACGAGATCCTGGTGCTCACCGCCGGGCAGGGCACCGCGGAAGGAACTCCCCTGGTCCTGCCCGCCCCCCGGCCCGACCACCGGCCGGCGCGGTCCGCGCCGCACCTGACCGGGACGGCCGAGGCGCCGGGCGGCGGGGTGGAATGAGGAGGCCCTCGCGTGCGCTAACATTGATCACGAGCTGGTCGCCGTGAAGTCCCGGCGCCCGGTGTCGCGTTGGTGGTCCAAGGAAAGACGCTCCGCTTCCTGTGGGGAAATGCAGGTGCAAGGCCTGCCCAGCGCTCGCCGAAAGGGCCCGTCCGTACTCCGGACGGGCCCTTCGCGTTGCCGGGACCCCTGTCCGCGCCCCGGGTCAGAGGCCGGCCAGCCAGGCGGTGGTCTCGTCGGGCCGGGTGAAGCGGAGGGTCTCCAGCGGCGCGAACCGCTGATCACGGGTCCGCCGTTCGATCTCCGCGTGCCGCGCCGTGTGCTGGGACCAGGACCACCACACCGGATGCTCCCGGCTCAGCCAGCCGCCCCAGGTCTCCCGGTTGCCGCCGAACAGGACCTCACGCCGGGCGGAGCGCCCGAAGGAACGGCGCACCACCCGGGGCATGACGACGTGCCGGGGGTAGTCCAGCCACACCACCGTGTCCGCGCGCTCCCACAGCAGGTCGCGGACCTCCGGCTGGCCGAGGGAGTCCACGACCCAGCGCGGCCGGGCGCCGAGCCGCGCCACCTCCTCGGCGAACGCGTCGTTCACGGCCCAGCCGGGACCGCTGAAGTACAGCGCGTCCATCTCGTGGTACGGCACCCCCAGCCGCTGTCCGACGGCGCGGGCGAGCGTCGACTTGCCCGCGCCGGTGACACCCACCACCAAGATCCGTTCCATGCCCGCACCCTATCCGGACGTGCCGGACATCGTGACGGACAGTGGGACGGACAGTGGGACGGGCCGGGGGACGGACCGGTGGCGGCCGGTCCGGGTCAGGCCACCGTCCGCTGGGCGTACGGGACGAGCTGCACCGGGCCGACGAGGCCGTACGACTGGCGCGCCGCCGTCCCGAAGACCGCCGGGTTGCTCACCCGCAGCCGGTTGAACAGCGGTGTGGCGACCTCGACCTCGATCGTGTTCGTCCCCGCCCGCAGCGAACAGCCCAGGTCCACCACGGGGTTGAGGCGGTCGACGGGATCGAGCCGGGTGCCGTTGACGGTGACCCGGCAGGTGTCGCTGACGCTGCCCAGCCGCAGCAGGGCGCCCAGCGAGGAGGTCCACGTCTTGGGGAGCGTGACGGTCGCGCGGTAGCGGCCGATGCCGCCGACGTCGGCCAGTTCCGTGATCTGCGACCAGGGCAGTAGCGCGTCCAGGGTGAGCGAGTGCTTGACGATCTCGGTGCTGGTGGCGTCGGCGCCGGGCCGCCAGTCGTCGACGGACAGGCTCCACTGGTCCAGGGTGACGGCCGCGGGCACCTCGGGGATCTTCGCGGTGACCGTGCGGCCGTTGGACAGGGTGGTGCTGTACGTGCCGGCCGCCGTGGCGCGCACGGCCAGCGAACCGTCGTCGAACAGCACGCTGTCCGCGTCCGTGGCCACCGCGTGCGGACGGGCACCCGTCCGGTCCCCGAACGCGGCGGGCCGGGCCAGCGCGACCGCGACCGTCTCGCCGGGCTGGAGCGTCACCCGGAACGTGAACGCGTCCCCGTCCTGGGTGTACTCGGCGAGCCGCGTGACGCGTCCGGTCCACAGGTCCAGCAGGTAGGGGACCGTGCCGGAGCCGGAGCGCGCGGTGCTGTGCACCGTCACGTCGTGGTCGATGGCGGCGACCGCCGGCTTGACGGTCTCGGCGTGCTTGCCGTTGCAGAAGTAGTAGAAGTCGGCGTCGTCGGTGGCGCGGTGCGCGTTGAGGAGCGTCGAGGACGTGGCGTAGGAGACGTCGGGTGTCACCCCGAGTTCCGCGAAGGCCGCGCCCACCAGGGTCTTGTCGGTGACCCGGCGGACGTTCGGGAGCGCCAGCAACTTGGCCGTCAGCGCGCGCAGTTCGTCGGTCTCGCCGTCGTCCGGGAGACCCGGGGTGAGGGCCTGGTCGAAGGCGCCGTACAGCACGGTCGGCAGCCCCGCCCGGGCGAACGCCAGCAGCTTCCTGGCGTCGGTGACGGCCAGGGTGGGGTTGGAGCCGTAGAAGAAGTCCCCTTCGAGGAAGAGGGCCTTGTAGTCGGGTCCGTCGGGCGCGAGCCGTTTCCCGGAGACCTTGGCCGAGGGCAGGTCGAGCAGGGGTCCGCTGAGGAACTGGTGGGTCCAGCCGAGCGGGATGCCGGTCGAGGTCAGCCAGGAGGCGCCGATGCCGGTCGCGCTGTAGCCGGTCTGCCGGAAGACGGCGATGTCGGCGCGGACGGTGCCGGACTGGAGGACCTCGTGCACCCGGCCCAGGTAGTCGGCGATGTCCGGGACGTGCCGCCACGTGGGCTGGCGCGGCCCCCACGAGTCGCCGTACCCCGGCGCACCGTTGTACGGGCTGAAGGCCGCGAACCCGGGCCAGCTGACACCCGGCGCGGTGGCGTAGGAGAAGCCGTGGATCACCGTCTGGTTGACGCCCGCCGCGTACGCGCCGCCCATGGTGCGCAGGAACTTGTCCCAGGTGGTGTTGTAGGCGCCGCCCGCGTAGGCGCCCGCCTCGCAGGACAGGACGCGGTGGCCGGCCATGTCCCGGCCGCCGGCCAGGCAGCGGTAGTCGTCGAGGTTCTTGAAGCCGAGCGACTCGCCCTCGGGGATGTCGAGGACGGCCGCCGAGGCGATCGCGTCGGTCTGGAGCCCGTACGGCTGGGAGCGCAGCAGCATGTCGTGCCCGTGCGCCCAGTCCTTGAGCGCCTCCAGGTGGTGCTCGTTGAACAGGAGGGAGACGGTCTCCCAGAAGTCGTGGCGGATCTCCTGGGTGAACCGGGCCTCGAAGGCGAAGATCTGGTTGCCGTTGTCGAGGACGACGGCCGGCAGGTACGGCAGCAGGTCGCGCCCGGTGTGCCGGCGGAACGCGTCGGGCAGCGCGGGCGTCCACTGCAGGCCCTTGGTCTCCAGCTCCACGGAGTCCTCGAAGAAGGCCCCGCCCGCCGACGCGAGCAGTCTGCGCAGCGTGGTGTCGAGGATCTCGCGGTCCCAGTAGCGGGTGACGGCCGCGGTCCCGGCCGCGCTGAAGTGGTCGACCACGTAGGCGGCGGGGGAGGAGTGCGGGCCCGCCTCGGGCTGCTGCCCCGAACCCCGCTGCCAGTAGGAGAGGATCACCCAGGTCGCGGAGTCCGGCGGGGTCCAGGCGAGCCGTCCGTCGGAGACCAGGCCGGTGAGGTCGGTGACGCTGTCGGCGTCCAGGCCGGTCGCCTTGCCGCTGGAGTAGGCGGTGTTGACCCGGGCGGCCTGCACCGCGAACAGCTTCTGCACGCCGACCGCGGAGGCGGCCGCGTAGACCGAGGCGGGCACCGGGCCGTCGTAGGCCGCGCCGGCCGTCAGCGTGACCTTGCCGTAGGCGAGTTCCTTGACGGCCGCGTCGTCGTCGGGGGTGACACCGGGGACCGCGACGGGCCAGCTGGGGCCCAGGGTGAGGTCGACGGTCAGACCGCGTCTGGCCGCCTGGCGCAGCGCCGCCTTCACGCCGTCGCGCCAGGCCTCGCCGCCCCAGCCGTGGTGGGCGGTGTCCAGCACGGAGGTGTCGGTGATGCTGTGGTGCACGGCCGCGATCTCGGCCCCGCCGAATCCCGCGTCGGCCATCTGGTCGATCTCCCGGGCGATCTCGGCGGGGTCCACCAGCCCGTCCGGCCACCACCAGCGGAACTTCGGCCGGACGGCCTTCGCCGGACCGGCGAACCAGTCGGCGGAGGGGACGGCTCCCGTCACGACGGTACCGGCGGGGGCGGCGACGGCACGCGCCGCCGGTCCGAACGCGGCGAGAGCGCCGGCCGACACACCGGCCGCCAGCACCGACCGGCGGGTCGCCCCGCCGCGCTGCGAGGAGGATTCGAGCATGGTTCAACCCCAAGTGTTCCCAAGGGCGGATACGGACTGGCCAGGGATTGAATCGTTTCAATCACGGCAGGCGCGGGAACCGTAATCCGGGGCTTGATCTGAGGTCAATAGGTGTGACAACGATTCAAGCGAGCGAACGGGGGAGGGGGTTGGGGGTGGTGGGCGCGGAATCGCCCGGCGACGGGTCCGCGAGTGGATCCGCGGATGGCTCCGCGGGTGGCTCCGCGGCCCGGCGCGCGGCGAATCGGGCGCCCCGCGGACCGCCCTCAAGATCTTGCGAACTCCGTTTGCCGCACGCCCTGTTGGCGTGGGGAACGGTCGGTCCGTGCCGGTCGCGCGGCCGTGCTGGATGACCTTCGATGGCGACGCGCTGCTTAGGTTAGGCTAACCTTTGCTTGTGAGTTCTGGTGAAGAGACGACCGAGCCCTCACGTTCCCGCGGCCATCGGCTGACCGCCCGGAACGTGACCGTGGCGTACGACGGGACCGACGTCGTGCACGACGCGGCGCTCACCCTCCGGCCCGGAGAGGTGACCGTACTCGTCGGCCCCAACGGCAGCGGCAAGTCCACGCTGCTGCGCAGCCTGGCCCGCCTCCAGCGGGCCCGCGCCGGCAGCCTCGAACTCGGCACCGGGGACGGCGACGGCACCGACGGGCTCGCCCTGACGGCCCGTGAGTTCTCCCGCCGGGTCGCCCTGCTGACCCAGGGGCGCACCGCGCCCAGCGGTCTCACCGTACGGGACATCGTGCAGTTCGGCCGCTACCCGTACCGGGGACGCTGGGGCCGGCCCGACCCCGACGGTCCGGCCGCCGTGCGCCGCGCGCTCGCGCTGACCGACGCCGAGGGCCTCGCCGGCCGCGGCGCCGAGCACCTCTCCGGCGGCCAGCTCCAGCGCGTCTGGCTGGCGAGCTGCCTGGCCCAGGACACCGGCGTGCTGCTCCTCGACGAACCCACGACCTACCTCGACCTGCGCTACCAGGTCGAACTCCTCGACCTGATGCGGGATCTGGCGGACGACCACGGCATCGCGGTCGGCGTCGTCCTGCACGACCTGGACCAGGCGGCCGCCGTGGCCGACCGGATCGCCCTGCTGCACGCCGGGCGGATCGTCGCCGACGGCCGTCCCGAGGACGTCCTGACCGCCGAGCGCCTCACCGAGACGTACGGCATCCGCATCGAGACCGACACCGACCCGCTGACCGGCCGGCTGCGCACCCGCGCGATCGGCCGCCATCACGCTCGTACCGAAAGGCTCAGCACCACCTCATGAGACGCCCCCTGATCGTCCTCGCCGCCGCGTCCGCCGCCCTCGCCCTGGCCGGCTGCGGCACCACCGAGCCGGCCGCCGGCAGCTCCGAGGCGAGCGCCGAGAGCATCACCCTGACCGACGCGAGCGGCACCGAGGTGAAGCTCGACGGGCCCGCCGAGAAGGTCGTCGGCACCGAGTGGAACGTGGTCGAGAGCCTCGTCACGCTCGGCGTCGACCCCGTCGGCGTCGCCGACGTCAAGGGCTACAAGACCTGGGACACCTCCGCCCCGCTGACCAACTCGCCCAAGGACATCGGCACCCGCGGCGAGCCCTCCATGGACACCGTCGCCGCCCTCTCGCCGGACCTCATCGTCGCCACCACCGACCTGTCCGCCGCCGCCGTCAAGCAGCTGCGGAAGATCGCCCCGGTGCTCCAGGTCCGCTCCGCCAAGTCCGCGGACCAGATCGGGCAGATGAAGGAGAACCTCGACCTCATCGCCCGGGCCACCGGCACCGAGACCGAGGCGAAGGCCGCCGAGAAGACCTTCGACGCCAAGATCGCCGAGGGCAAGCAGGCGCTCGCCGACGCGGGCCTCGCCGGACGGAAGATCGCGTTCGCGGACGGCTGGGTCACCAGCAACCAGGTCACCGTCCGCCCCTACGCCAGTGGTTCGCTCATCGGCGCCGTCAACGAGGCGATAGGCCTGAAGAACGCCTGGAAGATCAAGGGCGACGCGAGCTACGGCCTCGGCTCCACCGACGTCGAGGGCCTCACCGGCCTCGGCGACGTCGAGTTCGCCTACATCGGCAACAGCGAGGAGGCCAGCGACCCCTTCGCCAAGGACCTCAAGGACAACGCCGTGTGGAAGTCCCTGCCGTTCGTGAAGAAGGGCAACGTGCACCGGCTGCCCGACGGCATCTGGATGTTCGGCGGCCCGCGGTCCATGCAGGCGTACGTCGACGCCGTCGTCGCCGCGCTCACGAAGTAGCCGCATGACCCGCGCCGCAGCACCGGTTCCCACCGGCACCCCGCCGGTCCCCGCCGCCACACCACCGGGCCCCCGCACCGGGCCGCCGGGTCCCTCCGAGGGCACGTCCGCCGCCGGGAGCGGGGCGGGCGTGGCCGCGGTGACGGCCGTCCTCGTCCTGCTGGTGGCCGCCCTCGCCGTGGTCGACATCGCCCAGGGCACGGCGGCCGTCGGCCCCGCGGAGGTCTGGAAGGCCCTCACCGGACACGCCGACCCCGGCGACGCCTCCGTGGTGGTCGCCTCACGGCTGCCCCGGATGACCGCGGGCCTGCTGGTCGGCGCCGCGCTCGGGATCGCGGGTGCGGCGCTCCAGGCCGTCAGCCGCAACCCGCTCGCGGCGCCGGACACGCTCGCCGTCAACGCCGGCTCCTATCTGGCGCTCGGCGTGCTCGCCGCGACCGGTGTCTCGGTGCCGCTGCTGGCCTCCTCGGGCGTGGCGTTCGTCGGCGCGCTCGGCGCGGCGGCCGTCGTCCTCGCCCTGTCCGGCCTCGGCACCGGGACCGTGCGGCTCGTGCTGGCGGGCAGCGCCCTGACCCTGGGCCTGTCCTCCGTCACCGAGGGACTGCTCCTGCTGTTCCCCGAGCGGACCCAGGGCCTGTACGGCTGGAGCCAGGGCAGCATCGCCCAGAACGGCTTCGACGGCGTGCTCCAGATGGCCCCCGTGGTCCTCGTCGGCCTCGTGGGTCTGCTCTCGATCGCGCGCCGCACGGACGCCCTCGCACTCGGCGACGAGGCCGCCCGCGGTATCGGCGTCCCGGTCCGTGCCACCCGCACGACCGCCGTCGTGTGCGCGGCACTGCTCTCCGCCGCCGCCGTCACCCTCGCCGGTCCGCTCGGCTTCGTCGGCCTGTGCGCCCCGGCGCTGGTACGGCCCCTCGCGCGCCGCGTCCGGCCGTTCGCCAAGGTCCGGGCGGGCCTGCCTGCGGCGGCGCTGGCCGGTGCCGCACTGGTGCTCGGCGCGGACGTCCTGCTGCGCTCCCTGGTCTCCGCGGAGGCGGCCGTCGCCGTGCCCACCGGAGTCGTCACCAGCCTGCTGGGCGCGGTGTTCCTGGTCGCCACGGCCCTCAGGCTGCGCGACCCGGCGGCCGCCGGCACCCCCGAACGGCTGCGCATCCCGACCAGGGCCGTCTTCCTGACCACCACGGTGGCGCTGGGCGCCGTGCTGCTCGCGGTCATGGTCGCCGGCGTCCTGCTGGGCGACACGAAACTACTGCTCGGCGACGTGGCCAACTGGGCCCAGGGCAGGGCCGCGCAGTCGGTGTCCTTCGTCCTCGACACCCGGGTCCCGCGGGTGCTGGCCGCCGTGCTCGCCGGCGCGGCCCTGGCGGTGTCCGGCACCCTCGTGCAGGCCGTCACCCGCAACCCGCTCGCCGAGCCCGGCACCCTCGGGGTCTCCGGCGGGGCCGCGCTGGGTGCCGTGCTGTGCGTCACCACGGTGCCCGCGGCCGGCTCCTGGGGCGTGGCGGGCGCGGCCTTCGCGGGCGCGGCCGGCACCGCGGTCGTGGTGTTCGGGCTGGCCGCCCGAGGCGGCTTCGGGCAGAACCGGCTGGTCCTGGTGGGGGTCGGCGTCGCCGCGGCGACGACGGCGCTGATCAGCCTGCTGATCGTGCTGACCGACCCGTTCAACGCCACGAAGGCGCTCACCTGGCTGTCCGGCTCCACCTACGGCCGGACCCTGCCCGACCTCGTGCCCGTCGCCCTCGCCCTGCTGATCGGCCTGGCGGTGGCCGCGGCGCGGCGGACCGAACTCGACCTGGTCTCCGTAGACGAGGACACCCCGCGCCTGCTCGGGCTGCGCCTGGCCCCGGCCCGGCTGCTGTTCCTGGTGGTCGGCGTGGTGCTGAGCGCCACCGCCGTCGCCGCCGCGGGCACCATCGGCTTCGTCGGCCTGATCGCCCCGCACGCGGCCCGCGCCCTCGTCGGCCGCAGGCACGTCAGGGTCCTGCCCGTGGCGGTCCTGCTGGGCGCGGCACTGGTCGGCACCGCCGACCTCGTGGGCCGCACCGTGATCGCCCCGGCCCAGCTGGGCGCGGGCCTGATGACCGCCGTCATCGGCACCCCGTACTTCCTGTACCTGCTGGTCCGCACCGGGAGGCGCGGCTAGGGCGCTTCTTTCGGATCGCCTCGCTGTCCAGATGCGGACGGCGGCGAGGCGGAGTGCGGCGAGGTAGCCGGTGGCGGTCCTGTCGTGGCGGGTGGCCAGGCCGTGCCACCGCTTGAGCTTGTCGATGCAGCGTTCGACGGTGTCGCGCTGTTCGCAGGCGGTGCGGTCGAACGCCGGGGGCCTGCCGTCGGCACTGCCCTTGCGTTTGCGCTTGGCGATCTGGTCGGCGGGCTGCGGGACGAGGGCGCGGATGCCGTGCTGTCGCAGATGGGAGCGGTTCGCGCGGGAGGAGTACGCCTAATGGGAAACGAAGGTTGGCGAGAGCTGACCTTTGCGGGCGCGAGCCGAGCCTTTGAGTATGCCCGGGCCTGAGAGCCCTGTTGACAAGACGAGGCTGGCTCGCGCTCAGCAGTGTGGGCATGAAGCGTGCAGAACCCGGGTGCCGTTTTGTCGGCCTGGGGGAGCAGGGCCGTGAAGACCTCCTTCCAGGTCCCGTCCAGGGCCCACGTCCGCAGCCGGTTGTGGGCCCCCTTCCACGCCCCGAACCGCGCGGACAGGCCCGCACCAGACCGGTCCGCACCGCGATCTCCCGTTTCATCAAGTTCTGTTCAGCTGTCGCGGACCGCGTGTGACAATCCGCTCATGCTGCCTGCCGTGAAAGACGAAAGGCGTCCCACGCCGTATCTGGACCAGGTCCAGAGTGTTCTGGAGTCGCTCTCGCCCGGCTACGAGGGGACGCTCTGGGCCCGGACCTCCGGGAACCGGCTCGACAGCGACTGGATCCTGCAGGTCCCGGACTGCTGGGGATGGAAGTCGGACGCCGATATTCCAAAAGGCCGGGAAAAGGCCGGAGTCGGCCGGCTTCTGGTCAAGATCGAATCCGTCCTCGCCGGCGCCACCCGGTGCATCGACATCACCGGCTTCGGACCGCCGGACCTGGGCGCCACGGCGTCAGGACCTTTCCCCGACGGTCTGTTCCTCGACTCCATGTGCAGGGGGATCGCCCAGGCGGCCGAAAGGTTCACCTCCGGGCGGCGTCTGATCGTCCGGATGCTCACCGGGGTCGGGGGCGTCGACCTCACGGCCGATCCGTGGGCCTTCGCCCGGAAGATGAAGAACAAACTGGGGTCGGCCGCCGACCGCGTGGACCTGCGGGTCGCCTCGATGACCACGCGCGGCTCCACCTCCTACAACCACACCAAGTTCCTTCTGGTCGACGGCTTGCACGTCATCCACGGGGGGATCAATTGGATGACCAACTTCTACATCGAGGACGGAACGAACCGGTTGGCCTTGGCCGGGGGGATCGGCATCGGTGACCGGTCCCCGGTCACCGATCTGGACATCTCGCTGTCAGGCCCGGCGGCCTGGTCGGCCGGTGCGTACCTGGACGTGCTCTGGGGATGGGTCCTGGCCAACGGGTCCACGACCAGCCGACTCGAAGGCAAGAAAGCGTGGATTTCGGTCGACGACGGAGCGGTGCCGGTATCGGGACCCGGGCCGCTCTACGGCCTCGACCCCTACACCGCCCCCGGCGGCATCGACGTGATCGCGGTCGGCAGCCTCGGCTACGGCATCGCGGGTGCGGACAGCAAATCGACCTGGAAGTTACCCCAGTCCAAGTCCGTCCAGGCGGCCGCAACCCGGGGGAACAACGAGACCAACGAGGACCGCGACTTCATGACGGTCAACCCCGACGCGAACGCCATCCACGCCCTCGTCTCCTGCGCGAAGACGACGATCGTGCTCTCACAGCAGGACATCACCGGCCTCACGATCCTGGGGCACGCCAAGTTCGATGTGCTGCTGGTCGACCTCCTGGCGAAGAAGATGCGGGCCGGTGTCAAGGTCCGGATCGTCATCAGCTCCCCCGGGGCCCCGGACTACTCCAACATCTCGGGCAGCAGCATCGGCCTCGTCCACGAGGTGCTCTTCGACCGCGTCAGGCTGCTGTGCCCCTCCGACGAGGCCGCGACGCAGGTACTCAAGAAGAACCTCCAGCTCGCGTCGCTGCGTGTCTCCGATGCCCCCTGCTGGCCGAACGGCCACAAGTACCGTCTGCACACCAAGCTGGTCGTGGTCGACACCACCGCCTTCTACGTCGGTTCGCGCAACGTCTACCCGGACACCACGCAGGACCACGGCTTCATCATCGAGGACAAGAAGGCCGCCCAGGAATTGACCACGCATTTCCTCGACAAGCAGTGGCTCTACTCACGAAAGGGCGCCTACTGCGACTACGAGAGCTAGACCTCTTCCTCCGATCAGCGTGCTGACCAGAGGAAGACGCCTACGAGGTGGAGTCCTGCCTGGTAGACGGTGGCGGTCTTCTCGTAGCGGGTGGCAATGCAGCGCCATTGCTCGAGTCGGTTGATGCATCGTTCGACGGTGTCGAGTTTCTTGTAGGTACTGCGGTCGAAGCGGGGCGGTCTTCCGCCGCCGCGACCGCCTCGTCGGCGCTGGGCGACCTGGTCCCGCCGGCTTGTCTGCCGGCACCGCCTCGGGCCGGGTCCATGGGCGTCCGATCAGCCGGAGCCCTTTTTTACGGGCTCCGGCCGCGTGCTGGTGGGCTCGCACGCTAGTGGAATCGACTGAGACCACTCAGTCCAGGTCGCCCTCTGCGTCGGCCCGAGCCGGCGGCGCGGTGAAGGCCCGCTCCCAGTCCCGTCGACCGCCCACTTCCGCAGCACCGGGTGTAGAGGCCCTTCCATGAGCCGTACTGCGCAGGCAGGTTCACTCACCGCGCACCGGTCTGGAACTTCCACGCGATGGCATCGATCACCTCACGGTGATCGCGCCACCGCCCGCCCCGCTTCGGCGCCCGGTCCGGGAACAACGGCTCAGTCCGCGCCCACTTCGCGTCAGGCAACGGCACAACCAGACCCGACGATCAGATGATCCGAAAGAATCGGCCTGGTGCTCCGACCGCGAAGGTTCGGGGCATCCGCCGGGGCGGACGCCTCCTCACCGGCGCAGTTGTCCGAACAAGCCGGCGAGCCCCTGCGGTCGGAACGCTCAGTTCCCGGCGAACTTGGTGATCAGGTTGTGGGGTGTGCCGTCGCCCAGGATCTCGTGGAGATCGGGGGCTTCGGCGGCGGATGCGGCGCTGCGGGGGAACATGGCCTGCTCGTATGCGGTGAGCGCGGTCTCGATGTCGTCGGGGTGTGCGGCGACGGCCTTGCCGAGTTCGGCGCCGTCGTACATGGCCAGGTTGGCGCCTTCCCCGTTCGGGCCCGTGAGGTGGGCGGCGTCGCCTATCAGGGTCACCCCCGGCACCCGGTCCCACCGGTGCTCGACGGGCAGGGTGTGAAGGGTGCGCAGGACCGGCGCGGTCTCACCGTCGGTGATCAGCGCGGTGAGCTCCGGTGCCCAGTCGGCGAACTCCCGAACGATCCGCGCGGTGGCCGCGGGGGGACTGGTGAAGTCGATGCCGGTGAACCATTCCCGCGGCCTGGTGAGCATCACCCAGGTGTGGAAGTTCCCGTCGCGCTCCCGGTGGGCCATGATTCCCTTTCCCGGCTCAAGCACCATGGTTGCTCCGGCACCGAGGGTCTTCGCGCTGGTCGGGTTCCGGGTGTCGCCGCCGAACAGGTAGGTCTCGACGAACGAGATGCCGATGTACTCGGGGGCCGCGTCCGACAGCGACGGCCGGACTCTCGACCAGGCGCCGTCCGCGCCGACCAGCAGGCGCGTGGTGACGGTGGTGCCGTCGGCGAAGGCCACCTCATGGCGGCCGTCGCCGAGGGCACGGACACCGCTGACCTTGTGCCCCCATCGGACGGTGCCGGCCGGGAGCGAGTCCAGCAGCATCTGCCGCAGCTCGCCACGCAGGACCTCGGGGCTGCCACCCGTACCGTCGTCCGGCAGGTCGAAAAGGATCTTCCCGTCCCGGTCCAGGACCCGCATCGCCTGACGTCCCTCCAGGACGATGCCGCGGAACTCCTCCATCAAACCGGCCGCCTCCAGGGCCAGTTGGCCGTTGTAGTCGCGGATGTCGAGCAGCCCGCCCTGCGTGCGCGCCGTCGGGGAGGACTCCGCCTCGTAGACCGTGGACGGGATTCCGTGGACGTGCAGGACACGGGCGAGTGTGAGACCGCCGAGTCCCGCGCCGATGATCGTGACGTGAGTGCTCATAGTGATTCCTCGCGTGTTCACGCCTGCCGGATGACGCCCGGCAGGATCTCCACTGAACGTTCCAGACGCCGCCGACAGATCACCGACGCCTCAGCGACAACCGTCACCGACAGCCGACAACGCACCGACAGCACACCGACACCACCGACGCGCGTGCCGGAGCGGCGTACCGGCAGACGCGCCCACCCGCGAGCACATCACCGGGAGCCGCCGCCGAGCTGCTTGACGCGGGCGACGGGTGCGGGCCGACATTCCGGGCGCTGACCGGACACCCGGCCGCCGGGTCGGAGTCGTCCAGGCAAGCCACGGAGGGTGAAACGGTCGGCACTGTGGGTGACGCTTCACCGGTCGATGGCAGGCTTTTCCGCGCGCCCGGCCGTCGGGGCGGACGCCGCCGTGCATGCGAGGGCCGGAACGAACGCCCGGCAAACCTTCCCGTTCACGGTACAGTCGTCTCACATGTCGATATTCGTTTTCCGAAAACCAAGACTGCTTGAGATCGTTTACATGGCCCATACATGTAATGCGGTCCTTCAGCGAGGGGGACACGTGTGCCGTCCGGGCCCCACGACCGACCTGCACCTCGCGCGAAAGTCCCAGCGATGCCCGCACCAGCCACCGGCCCCACGTCCCCGGCCCCCGTCAACCCGCGGTCCCGGGTCCTGATCGCCAGCCTCATCGGCACCACGATCGAGTTCTACGACTTCTACATCTACGCGACCGCCGCAGTCCTGGTCTTCCCCTCCCTCTTCTTCCCGACCGGGGACCCGACCACCGCACTGCTGTCCTCGTTCGCGGTCTTCGGCGCCGCGATGGTCGCCCGTCCGATCGGGGCCGTCTTCTTCGGCCACCTCGGGGACCGGCTGGGCCGCAAGAAGACACTGGTGGTCTCGCTGCTGACCATGGGCGTCGCCACCTTCCTCATCGGCGTGCTGCCCACCTACGCGCAGGCCGGCTGGACCGCCACCGCGCTGCTCGTGCTGGCGCGGCTCGCCCAGGGCTTCGCGCTCGGCGGCGAGTGGAGCGGCGCGGCCCTGGTCGCGACCGAGAACGCCCCCAGCGGCAAGCGCGCCCTGTACGGCACCTTCCCGCAGCTCGGCGCCCCGCTCGGCTTCATCATCGGCAACGGCCTGTTCCTCGCGATGGGCGCGCTGCTGCCGTCGGCCGCCGGATCGGACCCCACCCAGCCCTCCCAGGCCTTCACCGACTGGGGCTGGCGCATCCCGTTCCTGTTCTCGGCGGTGATGGTCGCGATCGGCCTGTGGGTGCGCTCGCGGCTCGTGGAGTCGACGGTCTTCGCCCGGACCCGCGAGGCCGGCAAGGTGCAGAAGCTCCCGCTGGCCACCGTGGCGCGCGGGCACTGGAAGCAGCTGATCCTCGGCACCTTCATCATGCTGGCCACCTACGTGCTCTTCTACCTGATGACCACGTTCTCGCTGAGCTACGGGCGTACGGCGAAGGACGCGGCCGTGCCCGGACTGGGCTACGGCTACCGGACGTTCGTGCTGATGATGATCTTCGGCGTGCTGTTCTTCGCCGTGTTCACCCTGGTCTCCGGCCCGCTCGCCGACCGGTTCGGCCGGCGCGCCACCCTGGTCTGGGTCACCGCCGCGATCGTGGTGTTCGGGCTGGTCTGGGTGCCGCTGATCGGCCTGGGCACGCTCGGCGTGGTGCTGTGGCTGGTGCTCGGCTTCACGCTGATGGGCATGACCTTCGGGCCGATGGGCGCCCTGCTGCCCGAGCTCTTCCCGACCAGCGTGCGCTACACCGGCTCCGGCATCTCGTACAACGTCAGCTCGATCCTGGGCGCCGCCGTGGCCCCGTTCATCGCGGTCGCGCTCTGGGAGAGCGGCGACGGCTCGCCGTGGCTGGTCGGCGTCTACCTCTCCGCGATGGCCGTGCTGACGCTGGTCGCGCTCCTGCTGTCCAGGGAGACCAAGGACGTCTCCCTGGACGACGACGCCGTTCCCGCCGCCGACGGGGTCCGTACCGGCGCCCGGGGCTGAACGCGCCGCCGGGCCGCCGGTCAGGCGGCCTGGCCGCCGTGCAGCGCGGTGTACGCGCCGCCCCGGCGCAGCAGTTCCTCGTGCGTGCCGATCTCGCGGATCCGGCCGTCGTCCATCACCACGATGCGGTCGGCGCCGCGCACGGTGGACAGCCGGTGGGCCACCACGAAGGTGGTACGGCCGTGCAGCAGGCGGGCCAGCGCCTGCTGCACGAGCGCCTCGGAGCGGGTGTCCAGTGCCGAGGTGGCCTCGTCCAGCACCAGGACGCGCGGGTCGCGGATCAGCGCCCGCGCGATGGCGAGGCGCTGGCGCTGACCGCCGGAGAGCCGGGCGCCGCGCTCGCCGACCACGGTGTCCAGGCCGTGCGGCAACTGGTCCACGAACTCCAGGGCGTTGGCATCGCGCAGCGCCGCCCGCACGCTCTCCTCGTCGGCCTCGTCCTCCATGCCGTAGGCCACGTTCTCCCGGACCGTGCCGTCGAAGAGGATCGACTCCTGCGGGACCACCGACACGAACCGCCGGTAGGTGCGCAGGTCGAGGCCGTTCATGTCGGCGCCGTCCAGCAGCAGCCGCCCCGAGGTGGGCCGGATGAAGCCGATGACCAGGTTGAGCACGGTCGACTTGCCGGCCCCCGAGGCGCCCACCAGGGCGACCGTCTCGCCGGGGGCGACATCGAGGCTGAACTCCGCCACGGCCGGGCGCTCGGCCTCCTCGTAGCCGAAGCCGACCCGCTCGAACGTCACGGCACCGCGGACCGCGGTCACCTCCTCCCGGCCCTCGTTGTCCTCCAGTTCGGGCGCCTGGAGCACCTCGCCGACCGAACGCACCGACTCCAGGCCCTTGGTGACGACCGGGGCCAGACTCGTCAGCGTCGTCGTGGAGTTGGTGAGCGTGGTCAGGAACGCGCTGAGCATGACGACGTCACCGGCGGTGACGCCCCAGACGCCGTAGTACGACACCAGCGCGGCCGCGGCGAGCACGCAGACGCCGATCACGTTGAGGACCACCCAGGCCAGCGAGCCGAAGCGGCCGTTGACCAGGTCCAGGCGCATCCCCGAGGTGAGCAGCCGGCGCAGGGTGCCGTCCATGCGGCGCAGCGCCTTGCCCTCCAGCCCGTGGGCGCGGGTGACCGGGATGAGCCGGGTCATCTCGGTCACCCGGGAGGACAGGGTCTCCACCTCGTGCCGGAAGTGCTCGTTGTGGGTCCGCAGCCGCGACCGCAGGCTGGCCACCAGCAGCGTCGCCGCCGGCACCACGACGAGGAAGACCGGCAGGAACTCCGGGGTGCGCACCCCGATGATGACCAGTCCGCCGGTCAGCACGGTCAGCGCGCCCAGCCCCTGCTCGGCGGTCTGCTGGACCATCTGCTCGACGGTCTCGACGTCCCGCACGACCTTGGCCTGGAGCACGCCGGCGCTGACCCGCGAGTGGTAGCCGATGGACAGCTGCTGCATCCGCGTGCACAGCGCGGAGCGCAGCGTGGTGCCCATGCGGCGGACGCTGCCGTAGAGCAGCCGCACGTACAGCACGTGCAGCGGGTAGTTGACGAGCAGGATCGCCATGATGACCGCGACGGCCGTCCACAGCCGGGAGACCGGCTGGTGCTGGACGACCGTGTCGACGACCGACGCGGTGATCAGTGGTAGGAGCCAGATGGGGCTGTGCTTGACGGTGAACACGACGACGGCCGCGGCCAGCTGGCGGCGGTCGGTGCGCAGCAGGTAGGCGAGTGTGCGGATGGGGTGTTCGCCCCGGTAGCGGTGATCGAGCGGTCGTTCCGATGTCGAAGCCAACGGTCGTGGCCCTCCCCAGGTCCCAGACGTGTAGAAACCGCTTTCTCGCGATGCCGGATCACCGTACACCGGCCGGGCGCGGCCCGGTTCCTGCCCGAGAGGGCGGAGCCGGGGCCGCGCCGCCCCCTCGTGCCGTCGCCGCCCGAGGTCAGCTCCGGCCGGCCTCCGGCAGCACCTGGACGGTGTCGCCCACGGCACGCTCACCGCTCGCGTCCGAGGTGACGTTGGCCAGGGACCCGCCGACCGCCATCGCCGTCGAACCGCCGCCGTCGAGGTTGAGCGCCTGGACGGCGCCCAGGGAGCGCATGAACTCCGCGGCCTCGGCGAGCGTGAAGCCCTCGCTGACGCCGGGCCTGCGGCCGTCCACGGTCACCAGCAGGATCCGCCCGTCGCCGTCGACGCCCGCCAGGGTGCGGGGCTGGCGCACGTTGGACCAGGCGAAACCGAAGGAGAGGTCGAGCGGGTCGAGGGTGCCCTCGGCTGCCGCGTCGATGTGCACGCGGCCGTCCTCGACCAGGGTGGGCGCCGCGCTGACGACGCTGTCGTCCGGACCGAGCGGGACCTTGCGGCCCGAGGCGTCCCGGACGACCTCGCGCACGGCCAGCCGGTGCCCCGGCACCGCGTGCCCGGTGAGCCAGGCGGCCGCCTCCCCGATGCCCTGGAGGACCGACCCGCCGGCCGGTACGGACCCGCCCCGGTCCCCCCGGGAGACCACGACACCGTACCGGTCCAGCACCACCTGGACGCCGGTCCCGGTCGGCAGCGGGGCCCCGAAGGAGTCGGTGAACCTCACCAGGTCGTCCGTGAGCGAACAGGTGACGTCCTGGCGGGGGAGCGCGGTCGGCACCGCTCCGGGACGGCCGCAGTCGCGCAGCCTGCCCGGCACCCGGTTGACGCCCTGCACCGCGTGGGAGGCGGCACCGGCGCGCACGGTGACGGTGCTCGACAGGTCCGCGACCCGCGCCCGCCGCCCGCCGTCCCGGAGGATCAGCGCCGCTCGCGAGCCGACCGCCATCGACTGCAACTCGCCGTGCACCACGGACAGTCCGGCCGAGGTGCCCTGCACGCCGTCGGCGTCGGAGGTGACGAAGAAGCCGCCGTTCACACCCACCAGGGAGCCCAGCCGGGCGGACACCGCCGAGGTCTTCTCCCGGTCGGCGGCGTTTCCGCCGTCGCTCACCTCGACCGTGCCCCGCAGCTTCGCCGGGTCCACGACGGCGACGTGGATGCGCTCGGCGTCCACGGGCTGCCGTCCGTCGTAGCCCGTCCACTCGACCGCCGTGCGGAAACCGGCCGCCGACACCGCGGAGCCGAGCGTGCCCGCCTCGGCCTGGGTGCCGTACCGGCCGACCCTGACCTGCCAGCCCATCGTGCCGTGCGGGGTGTCGGCGTACCGGTCCCAGGTCACCCGCTCCAGGCGCGGCGCGAATCCCGCGGACCGCAGCTGTGCGGCGGTGGCGTCGGCCCAGTCGCGGTCGCCGAGCGCGGCCCAGGTGGCCGCGCCGGTCAGCCGGTCGACGGCCGGCGCCTGCACGGTGACCGTCCACGCGCCCGAGGCCCGCGGGTCGCTCAGCACCCCGGTGCGGACCTCGACGCCGGGCGCGAGCTGCTGCGCGGTCCAGGAGACCGCGTCCGCCGGGGACGCGGCGGCTCCCGCGTCCGCGGCGGCCGGCGGAACGAACGCGATCAGGGCGAGAGCGGTTCCCAGCACCAGTGCGCGTCCGGCTCCCCGCCGTACCCCGCGCACCGTCTTCCCTGACGTCCCGGTCGTGACAGACATGCCTCTCCTGACGTACGACTCCGGCGGCACCACCCGGCACTACCGCACCGCCCCCGCCATCCCAGGCCCGCGCGAAGACGCCCGTGTGAAAGCCCGGACACCGGCCGGGAAAGCCTCACCGACATCCGGGCACACCGGCAGGGCGGCCCACGGGCGCCTCCTCACCCGGCCTACAGCAGCCAGGCGTTGGGCAGCGAGACCATGAACGCCGTCAGGTACCGTAGGGCGACCAGGGTCCACCCCGTTCCCCTCCCGGCCGCCCGGCCTCTCGTCACCAGCCGGAAGGTGAGCGGGATCGAACCCAGCACGACGCCGATGCCCCACAGCACCGCGGGACGGACCTGCTCCGGGTGGGCGAAGCACAGACTGATCCACCACAGGGCCGCCCCCGCGGAGAAGACCGCTTCCAGGAGCAGCAGTGTTCTGTGCGCGCCGTCCAGGGGCGTCGCCGGCCGTGGCAGCGGCTTCACCAGGGGGGACATACGGGCCTCCTCGGTGCGGGTTCGGGCGGTGTCCGCGGTCCGCCGGGGCGCGGCGCGTCCCGGCGGCACTGGACTCGGTGCCCGTGAGCATCGATCGTGGATCCATGGACGATCACCGTACGGTGCCCGCCGGGCACGCCGCCGAGAGTGCCCCCGTTCCCGACCGCCGAGCGGAGAGCGCCGAGGTACGCCGGTTCCGGGAGCGGCTGGGGCTGCCCGGACTGGTCGACGTGCACACGCACTTCATGCCCGAGCGGGTCCTGCACAAGGTCTGGAACTACTTCGACATCAACGGACCGCTGGTCGGCGGGCTCGAATGGCCGATCACCTACCGGCAGCAGGAGGCGGAACGCACCGCCATCCTGCGGGAGTTCGGCGTCCGGGCCTTCACCGCGATGCTCTACCCGCACAAGCCCTCCATGGCGGTCTGGCTGAACGCCTGGGCGGCCGACTTCGCCCGGCGCACCCCCGACTGCCTGCACACCGCGACCCTCTTCCCCGAGCCGGGCGTCGCGACGTACGTCCGCGAGGCGGTCGAGGCGGGCGCCCGGGTCTTCAAGGCGCACGTCCAGGTGGGGGCCTACGACCCGGCCGACGAACTCCTCGACGACGCCTGGGGGTTGCTGGCCGACGCCGGGATTCCCGTGGTGATCCACTGCGGCTCCGGGCCCGCGCCCGGCAAGCACACCGGCCCCGGTCCGGTCGCCCGGGTACTGGCCCGGCATCCGGCGCTGCGGCTGGTCGTCGCGCACATGGGCATGCCCGAGTACGAGGAGTTCCTCGGCCTCGCCGAACGGTACGCCGAGGTACGGCTGGACACCACGATGGCGTTCACCGACTTCACCGAGCGGTTCATGCCGTTCCCGGCCCGCGCCCTGCCCCGGCTCGCCGCCCTCGGCGACCGCGTCCTGCTCGGGTCGGACTTCCCCAACATCCCCTATCCGTACCCGCATCAGCTGCACGCCCTGGAGCGGCTGGACCTGGGGGACGACTGGCTGCGCGCGGTCTGCCACGACAACGCGGCCCGGCTGTTCGGGCTGTGAACGCTCAGTCCCGCCGCGTCGCGGCGACGACACAGATGCCGGACTCCTGCGCCTCGAACATGCCGACCAGCTCGGCGAGTTCGACCGGCCCGCCGACATGGTCCATCAGGACGACGGACTGGGCCACGCCGTCGCGCTCGGGCGGCACGTAGCCGGTGACGGTCTCACGGCGCACGAGCGCGACGAGTTCCTCGTGGCCCGGGACGTGCGGGAGCAGGTCCAGATGCGCGCGCAACTCGGGCGGATGCGACTCCAGATCGCGGGTGAGGACGTCCCGGCGGCCCAGCAGGGTCACGCCGAGCCGGTCCCCGGTGCGTTCGTACCGCGCCGAAAGATCCTCCGGCAGCAGGTAGAAGACGCCCTCGTCGACCTCGTGCCCCCGGTTCATGAGCACCGCGACCATGCGCTCGGCCGGGTCGGAGGAGATCTGGTCGACGGCGAGGATCGTGCCCCTGGCGTCCGGGTCGAACGAGGGGATCCTGCCGATCCACATGCGCGGGGTGCCGTCCATGGACCGCATTCAAGCACACGGCCCCACCGGCGCCCACCGGCCCGCGCGCTCCGGCACCCGGCGCCCGTACTAGGGGAGTTCGACGCTGATCAGGGTGCGCAGCATCCGGCGCAGATGGTCCGGCATGTCGATGTCGGCCGGACTGAGCAGCCACTGGATCTGGAGGCCGTCGATGAAGGCGATGAGGTCCGCCGCCAGTCCCGGCGCCTGCACATGGGGGCGCAGCAGCCCACGGCGTGCCAGGTCGTCGACGGCCAGCTGCATGTGCCGGCGGGTCCGTTCGTAGCGGGCGACGAAGTAGGGGCGCGCCGGATGGCCGGCCGTGGTGGCCTCGCTCGACAGCACCGCGAACAGGCTCACGATCAGCGGGTTCGCCTGGTTGTGCGCGACGAGCCGGATCATGCTGGCGAAGTACGCGAGCCCGTCGTCGTTCACCGCCCCCGAGTCGAAGAAGTGCTCGTCGTCCTGCTGTTCGCGTTCCTCCAGGACCGCCTCCAGCAGCGACTCCTTCGTCGGGAAGTGGTGCAGCAGCCCCGCCCGGGAGACCCCGCAGGCGGCGGCGAGCCGGACCATGCTGGCGTTGCGGTAGCCCACCTGCCCGAACGCGGTGAACGCGGCCTCGATGATCTGGGCGCGCCGCCGCTCGCCCTTGGGGTAGTTCCGCGGGGCCGCCCCCTGCCGCGCGGTCTCCCGCGCCGTCTCGCTCGCCATGAACGAGATGCTAACGACCCCTAGAAACCATCAGCCCTGTCGGTATTCTGTTCCCGGCCGTCCGCCACGAGAGGAGTTCCTCATGTCGACACCACAGTTGTCGGTTCAGCTCTACTCCGTACGCCAGGACCTGGAAGCCGACGAAGACACCACCCTGGGCCGTCTGGCCGCACTGGGACTGCGCAACGTCGAGGCCTTCGGCTTCGTGCACCGCGCGGCCGAACTCGCCGACGCCCTCGCCGCACACGGCCTGTCCGCGCGGACCGGGCACGCGGGCTTCCTGTCGGGCGAGGAGGCGGCCGGCGCGACCCTCGACGAGACGTTCCGGGCCGCCCGCCGGCTGGGCGTGGAGATCCTCTTCGACCCGTTCGTGCCCGCGTCCCGGTGGGCCGACGAGACGGAGATCGCCCGCACCGCCGGCCTCCTCAACGAGGCCGCCGGGCGCGCGGCCGACCACGGACTGCGCCTCGGCTACCACAACCACTCGCAGGAGTTCGTGCACACCGTCGCCGGCGTCAACGCCTTCGACCGCTTCGCCGAGCTGCTGAACCCGGAAGTCGTCCTGGAGATCGACCTGTTCTGGGCCTCGGCCGGCGGCAACGACGTGGTCTCGCTGCTGGACCGCCTCGGCCCGCGCGTGCGCGCCCTGCACATCAAGGACGGTCCGGTCATCGACGACCCGTTCACCTCCGGCGCCGCCTTCGACCCGGCCGACACCCGGCAGGTCCCGGCGGGCCGGGGCGAGATACCGCTGGCCGCCGCGCTGGACGCGGCCCCGCACGCCGAGTACGCCGTCCTCGAGTTCGACCACTACGACGGGGACGTCTTCGAGGGCATCGCGACCGGCGTCTCCTACCTGAACGGGAAGGGCATCGCCTGATGGCGGCACGCAACCCGGTCGGCGTCGGCCTCATCGGCGCCGGCAACATCAGCGACCAGTACCTGACGAACCTCACCGGCTTCCCCGACCTGCGCGTGGTCGTCGTCGGCGACCTCGACACCGGGCGCGCCGAGACCCAGGCCCGCAAGTACGGTGTCGAGGCGTGGGGGAGCGCGGAGGACGTCCTGGCCCACCCCGACGCCGAGATCGTCGTCAACCTCACCGTCCCCGCCGTGCACGCCGAGGTCGGCTCGGCCGTCCTCGACGCGGGCAAGCACGTCTGGTCCGAGAAGCCCGTCGCGGTCGACCGGGCCGACGCCCGCGCCCTCCTCGACCGGGCCGCCGCGACCGGCCTGCGGGTCGGCGTCGCCCCCGACACGATCCTCGGCCCCGGCCTCCAGACGGCCCTCAGGGCCGTCGCCCGCGGCGACATCGGCACCCCGCTGTCCGCACAGACCGTCATGCAGTACGCGGGACCCGACCTGTGGCACCCGAACCCCGAGTTCCTCTTCGCCCGGGGCGCCGGCCCCCTCTTCGACATGGGCCCCTACTACCTCACCGCCCTGGTCTGCCTGTTCGGCCCGGTCGACCGGGTCGCCGCGCTCGGCTCGACCTCCCGCGCGGTCCGTACCGTACGCAGCGGCGAACGGGCCGGCACCGAGTTCGCCGTCGCCGTCCCCACCCACGTCTTTGCGCTCACGCGGTTCGAGGGCGGCGGGGTCGGCCAGAGCGTGTTCAGCTTCGACTCCCCGCTCACCCGCACCGGCTTCGTCGAGATCACCGGCACCGAGGGCACCCTCGTCCTGCCCGACCCCAACACCTTCGCCGGCGACGTCCGGATCACCCGGGTGCCGGGGCCGGACGCGGAACCGCGGTGGGAGACCGTCACCCCGGTCGGCGTCGAGGCGGGCCGCGGACTCGGCGTCCTGGACATGGCCCGCGCCATCCGCGGCGGACACGCCCACATCGCCACCGGAGACCTCGGCTACCACGTCCTGGACACCATGATGTGCATCGACGAGGCCGTCACCTCCGGCGAGACCGTCCGCGTCGCCAGCGCCGCCCCCGCCGTCCCCCTCGTCCCCGAGGACCGCGACCCCTACGGAGCCACCCTGTGAGCCGTCCCCTGCGCGCCGGCTTCATCGGCGGCGGCTTCATGGCGGCCGTGCACACCCGCGCGAGCCGCGCCGCCCGCGGCCGGCCGGCCGCGCTGGCCGGCTCCACACCGCAACGCGGCGAACAGGCCGCACGGGACCTCGGCGTCGAACGGTCCGAACCGGACGTCCGCGCCCTCACCGCGGCCGGCGACCTCGACGTCGTCCACGTGTGCAGCCCCAACCACCTGCACACCGAACACACCCTGGCCGCGCTGGCGGCGGGCGCGCACGTCATCTGCGAGAAGCCCCTGGCGACCACGGCCGCGGACGCCGAACGCCTGGTGCGGGCCGCCCGCGAGGCCGGCCGGGTGGCGGCGGTGCCCTTCGTCTACCGCTACCACCCGATGGCCCGCCAGGCCCGCGCCCTGGTGGCCGAGGGACAGCTCGGCACCGTCCTCACCCTGGACGCCTCCTACCTCCAGGACTGGCTCCTCGACCCCGACGACAGCAACTGGCGGGCCGATCCGGCGGCCGGCGGCCCCTCCCGCGCCTTCGCCGACATCGGCTCCCACCTGTGCGACCTCGTCGAGTTCGTCTCCGGCCTGCGCATCCACCGCCTCGCCGCCCGCACCCGGACCGTCTTCGAGAGCCGGGCCGGCAACGAGGTCAGCAACGAGGACACGGCGGCCCTCCTCGTCGAGCTCGGCAACGGCGCGCTGGGCACCCTGCTGGTCAGCCAGCTCGCTCCCGGCCGCAAGAACAGCCTCACCCTCGAACTCCACGGCACCCGGCAGAGCGTGCGCTTCGAACAGGAACGCCCCGAGGAACTGTGGATCGGCGCCCGCGAAGGGTCCCGGCTGCTGCTGCGCGACCCCGCGGCCGCCGCCCCCGACGCCGCCCGCGTCTCCGTCCTGCCGCCCGGACACGCCCTGGGCTACCAGGACGCCTTCACCGCGTTCGTCACCGACGTCTACGACGCCGTACGGGGCGGCAGCCCCGAGGGGATGCCGACGTTCGCCGACGGACTGCGCGCCGCACGCCTCACCGAGGCCGTCCTGGCCTCCGCCGCCGCGGACGGCGCCTGGACCGAGACCGCACCCGAGACGGAGGACCGCACATGACCGCAGCCACCCACCCCGTCACCCTGTTCACCGGACAGTGGGCCGACCTCCCCTTCGAGGAGGTCGCCCGCCTCGCCGCGCAGTGGGGCTACGACGGCCTGGAGATCGCCGCCTCCGGCGACCACCTCGACCTCAGGCGCGCCGACGAGGACGACGCCTACGCGGCATCACGCCTGGAGATCCTCGACCGGCACGGCCTCAGGGTCTTCGCCATCTCCAACCACCTCGCCGGCCAGGCCGTCTGCGACGCGCCCATCGACTTCCGCCACCAGGCGATCCTGCGCCCGTACGTCTGGGGCGACGGGGACGCCGAAGGGGTCCGGCAGCGCGCCGCCGAGGACATGAAGCGCTCCGCGCGGGTGGCCCGAAAGCTCGGCGTGGACACCGTCGTCGGCTTCACGGGCTCCGCCATCTGGCCCTACGTCGCCATGTTCCCGCCGGTCCCCGCCTCCGTCATCGACGCCGGCTACGAGGACTTCGCCACCCGCTGGAACCCGGTCCTCGACGTGTTCGACGCGGAGGGGGTGCGCTTCGCCCACGAGGTCCACCCCGGCGAGATCGCCTACGACTACTGGACCAGCGTCCGCGCGCTGGAGGCGATCGGCCACCGCGAGGCCTTCGGCTTCAACTGGGACCCCAGCCACATGATGTGGCAGAACATCGATCCGGTCGGCTTCATCACCGACTTCAAGGACCGCATCTACCACGTCGACTGCAAGGACACCCGGCTGCGTCCCCGCAACGGCCGTGCCGGAGTGCTCGGTTCGCACCAGCCGTGGGGCGACCCGCGCCGGGGCTGGGACTTCGTCTCCACCGGCCACGGCGACGTGCCCTGGGAGGACGCCTTCCGCGCCCTGGAGTCCATCGGCTACGACGGCCCCATCTCCGTCGAGTGGGAGGACGCCGGCATGGACCGCCTGCACGGTGCGGCCGAGGCGGTCACCTTCGTGCGGTCGCTGCTCTGGCCCACCCCGAAGGCGTCCTTCGACGCCGCGTTCAGCAACCAGTAGGCGCCGGGTCGGGACGGTTCGGGCGCCGGGTCAGGACGGCTCCGGGCGCACGATCACGACCGGGCAGGGGGCGTGCTGGGACACGTGCTGGCTGACGGAGCCCAGCAGCGCGCGGGCGAACCCGCCGCGCCCCCTGCTGCCGACGACCACCACCTCGGCGCCCTGCGCGGCCCGCAGCAGGATGTCCGCCGCGTTGCCGTGCACCAGGTGCGCCGAGACCGACCCGGCCGCCTCCGGACCCAGCACGTCGGTGAGTTCCTGCCGCATCCGCTGCCGGGCGTCGTCCTCGTCGACGTCCATGTCCACGGCGGGCCCCGCCCAGTTCTGGAGGCCCTGCAGCTCCCAGGCGCCGATCGCCTCCACGGTGCCGCCGACCAGCCCGGCGTAGCGCACCGCCCAGCGCAGGGCGGCGTACGAGGCCGGTGACCCGTCGACGCCGACCACGACCCTCGCCACGGAGGCATCCCTGTCCATGTGTCCCACCTCTCCGGCGGCACCCGCGCCACCCACCCGCACCCCTCCACCCTGCGGGACCCCGGGCCGCCCCGCCAGAGATGCGCCGCCGGCCGCGTGACGGACGCCCGCGCCGGGCCCGGGTCACGGTGTGACGTCGATGTGCCTGGCCAGGGCGGTGACGGAGAGGTCGGCGTGGTCGGCCCACTCGGGGAACGCCAACGTCTTGTGCACGGTGGCGGCGGGCGGGGTGATCCGCAGGTAGGCGGCGTGCACCGCGTCCGGGGTGCCGGTGTTGGCGTGGGTCCAGGCGACGACGGCCTCGGCGCTCTGGCCGTCCTTGAGGACCAGGGTCCTGCGGCCCGGGTCGGCGGCGTACCAGGTGTCGCCCCAGTGCGTGCCGGTCGGCAGCGCCCGGTGCGCGGAGTCCTCCAGCCCCAGCCCGGGATAGCCGCGCAGGGCACAGGTGACGCCGCCGAGGTTGCGCAGCCGGACGACGACTCCCCGGTGGTTCATGCCGCCGGCGAGCTGTGCGCCGAAGGTCGCCCTGAGCGCGGCGGCCGAGCAGGTCGGCGTGGACCGCGCGGTGCCGACCGCGGACTGCGCCGGACCCGCGCCGGCGAGGCCCAGACCGAGCCCGGCGACGGCGGCGAGGGCGAGCCCCGCGCGGCCCCGGCCGGCGGAACGGAGGGCGGCGGAACGGACGGTGACGGAAAGGCTGTCGGCGGGACGGTGGGTGCCGGTTCGGCCGGTGACGGTCCGGTCGGTGACGGTCCGGTGGGTGGTGTCCTGGTGTGCGTTCACGGTGACGATGCTCCACTCGTGCTCTGCGGGCGGGCCGCGTCCCGCGTCCCGCGCCGTCCTCCATGTCTTCTGCACGAGGTTCGATGCGGGGTGCGGGCGGTCGGTTCGCGGCGGACCACAGAAAAATATCCGCGGCCCCCACCGCGAGCCGTCACGACACGTCCCGCGGTCCGCCGGTCACGGATCTCTGGCCGGGTCCGTGTCGGTGCGGGCCGCGCCGACGGCGAGGCCGGGAAGGCTTCGGGTTGGGCGGCCGCGCGGGCGTGAAGGGGCTCACCCAGCCCGTGGCCGCCGGCTGGGTGGACGTGACGGCTCTCCACCTCGCAAGCGCCGACGTCCTCCCTGCCGCCGGTGTCCGGGGCCGCGCAACGGAACGGGCGGGGTCGTCCAGGATTTTCCGCCGGCCGGACCCGGGTGGGCGGCAGCGGGTGGTCAGCCGTGCCGGTGGCGGACGCCGGGATGGTCCTCGGGCAGCCGTGTGCGCCCGGCGCGGTGGGTGTGCGCGCTGGGGCCGGCCCACTTCGATGGCACCACCCCCACCCGTTACACCAGGCGTGGCCGTATCCCCGCCAGCGGCAGCCTGCCCGCCCACGACGCGACCGCTCCCGACGGACGCGTACTGACCGGCGACGCGCTGATGTCGTACGCCCGGCGTCCGCGGCGAGCTCATCACGACGGTCCGATCGTCATCTGCTGCGGCGGAGGAATCTCCGCCTCCCTCACCGCACTTGCCCTCACCCTGGCAGGGGTCGGGCAAGTCGCCCTTTATGACGGTTCGTTGGAGGAGTGGACGCCTGACGCACAGCTCCCGGTCCTCACCGGTCGGTGAAGCCGGGATGAACCGGCCTGGCCGAGCCGGGACGACAGGGCCGGGCTGAGCAGGGGAGCGGGACCGAGTTCGGGATGCTGCCCCAGGCCGTGTGGGTGGGCCGGGGCGTCGTTGAAGGCGCCGCGGTGTCGAGCCCCCAACTCGGCTGTCCTCAAGCTGAGGTGATGTTTCGGGGGCTCCGAGTGCAATCGGGCACTTCGAGTGCAAATGGCCGTGCGTGGGGCTACGTTTGACGGTTCGGTGAGTTCTGTGACGAGGGAACAGCCGTGCTGGAGATCGATGCCCTGTTGGGCCGATCCATGCCTGCAGTCACCGCTGCGGTGAGATCAAGGCTGCCCTGCGGGCGCACCAGACCCGTACGTGAGCCTTCTCGACGGCCTGCGAGGCCGGCGCGATGTACAAGGACGACTACGACACCGCCTCCGGGCCTGCGGGGTGACAGGGCGGAGACGTCGACAGCGATGCGAGACCGGCGAGGAGGAGGTGGTGAAGCAGGTACGGTCGGATCCGGCGGCATCGGCGGGTCCCTCCCCGGAGGAGACGGAAGCACCGCCGATGCTTCTCGGCTGTCTGCCTGCGCGGCCGGATGACGCCACATCACCCGTCCGAACTAGCTCCGTCCGGCCGGCCGGAGGTGGCTCTCGGCGAAGCTGCGCAGTTCTTCGCGGGTTCGTGCGGGGTCGGTCGCGGCCTCGGTGGCACGGCCTCTGGGGAGGTAGCGGACGCCGTCGATCTCGCAGATCAGCGGCCCCACGCCGGTGTTGAGCACCAGGGCCTCGCCGACCGGAGCGGGACCGCCGACGGTGCGGCGTCCACTGCCGCGGGATCGGGAGATCGGCTGGAGGAACAGCGGCGCCGTCACCTCGCCGCCCTCCGGCCGGAACAGGACCAGCGCCATCTCGCCGGGATCCCGGCACAGACGGACGTAGCGCATGGGCTGCCATGTGTCCTTCCCGGCTTCCGAACGCGCGGCACGCAGTACCGGACCGCACAGGGCGGAGCGGTCGGTCGCGACCCAGCCGATCCGGGCGAGGGACGCGATGCCGACCGTGCCGAACACGAGGAGGCGCCAGTGCCCCAGGTGGAAGTGGTCCTCGAGGACGGCGGCGGAGGAGAACCCCAGGGAGTACCAGGCGTTGGTGCCGAGGGTGGTGGTCAGCACCCAGATGCGCGGCGACACGGACGTGCGGCCGGAGCCGCGGCGCGGCGGGGTCACCCGGGGGCCCGGGCGATGGCGATCGCCGTGCCGGGCCGCGGCAGCGAGGCTCGCGTGGCTCAGGTCGTCGTCAAGGACGGGCCACCTGTCCTCGCCCGACTCGCCGCCCGCGGCCGCCTGCGGGGGGATCGACGGCCGGGCCCGGCGAGCCAGCCGGACGCGTCGGGCGCAGGCCAGCGGGTTGACCAGCAACGCACCGCCCAGGCCGAGAAGGCCGAGGCCGCCTCCGAGCACGGCTGCCGCGCTCAGGGCGGTTCGCGTGTTCACGGCCTCGCCCAGGAAGGGCCAGGGCAGGGCGGTGATCCGGATGCGGTCGCCGGAGCGGACGGCTGTCGTGTCGCAGTCCACAGCCGCCCGTTGTGAGCCGCCGTCCCAGCCGACGGTGCAGCTTTCGTCGTCCCGGTCCACACGGACGACCTCGGCGGCGGTGTGCTTCCCCAGCAGGGCGACGTCCGCGGTGGCCAGGCCCACGAACAGGGACGCCGCGAGGGCGAGTACCGCCCATGGCGGTGCGGCCGGCAGGAGAAGCCGTCGGGCGGGCGCGGAAACCGGGCGGGTCCGTTCGCCCAGCCAGGCGCCGAGGGTCCGCGCATCGTGCGTGGCCAGGCGCAGCCGCAGCACCTGGCCTTCGGGTGTGCGGTAGCGCAGGTCGGCCTTCTCGAAGGGGGGCCGGCCGTTGGTGGAGACTGTCGCGTCCAGGGCCTCGCCACCGCGTGGGAGGGCGGTGACGTTCCCGGAACGGTCCAGGAAGACGGGCCCGTCGAGGCGTGGGTCGACCAGCAGTCGGCCCTTGTGACCGTCGAATCGGCAGCGGAAGTGCACGGCCCGGCCCGCGGCAAGGCCGCGCCGCCTGGTTGCCGCCGCCCACCGGGCCAGCCCGGCTATGACCAAGGGCATCACCACGAGCCCCACAAAGCTGGCGATCATCGGTTCCGTCGTCTCCTCCGCTGCGCGTGATCGCAGAAGCGTACGAGGGCTGCCAGGGGCCCTGGCCCGGGGGTGCCCTCGGGCCTGCCTGGATGCTTCGACACCACACTGGAGAGGGTCTGGTTGCTCCGAGCGACCCCGACGACGATCAACGAAAACGTCGATAGCCGAGAGTCGAGTGACGAGGACCACGGAGGACTTCAAGTCCAGTGAGACGGTCGTGACGCTGTGAGATGTGCGGTCGCGGACCTTCCCTGCGGTCCCGAAGGGGACGGAGGGCCGGTGTTCGTGGTCGTCGTCGAACTCGGCATCCTCAGCGAAGCGGACACCGGCAACTTCGTCAGGAAGCGACAGCCGGCGCCGCGGCCAGCACCCTTGCCCCAAGCGTCGCTTCGAAACGGACATCAACTCACGAACCGTCCACTAAGGGCGCAAGAATTTCACAAGGTCCATGGCGCACCGTTCTGTCTGCAACACGGAACGCCGCCGAGTGGAGCCACCGGCGAGTTCGGCGTTCGCAGCACGGGACGAGCCGGGCCTGCGGCCTCACCGCTCGTCCCACCCCACCGTGACATCTCTTCAACAGAAAGAGGCGACCATGCGCATGCCATTCCCCAAGCGGACTCTCGCCATGGCGTTCGCCATGGCTGCCGGCGCGGCCTTCTTCTCCGCGGCACCCGCCAGCGCCACCAGCTACAACGGCTGCGTGCACCCGCGCGTCTGCTTCTACCTCACCGACAGCGACTGGAGTGCGGGCTCGCCCACCGCCGCGTACCAGGACATCACCAGCTATTACCAGACCCTCGGCTCGAAGAGTAAGGGCGCCAACTACGTGTACAACACCCGCAACACCGACCTGGCCTACCTGAGGTACACCTACGGCGGCAGCACGTACTACACCTGCCTGGCGCCGAACGAAGGGGTCTACTTCTCCTCTTCCTTCACGGTGACCGGCATCGAGATCCAGGACGACTCCACCTGCTGACAACCGCGCGCGCCGCGTGGGCCCCATCGCCGGGAGGGGCCCACATGTGCGCTGTGATGGCACCGGCGGGTCTCGGGGGGCGTGAGGTGGCGTCAGTCGGGACGCCTGCGCAGGCGCCTGCGGTTGTGGCGAGCGGTTCGGCGCGTCCCGCACGGTCGTGCGCGGTGTTCTCGCTCGGACGGAGGCAAACGGGTCCTTCTTGAGCGTGTCCGATGCAGGCACGGTTGCGGGCGGGGGCGGTCGAGCGGACCTTCGCCCGGCCGCACGGCTTCCGCCGCCTACCCCTCGGTTGGGAACGCCGATCCGACATGGGTGCGGCTCGGACGGAGTGATCGGTCGGGCAGGTTTCGTCAGGTCGTGGGTGAGCGCCATAGCCAGCGGAGCGCGTCGGGGAGCAGGACTCCGCCGTGGTTGGGGCTGTGGCCACCGTCGCCGAGGACGAGACGGACGTCGTAGCCCGCTTCCGCGAGAGCGGCTGCCACACGCAGATTGCCGGCGAGCCAGTTCCTTTCGGGTCCGTTCCAGTTGAGGTCGCGGTGGGCTGCCTGCATGAAGATGCGCAGCGGCTTGCGGGGGGCGTCGGGGATCAGGGCAGGGTAGGGGTTCCCGTTCGGCATCTGCGTGAAGCTGGAGAGGTAGCAGATGACTCGCCGGAACCTGTCCGGGCGCATCCACGCGGCCGTGAAGGCGCAGTTGCCGCCGCTGCTGCCACCGCAGATGCCCCAGCGGTCGGCGTCCTCGGCGATCGTGTAGCGCCGTGTGACCTGGGGGATGATCTCGGTCAGGAGGAAGGTGACGTAGCGGTCGTCGAACGCGTCGTACTCGGCGTTGCGGTTCTTCGGCCGTTCGGCGTTCTCGAGGACGCCCGGGTCGACGAAGACGCCGATGGTGACCGGGATCTCGCCGCGGTGCACGAGGTTGTCCAGCACGATGGCGCCGCGGACCTCCCCGTTCGGGTCCAGGTACCACCATCCGTCCTGGAACACCATCAGCGACGCGGGTTCGGAGGGGTCGTACCGCGCGGGCACATGGACCCAGTACCGCCTCGTGGTGCCGGGGTAGACCGTGCTCTCGCACCAGTCGAACTCCAAGGTCGAGCCGGTGGGGACACCCGGCTGGACATCCGAATCGGGTCCGTAGGCGTAGCGAACGTCTTGCTGGTCGACGGGGAGCGGACGAAAGGGCAGCTCGATGGTCACGCCCGCACCCTAGAGACGCTGTCCGATCGCCTCAAAGGGATTGTGTGCGGTTGGCCCGGATCGAAGGCCGCGATCACGAGGTGAGGGCGTACGTTCGCTGTTCGGGGTCGGGCAGCGGCGTTCGTGCTCGCGGGCGGCACGGTTGTGCCAGGACGGCTTCGGCTCCGGGAAGGCCCCAGGGGGCGCCGGTGATGTCGGGCCGTCGGCGATCGGGTAGGTGCCCCAACGGGTCGCGATCTTCGCCTCCCGGTCCGACCACTGCCTGCTCGACCTGCTCTGGCGGCACCGGCAGGGCCAACTCCCCGTCACCGTCGCCATGGTGATCTCCAACCACCCCGACCTGGCCGAGGAGGTGCGCGGCTTCGGTATCCCGTACTTCCACGTGCCCTGCCAGGGAGCGGACAAGTCGGCCGTCGAGGCGGAGCACCTGCGGCTGCTCACGGGCAACGTCGACTTCGTCGTCCTCGCCCGCTACACGCAGATCCTCTCCGGCGACTTCATCGAACGGGTCGGCGTCCCCGTCATCAACATCCACCACTCCTTCCTGCCCGCCTTCATCGGCGCCGGCCCCTGCGCCAAGGCCGAGGAACGCGGCGTCAAGCTGGTCGGGGCCACCGCCCACTACGTCACCGAGGACCTCGACGAGGGCCCGATCACCGAGCAGGACGTCGTCCGCGTCACCCACGCCGACACCGCCGCCGACCTCACCCGGCGCGGCGCGGCGCGGACGTGGAACGCGCCGTGCTCTCCCGCGCCGTGCTCTGGCACGCCGAGGACCGGGTGATCCGGTCCAGGAACCACACCATCGTCTTCGCCTGACAGCACTCCGCCCGACGGAGCACGACACCACGACGCCACGACGCCACGGCACCACGGCACCTTCGGCGTCCCGAACGCCCGGCGCTCCGCCCCCGGCCCGGCGCCCCCACCATCGCCCTGGCCCCTGGCCCCTGGCCCCTGGCCCCTGGTCCCTGGTCCCTGGCGGCCCGACCGGCCTGGCTCTTCGCGGTCCGGCCGGCCCCGGTATCCCGTGTGGCCGGGCGGTTCGTCCCTCACGACAAGAAGGCGGTTCCGCCACCATGACCAGCACCATCGACGGCACCGGGATCGCCCGGCGCATCCGTGCCCAGGTCGGCGCGGAGGTCTCCGCGCCGACCGGGCCGGGCCGCGTACCCGGCCTCGCCACCCTGCTCGTCGGCGACGACCCGGCCAGCGCCGTCTACGTCGCCGCCAAACGGCGCGCCGTCAGGGAGGTCGGCATGCGCGACTTCCACCGTCACCTGCCCGCGCACGCCACCCAGCACGACGTGGCCGCCGCCATCGACGCCTTCGCCGCCGACCCGGAGGTCTCCGGCATCCTCCTCCAACTGCCGCTGCCCCGGCGGCTGGAGGCCGCCGAGCTGATCGACCGCATCCCCGTCACCAAGGACGTCGACGGCCTCACCACCGCCAGCGCCGGGCTGCTCGCCCGCGGCGAGCGCGGCCTGCGCCCCTGCACGCCCATGGGCGTCATCGAACTCCTCGACTCCGAGGGCGTCGTGCTGCGGGGCGCCCATGTCGCCGTCGTCGGCTGGGGCGCACTCGTGGGCAGACCCCTGGCCCAACTGCTGCTGCAACGCGGGGCGACCGTGTCCGTCGCGCACGAGCACACCACCGACCTCGCGTCCGTCACCCGACCCGCCGACATCGTCGCCGCCACCGGGGTCCGCGGGCTCATCGGGCCCGAGCACGTCCGCCGGGGCGCCGTCGTTGTCGACGCCGGTATCCACCGCACCCCGTCCGGCCTGCGCGGCGACGTCCGCTCCGCCGAACTCGACGGCATCGCCGACCGCGTCACCCCCGTTCCGGGCGGCGTGGGACCCATGACCATCGCCATGCTCGTGCTCAACACCCTGCGCGCGGCCCGCCGGCAGGCCGAACCCCGGACCGTGGCCGCGTAGCGGGACAGCGGGAGGCGTGCAACGGTTCGCGCCCGTCGCGCCGTTCGGGGACCGCCCGGCCACCGGGCTCACGGACGTCACCGACGATCCCGCGGCGCTCGACTCCGAGGACTTCTGGGCCGTGGCGGCCGGCTTCGAGGGCCGGCTGACCTGCGCCCGCTTCCACGACGTCCGCCGCGTCGGTACCCGCGGCCCGCGGCCCGCGGCCCGCGGCCCGGTGCCGGTGCCGGTGCCGCTGCAGGGCCGGCTCGCTCGACCGCGCCGCCTGCACCGAGGGGGTCACCCGCATCCGTGAGCGCATCGGCGCCCGCAGGCCCGGCCGACCGTACGCCGGACAGGCACCCAACCGTCTGCCCGCCGGACGGTGCGGGCCGAGCCGCTTGCCCGTCCGACGGTGCGGGCCGGATCGTCGGACGGTGTCGGCCGGGCCGGCGGCCCGTGTCAGCGGCGGGTGAGGGCGTTCGCGCCCGCCTGTGCGAACTTCTCGTCCTGGGTGCCGGACGGGGCACCCGCGACCCCGATGCCGGCGACCGGCGCGTCGCGCACGTCGACCGGGACACCGCCCGCGAGGAACAGGGTGCCGGGGATGTCCTTGAGGTTCGGGGCGTCCGCGAGCCGCCCGGACAGTTCGGAGGTCGCCGCGTTCCACGACACCGCCGTGAACGCCTTGCGCTCGGCGGACTCGTAGGACTGCGGGCCCGCGCCGTCACCGCGCAGGGTGACGATCGTGTTGCCGTTGCGGTCCACCACGGCGACCGTCACCCGCTGCCCCTCCTTCTCCGCCGCGTCCAGCGCCGCGCGGGCCGCCCTGAGCGCGGCGTCGACGCTCAGGTGGGTGGAGGTGGAGGTGGAGGTGGAGGTGGAGGTGGTGGTGGCGGACGCGGACACCGCGGCGGCCGGTGCGGAGGCGTTCGCGGACGACACCGTGCCGAAGCCCGCGAGGGCGACGGCGGCGAGCACGGCGGCTCCGGCGGTGACGCGGGCACGGCGGGAGAACTTCTTGTGTGCGGGCTTGTCGGCCTTCATGGGGTCCACTCCTCGGCTGGGCGGGCGGCCTGCTGCCGTCCCGCTTCGTCTGCTCTCCACCCTCGGGCCGCCCGAGGGCCCGGACGGTCGGCGCTACGGCTGCTTGAGGCGAGCGCGTCGGACGATGCCCGGGTCATCCGATCGGTTGACGGGCCAGGCCGCCGGCCGTGGTCACAATGGAGTGTGTCTGCCCAGTTCAGCGGCGTTCCGTGGGACCGGGCCAGCGCGCCGGGAGCGGGACAGAGCAGAACAGAACAGAACAGAGCAGAACAGAGCGAAGCGGAGAGGAGGCGGGCGGCGGATGCGTGACGTGCCGGACGGGACGGACGCCGGGGACGGCCGGTGGCTCGGCGCGGTGATGCACACCGCGTTCTTCCTGCTGCTCGGCGGCGCGCTCGCCCGGTTCCTGCTGCGCCACCCCGGCGAACCCCGCACCCCGTGGATCATCGCGCTGAGCGTCGTGCTCGCGGTGCTGCACCTCCTGGGACCCGGGAGCGGACGCGCCGGGGGCCGCCGCCGCGCGGCCTGGCTCGCGCTGGTCGTGGCCGTGTGGATGGTGCTGGTCGTCCTGGCACCGAGCTTCGCCTGGTGCGCCGTACCACTCCTGTACACCGGCCTGCGCACCCTGCCCGCGCGCGCCGCGCTCGCGCTGGTGGCCGTCCTGACGGCGTTCGTCGTGGCCGCGCAACTGCGGCTGGCCGGCCGCTTCGACCCGAACCTGCTCCTCGCGCCGCCCGCCGTCGCGGCCCTCGCCACCGCCGTCTTCCTACAGGGCGAACGGCACACCGCGCGCCAGCGCGCGCTCATCGCCGACCTGATCCGCACCCGGCGCGACCTGGCCGCCTCGGAACGCCGTGCGGGCACCCTGGCCGAACGCCAGCGGCTGGCCATGGAGATCCACGACACCCTCGCCCAGGGCCTGTCCAGCCAGCGGATGCTCCTCCAGGCGGCGGACCGGGTCTGGGACGCGGAGCCGGACAAGGCGCGGGCCCATGTCCGCACCGCCGCCTCGGTCGCGGAGCACAACCTCACCGAGGCCCGGCGCTTCGTCCACGACCTCGCCCCGGCCGACCTCGCCCACGGCGGCCTCGGCGAGGCGCTGCGCACCCTGGCCGAACGGGAGTCCGGACCCCGGCTCGCGGTACGCGTCCACGTCGACGCCGACGGCCGGCTCGGCCGCCTCCCGGACCGCGTCCAGGGCGCCCTGCTGCGCATCGCCCAGGGCGCCCTGGCCAACGTCCGCGAGCACGCCGGCGCGCGGAGCGCGGCGCTGACCCTCACCCTCCTCGACGACCAGGTCGTCCTCGACGTCTCCGACGACGGCACCGGATTCGACGACGGCACCGGATTCGACGACCGCACCGGGTTCGACGACGGCACCGGGTTCGACGACCGCACCGGGTTCGACCCCGCGGCGCGGACCGCGGCCCCCGACGGCACGCGCGGGTACGGACTGCCCGCCATGCGGGCCCGGCTGCGCGCGCTCGGCGGCACCCTGACCGTCGAGTCCACCCCCGGCGAGGGCACCGTCGTGTCCGCCGCCGTCCCCCTGGAGGCCCCGTGACCACCCCCGACCGAGCCGCCGTCCGCATCCTGGTCTGCGACGACCACGCCGTCGTACGCGCCGGACTGCTCGCGCTCCTGGAGAGCACCCCGGACATCCGGGTCGTCGGCGAGGCCGGCACCGGTGAGGAGGCGCTCGCCCTGGCGGCCAGGCTCACCCCGGACGTGGTGCTGATGGACCTGCAACTGGGGGACGGCATCGACGGCGTCGAGACCACCCGCCGCCTCACCGCCGGCCCCGCCGCCGCACCCCGTGTGCTGGTCCTGACCACCTACGACACCGACGCCGACATCACCCGCGCGATCGAGGCCGGCGCCACCGGATACCTGCTCAAGGCGGAACGCCCCGACGAGCTGTTCGCGGCGATCCAGGCCGCCGCCGAGGGCCGGACCGTCCTGTCCGCGCCGGTGGCCGGCCGGGTCATGGCCGGTCTGCGCAGCCCCCGCCCCACCCTCACCGGCCGCGAGCGCGAGATCCTGGCCCAGCTCGCCCGCGGTATCGGCAACCGGGAGATCGCCCGCGCCCTGTACATCAGCGAGGCCACGGTCAAGACCCACCTGCGCCGCATCTACGACAAGCTCGGCGTGGACACCCGCGCGGGCGCCGTGGCGGTGGCCAAGGAACAGCGCCTGCTGCTGTGAACGCGCGGGCGTGCCGCCCCTCAGCCGACGCGGTCGAGCCGCGAGGGCGACCCCGCCGTCTGGCTGCCCTCGTCGCCGAGGGTCAGGGCGTCGGCCCCGGACCTGGTCAGCGTGTAGACGTTGCCCGCACTGCACACCACGCCCGCCGAAGGGTCCGTGGGGGTGCTGGTGGCGGCCTGGAAGACCATCGACGTCCCGTGCGCCTCCGCCAGCCGCAGCGTCTCGGTGCACCCGATGTCGGCGCCGCTGTCCGCCTCGGTGACCCGGCTGATCTGCCGGCCGACGATCTGTCCTTGTGCCGCCGCGTGCAGGACGACGGTCACGGACACGCCCGTCGTACGGGCGTTGAACACGCCGTCGCCCGCGGTGCTGCCGGGGCCGGTGCCCTTCCAGGTGCCGACCCAGGAGGCGGGCAGCGCGTCCACCGCCGTCGTCGTGGACGAGGCGGGGGTCGACGGCGCGGAGGTGCGGTCCGCTGCCCGGTCGCCGCCGTCTCCGTCCCCGTCCGCCCACACCGCCACGGCGACGGCCGCCGCGACCGCCAGCACCGCCGCGGCCACGACCGCGGCCCGGGACCGCCCCGGCCCCCGCGCGGCGGCCGGCGAAGGCGGGGCGCCCACGGGCCCGGCCCCCGTGCCGCTCCCCGCCCCCGTGCCACTCCAGGCCGGGACGGCGTGCGGCGGCACGGCGGACGGCGGGAGGTACGGCGGCGGGAGGTGCGGCGGCGGGAGGTGCGGCGGCGGTCCGAACCCCGTCGCCTCGGCCGGAACCGGCGGCGCCACGACGGTGACCGGCGAGGCGGTGTCCGGCGCGGCGCCGACTGGCCCGGAGGTGACTGGCGAGGCGGTGTCCGGCGCCGCACCGACTGGCTCGGCGGTCCCGGCGGTCGTGGCGGACCCCGGCGCGTCGAGCCATCCGCGCAGCTCGGTCTCCCGCGCCGCGAGGTCCTGCGCCAGGCCGGGGACGAGCGCGGCGGCCCAGTCCGCGAAGCCGGAGCCGGAGTCGGACCCGAGCCGCTCCAGCAACTCCCGCGCGGTGGGCCGGGACCCGGGCGACTTGTCCAGGCAGGCCGCCAGCACCGCCGCGAGCGGGCCCGGTACGTCGTCGAGCACGGGCTCCTCGTGCGCGATCCGGTAGAGCAGCTGGGCGGCGGAGGGTTCCTCCCCGCGGCGCAGGAAGGGCCCCTGTCCGGTGGCCGCGTACACCAGGACCGCGGCGAGAGAGAAGATGTCGCCGGGCTCCGCCGCGGCCCCGCCGGTGACCTGTTCGGGTGCCATGTACCCGGGGGAGCCGATGACCCCGCCCGTGCGGGTGTGCCGGGTGTCGTCGGCGGCGCGGGCGATGCCGAAGTCGATGAGCAGCGGACGGCGGCGGGCGAGCAGCACGTTGGACGGCTTCACGTCCCGGTGCGCCAGCCCCGCCCGGTGCACGGCCCCGAGCCCCTCGGCGAGTTCCGCCGCCAGCGCACGGACGGCGCTCCCGGGCAGCGGGCCGTGCCGCGCCACCCAGTCGGCCAGGGTCGGTGCCGGGACGTACTCCGTGGCCAGCCACTGCGGCCGCTGTCCCGGCGCGCTGTAGTCGACGACCGCGACCGTCCACGGGGAGCGGACCTGGTCGCTGCTGGCGATCTCGCGGGCGAACCGCTCCTCGAAGCCGGGGTCCTGGCCGAACTCGCCGCGTACCGTCTTCAGCGCGAGCGGCCGGCCGGAGGCCGTGCGGGAGAGGAAGACCTGCCCCATGCCGCCGGCCCCGAGCCGGGCCAGCAGCGGATAGCCGCCGACGGCGGGCGGGTCCGTCGGGTCGGGACTCCTCATGAACGTCTCCGGGCGTGGGTCGGCCTGCGGTGATCTATTCATATCAGCTTGGGTAGTTCGGTCACGGCCCGGGCGGATACGCGCAGGGAGCATACTTGCGGTTAAGTTAGGTAAGCCTTACCGTACTCAATCGCACCACTCGGGGCCCGGCCGTCTCACCGGCCCGCCCGCGGCGAGCGCTTCACCGACGCAGCCTGGCCGTCCGCCGTCGGAACCCGCTCACAGGACCGCACTTGAACCATTCCGCCTTCGGTCTCCACGACCCCGCCCGTGAACACAGCGACTGCGGCGTCGGCTTCATCACCCGCCTCGACGGGACGCCCGGTCATGACGTCATCCGCAAGGGAGACGAGGCGCTGCGCGCCATCCCGCACCGCGGCGGCGCGGCCGCCGAGGGCGTCGGCGACGGCGCGGGCGTGAGCGTCGACCTGTCGGTGGAGTTCTTCCGCGCGATCACCGGCCTGCCGCTGCGCGCCGGGCACTTCGGCGTCGCCAACTGCTTCGTCCCCACCGACACCGCCCGCCGTGCCGACGCCGTGCGCCTCGTCGGCCGCAGCATCGCCGAGCAGGGCTTCGAGACCGTGGCCGTACGGGACGTCCCCGTGGACCACGGCGCGGCCCGCCCCGCCGCCGAGCGGTATCAACTGCCCATCGTCCAGTGGGTGTTCCGCGCCCCAGACACCTGGTCGCGCGCCGACGTCGACGCGGCCGCCCACCGCGCCCTGCTCGCGGTCGAGGCCGTCGCCTACGCCGACGACACCCACGCCGGCCTGTACCCCCTGTCCCTGAGCGCACGGACCCAGGTGCTCAAGGGACGCCTCAACTCCCTCGAGGTCATCGGCTACTTCCGCGACCTCGGCGACCCCCGGCACTCGGTCCGGACCCTGTACTTCCACACCCGGTTCTCCACCAACACCGAACCGCACCCGACCATGGCCCAGCCGTTCCGGCTCATGGCGCACAACGGCGAACTCAACACCGACCGCAAGAACCGCCTCTCCGACGAGGCGCTCGCCCGCGCCCGCACCCGCAGCATCGTCCGCCCGCCGGGCCAGTCCGACTCCAGCCGCCTCGACCAGACCCTGCAGAGCCGGGTCTTCGACGACGGCCTGGACCTCGTCGAGGCCGTCGTCTCCCTGATGCCGCCCGCCTGGGAGAACGACCGCACCCTGCCCGCCGCCGTCCGCGACATGCTGGAGTACTTCTCCCTGTACGAGGAGAAGAACGACGGCCCGGCCGCGGTCGTCTTCAGCGACGGCGACGTCGTCGGCGCCCGGCTGGACCGGCTCGGCCTGCGCCCCCTGCGCACCGTCGAGACCGCCGAGTACCTCATGGTCGCCTCGGAGGCGGGCCAGGTCGCCTTCTCCGACGACGAGGTCGTGCACCGGGGCCGGATCGAGGCCGGCGGCATGCTCGTCGTCGACCACCGCACCGGCCGCCGGATGCGCACCCGCGAGATCCTGGACGCCCTCGCCGCCCGCCGTCCGTACTCCGAACTCCTCGGCGCGGCCCGGGTCCACCTCGACGACCTGCCCGCCCCCGGCTACCGGCGCACCACGACCACCCTCGGCTACGACGGCGACCTCACCCTCGCCGGCCGCTACGTGGCCTACTCGCTGAACCAGGAGAGCTTCCGGTTCATGCTCGACCCCATGCTCGCCAGCGGGTCCGAGCGGATCTCGGCGATGGGCTACGGCAACGCCATCAACGCGCTCAGCGACACCGAGGGCGGCATGGCCAAGTACTTCTCGCAGCGCTTCGCCCAGGTCACCAACCCGCCGCTGGACAGCATCCGCGAGGCCGACGGCATGAGCATGCGCGTCGCGCTCGGCCCCAGGCCCGAGGGCACCGGCAACACCGACGGCCGCCGGCTCGTGGTCTCCTCGCCCGTGCTCGGCCACCTCGACATGGTCCGGCTGCGCGACCAGCGGATCGTGCCGCTGGAACGCTTCGCCATGCTCTACGAACCGGTCCCCGGCGACGAGAAGGCCAACGCCGACGCCCTGCGCGGCGCGCTCGGGCGGCTCTGCGACGACGTCGAGCGGTTCGCCGGCGAGCACGGCGGCATCGCGCTCCTCACCGACCGGGCCGTCTCCTCCGCCCGCGCCCCGCTGCCGGTGATCCTCGCCGTCGCCGCCGTCAACCAGCGCCTCATCGAGACCGGACTGCGGCTGCGCGTCTCGCTCGTCGCGGAGAGCGGCCAGCTGGCCTCCTCGCACCACGTGGCGACCGCGCTGGGCTTCGGCGCCTCGGCCGTCTACAGCCTCAGCGCCCGGCTGCGCGCCGAGGAGAAGTACCCGAGCGCACCGGCGCCCGCGGGCGAGACGACCGACACCGACCGGGCACTGGCCCGCTTCCGCAAGGCCGCCGAGAAGGCCCTCGCCAAGACCATGGGCCGGGTCGGCCTGTGCACCGCCGAGAGCTACATCGGCGGCGAGTTCTTCGAACCGAACTACCTCGACACCCGCGACGACGTGTTCGCCCGGATCTTCCCGCACATGGCGGCCCCGGTCGGCGGCGTCGGCTTCGCCCGCATCGCGCAGGCCGCGACGGACTGGCACGAGCGGGCCCGCACGGTCACCACCGAGCAGCAGATCCCGCTGCTCGGCCTGTTCAAGGAGCGGTCGGACGGCGCCGGGCACTCGTTCGGCGTCACCGCCGTGCGCGGCTTCGGCGACATGACCGAGGAACGACCCGAGTTCGGCCACGAGGACGACCCGGACGCGCTGCGGCTGCTCACCCTCGGCCAGCTCGACGACGCCTTCGGCATCACCGACGCCGCCTACCGCGACACGGGCTACGACGCGCTCGGCGACGCCGAGATCGACGCGTTCCGGATCACCCCCGGGTACCGCGCCTTCCTGCGGACCACGCACGAGGAGCGCTCGCGCCGCCCCGCCGCGCTCCGCGACGTGCTCGCGCTGCCCGCCGACGTGAGCGCACTGCGCACCCCCGCGGAGTTCGCCCGCGAGCTCGGCCGGTTCTCCACCACCGGCAACGCGAGCGTCACCGTCCGCGGGGTGGCCGCGACCGCCGCCGCCGACGGCGCCGTCCGCCTGCGCCTCACCGCGCCGGGCCCCGATCCCGCCGCCCGCCACGCCGCCCTCGCCGACGGCCTCGCCCTCGCCCACCCCGGCGAGGTCGAGACCCTCGAAGCGGGCCCCGACGGCGTCCTCGTCCTGGCCACCGGCACCGCCGCCCGCCTCCTGGCCCTCCTCGACGGCGCCCCCGACAGCGTCCCCCTCGATGAGGTGCAGCCCGCGCACCTGATCACCCGCGCGCTGGCCTCCGGCGCGATGAGCCACGGCGCGCTGGTCGCGACCGCGCACGAGGCCGTCGCGCACGGCACCAACATGGTCGGCGCCCTGTCCAACAGCGGCGAGGGCGGCGAGCACCACTCCCGGTACGGCACCATCCGCGGCTCCCGGATCAAGCAGTTCGCGTCCGGCCGGTTCGGCATCTGGGCGGGCTACCTCGCCGACCCCATGCTCCAGGAGCTGGAGATCAAGATCGGCCAGGGCGCCAAGCCGGGCGAGGGCGGCCAGCTGCCCGCCCCGAAGGTCACCGTCGACATCGCGGCGGCGCGCGGCGGCACCCCGGGCATCGAGCTGATCTCACCGCCGCCGCACCACGACACCTACTCCATCGAGGACCTCGCCCAGCTCATCCACGACTGCAAGGCCGCCCGGGTGCGCGTGGTCGTGAAGCTGGTGTCCTCGGAGGGCATCGGCACCATCGCGGTCGGCGTCGCCAAGGCCGGCGCCGACGTCATCAACGTCGCCGGGAACACCGGCGGCACCGGCGCCGCGGCCGTCACCAGCCTCAAGTACGCGGGCCGGTCGGCGGAGATCGGCGTCGCCGAGGTGCACCAGGCCCTCCTCGCCAACGGCCTGCGCCAGAAGGTCGTCCTGCGCTGCTCCGGCGCGCACCAGACCGGCGGCGACGTCGTCACCTCCGCGCTGCTCGGCGGCGACAGCTTCGAGTTCGGCACCACCGCGCTCATGATGCTCGGCTGCGTCATGGCGAAGAACTGCAACGTGAAGTGCCCCGCCGGACTCACCACCAACGCCGAGGCCTTCGAGGGCGACCCCCGCGCCCTCGCCCAGTACCTCCTCAACATCGCCCACGACGTCCGCCACATCCTCGCCCGCCTCGGCCTGCGCTCCCTGCGCGAGGCCCGGGGCCGCACCGACCTGCTCCAGCTCCTGGACCACCCGGCGAGCGTCGGCCGCCTCGACGTCCGCCGTCTGCTCGCCCGCGTGCCCGAGAAGACGGTGGCGGACCCGCGATACCTGGAGAAGGACTTCACCACCGACGACGCCCTGATCGAACGGGTCCGGGCCGCGCTCCTCGACCGCCGCGAGCCGTCCGTCCTGGTCACCGGCGTCCGCCTCGGCAACAGCGACAAGTCGGTCGGCGGACAGCTCGGCATCGACGTGGAGCGCCTCCTCAACCACGGGCCGGACGACCTCACGGGCGTGCCCGCCGTCACGACCGACGACCGCGGCCGCCGCCGTCTCGTCGACGACGCCGTACGGGTGCGCACCACCGGCTCCGCCGGCCAGTCCTACGGCGTCTTCTGCAACGACGGCATCACCCTCGAACACACCGGCACCGCCAACGACGGCGTCGGCAAGAGCCAGAGCGGCGGCCGGATCGTCGTCCGCGCCCCCGGCGGCGGCAGCGCCGAGCACGGTGGCAACGTGCTCGTCGGCAACTTCGCGCTGTTCGGCGCGACCGGCGGCCGGACCTTCGTGCAGGGCGAGGCCGGTGACCGGTTCGCCGTCCGCAACTCCGGCGCCACCGCCGTGGTCGAGGGCATCGGCGACTTCGGCTGCGAGTACATGACCGGCGGCACCGTGCTCAACCTCGGCGGCTTCGGCAAGGGCCTGGGCAACGGCATGAGCGGCGGGTTCCTGTACCAGTACGACCCGACGGGCGAGCTGCCCGGCCGGGTCAGCGCCGACTCGCTCCTGGTGTTCCCGGTCACCGACACCGGGCACGGCGCCTTCCACGAGGAGGCCGTACGCTCCCTTTTGACCTGGCACCACGAGGCGACCGGATCCCCGCGCGCGGCCCGGCTGCTGGCGGACTGGGAGTCCGAACGGCGCCACGTGTACTGCGGGATGCCCCGCGCCCTGCTGCTCTACCAGGACGCCGGGGAGATCCTCGCCGCGGCCACCCGGACCGAACTCCTCGACGAACTGGCCACCTCCATCGCCACGGACAAGCTGCGCGCGTTCAAGGTCGACTACCGCGAGGGGCGCACCGTGCTCGACGGACGCGCCCCGGCCTTCGGCGACCAGGGCGGCGACGACATGTTCTCCCTGCTGTCGTCGTACACCGTGCTCGGCGTCGCACAGGACCTCGCCCTCCGGCGGGTGCCCGGCGCGAGCGGCCCGGACGACCCCAGGGTCGCCGCGGCCGTCCGCAACCTCGTGCTCACCGAGGACTTCTTCGTCAAACAGCGGGTGGTGAAGTACCTGCGCGGCACCCTGGAGCGGTTCGACGACGGCGAACTGGCCACGCTCATCGCCGTCAAGCGCCTCGACGACTACAAGCGCGCCCTCGCACAGCGCAACAACCTCAGCGTGGACGCGCCCGGCACCTACGGCTGGATCGTCCACCAGAACACCAGGAACGCCGGCCGTGTGCGCGCCGCCCGGTTCGACGAGCTGCTCGCCACCGCGGCGCTCGCCGACATCGCGGGCCGCCGCACCCCGCAGGCCCCGACCGAGGCGGTGACCGCGTGACCCTCATGCCCCCGACCGGATCCCTCATCCCCGCCGACGCCCCGTTCTCCGCCCAACAGGAGTCCTGGCTCGCCGGGTTCATCGCCGGCATCGCGGCCGCCGGCCGCCGGGACGCGGCGGCCGGCGACCCGCCCGGGGCGACCGTCGAGATCCTCTTCGGCACCCAGACCGGCAACGCCGAGTACCTCGCGGGCGAACTCGTCGCAGGCGCCCGCGCCCGCGGCCTCGGCGCGACCGCCACCGAGCTCGACGCCGTCACACCCGAGCGGCTCGCCGCCATGTCCCACGTCCTCGTCGTCGTCTCCACCTACGGCGAGGGCGAACTCCCCGACAACGCGGGGCTGTTCTGGGAGGCGCTCCAGGCCGACGCGGCACCCCGCCTGGAGGGCGTGCGGTACGCGGTTCTCGGGCTCGGCGACCGGGGCTACGACGACTTCTGCCGGGCCGCCAAGCTCATCGACACCCGCCTGGAGCAGCTCGGGGCGGTCCGGCTGCACGAACGCGTCGACTGCGACGTCGACTTCGAGGACCCCGCGGCGCGCTGGACGGCCGCCGTCCTGGACCGCCTCGGCGCCGAGACCGGAGCCGCGCCGGGGGAGCGGTCCGGCACGACGGCCGCCACGACGGCCCCCCGGCCGGCCCGCTCCCGGTGGAACCGGCGCACCCCGTACCGCTCCCGCCTCGCGGTGAACCGGCTGCTGTCGGCGCCGGGCAGCGCCAAGGAGGTCCGCCACTACGAGTTCGACCTCGGCGACAGCGGCATCACCTACGAGGCCGGCGACGCGCTCGCCGTCGTACCGGTGAACGACGACGCCGTCGTCGGCGCGCTCCTGGCGCGGCTGCGGGCGAGCGGCGAGGAGGACGTCGACGGGGTTCCGCTCGCCGAAGTGCTGCGCACCGGACGGGAGATCCGCATCCCGTCCAGGGAACTGGTCGCCGACCTCGCCGGGCGGGCGCCGGAGAGCGAACTGGCCTCGGTCCTCGCGCACGGCGACCGCTTCGAGCTCGACTCCTGGCTCCGGGGCCGTGACCTGCTCGACCTGCTCGGGGACGCCGGGTCCGCCGCCCCGGGACTTGCCGAACTGCTGCCGCTGCTGCGGCCGTTGCAGGCACGGCAGTACTCCGTCTCGTCGAGCCCGCTCGCCCACCCGGGCCGCGTCCACCTCACCGTCGCGTCCGTCCGGTACGGCACCGGCGGGCGCCGTCACGGGGGCGTCGCGTCGACGTACCTCGCCGACCGTGCCGGCGAGGGCACCGCCGTGGGCATCTACCCGCAGCCGAACGCCTCCTTCGGCGTCCCGGCGGACGACGGCGCCCCGATGGTGATGATCGGCCCCGGTACGGGCATCGCGCCGTTCCGCGGCTTCCTGCACGAGCGCGCCGCGCGCGGCGCCACCGGACGCAACTGGCTGTTCTTCGGCGACCGGCACCGCGCCACGGACTTCGTCTACGAGGACGAGCTGACCGCCTTCCGGGACCGCGGCGTGCTCACCGAACTGGACCTCGCGTTCTCCCGCGACCAGAGCGAGAAGGTGTACGTCCAGACGCGGATGCGGGAGCGGGCGCGCGAGCTGTACGGCTGGCTGGAGGACGGCGCCCATGTCTACGTCTGCGGCGACGCCTCCCGGATGGCCAAGGACGTCGAGGCCGCCCTGCTGGACGTCGTCGCCGGACAGCGCGGACGCGGGGACGACGACGCCGCCGAGTACCTGGCGGAGCTGCGCCGGGCCAAGCGCTACGTACGGGACGTGTACTGAGGATGACCCATCACGATGGCTGCGCGTTCGAGGGCTGCTGCGGCCGGCGCGGGCGCAGCGCACGGCTGATCGACGCGCGGATGCCGGAGCTGGCGCGCTGCCTGACCCTCTTCCAGTACGTCCAGGCGGTCACCGGAGGCCCGGTCGCCCGGATCGACCAGGCCGGCAGCTACGCGGTGCCGAGCCTGCGCGGCGAGGCGTTCGCCGTCCGCCCGGGCGCCATCGCGCTGCGCCTGGACGCCGACGGTGTCGCCTCGGCGCTGGTCGCCCGCGACGAGGGCACCGGCTCGGTCGCCGTACGCCTGCTGGATCCGGCGGGCCGGACCGTGCACCAGGGCCGGCTGCTCTCCGAGGGGGACCGGCTGCTGGCCGGCCTCGCCGGCACGGTCGACGCGGGCGCGCCGGCCGCCCGGCAGGCCCCGGCGCCCGGGGTACCCGCGTGGGAGAACGGCGACCAGCTCGCCCAGTTCGACGCGATCCTCACGGACGGCGGCCGGGCCCGGCGCGGGGCGTTCGACCGGTACCGCGGCGAGCACCGGCCGATCGACCCCGACGTGGTGCCCGCGGTCCTCGACCACGTCTGCTCGGTCGGCCTGCCGGTCGGCGTCGCGGTGTTCGCCCCGGCCGCCCTCCAGGCCTGCGGCGGCCGGGTGCACGTCACCGACCGCACCGTCGGCGGCCGGGTGTTCGCGGCGGTCGCGCAGAGCTCGGTGGAGATCGACCTGGCCGGCGTCCGGTCCTGCCACCTGGTCCGCTCCACCGCGGCCCACGGCCCGACCTCGACCCTCGAACTCGACGACGAGGACGGCAACTGCGTCGCCGCCGTCACCCAGTTCGGCATCGTCGGCGAGGACGTCCACACGGCGTGGGAACACCTGGCGGCGTCCCTGCCCGACGCCTAGCGAGGGTCCCGCTGGCCGGTCCGGAGGGCGACGGCGCGAAGCCGGCCGTGCGGGGGTGTCGGCGGGTGGTCCCGGGGGAGGGGCGCATGGTCCCGGGGGAGCGGGGGCGTCGCCCGTGACCGCGGTGCCGTTCGCCGCACCGGGTGGCCGGGCCCCGACCGGGGACGCGGTCACCGCTGTCCGTGAGGGCCGCGGCCGTCTCCGGGACCCGTCACGCGGCGGGTGCCGGCTCCGGGCTGTCGTCGGTGGTGCCGGTGAGCCGCGGTGCGGCCGGCTCGTGCGCGGCGGCGCCGTGCGGGCGGGTTCCGGTCATGCCGAAGGCGGCCAGGGCCGCCGCGACCGCGGCCGCGATCCCGCAGACCAGGAACGCGGTGCCGAAGCCGCTGCCCAGGGCGTCGAGGGCCAGCCCGTGCGCGGCGGACCCGGCGGCGCCGGACGGCAGGCCGTTGACGGCGATCGGGCCGCCGGCCTCGGCCACAGCCCGCGCCGCCGCCGACTGGCCGGCCGGCAGCCCCGCGCCGGACAGGTGCGCCGTGAACGCCGACCCCGCCCGGCTCAGGGCGACGGCGCTGACCACGACCGGGCCGAGGGCGAAGCCGAGGTCGCGCAGCATGTTGGTGGTGGCGCTGGCCATGCCCGCCAGCTTCAGGGGCACGCTGTTCAGCGCCACGGCCGTGACGGGGCTGACGGTCAGGGCGAACCCGATGCCGATGAGCAGCGCGGGCACCGCGAACGCGCCGAGCCCCGGGTCGGTGACGTCCAGCCGGGTGCACAGCAGGCAGCCGACCGCGATGAGAGCGAGTCCGCAGGTCAGCAGCGTGGCCGGGGCGACCCGGTGCAGGAGGCGCGAGACGGCCGGGATGAGCACGAAGGCCGGACCCTGGAGCAGCAGGAACGGCACCGCCACCCGCATCGGGTCCTGGTGCTGAACGGGGCCCAGCCACATGCTGGTCGCGAAGCAGGCGCCGAGGAAGGCCAGCATGCCGATCACCGCGACGACGGACACCACGGCGAACGCCCGGTTGCGGAACAGCGTGAGGTCCAGGATCGGGGACTCGGCCCGCAGCTCCACCACGACGAACCCGGCGAGGAGACAGGCGCCGACGGCGAACGCGGCCAGGACGAGCGGGGTCGTCCACCCCGACTCCGGCCCTCGACGGCGCCGTACAGCACCAGGACGAGGCCGAGGGCGAAGGTGATCTGGCCGGGTACGTCGAACCGGCGGCCCTCGGGCGCCGTGGACTCCGTGGCCAGGACCAGGGTGAGCACCATGCTGACCAGCGCGAGCCCGACCAGTACCCAGAAGGAACCGCGCCACGAGCCGATCCTCGCGAACATGCCGCCGAGCAGCGGGGAGACCGCGGCGCCCGCGGACAGGAACCCGCTCCAGACCGCCACCGCGTGCGCCCGCTGCCGGGGGCCGCTGGTGACGGCGGTGACCGCGGTCAGCGACCCCGGGAACATGGCGCCCGCGCCCAGTCCGTTGAGCGCGGCGCCGATCCACAGCACCTGGACGGTGGGCGCCAGCGCGGCCACGGCGCTGCCCACGGCGACCAGGACCGTGCCGGCCGCGACTGCGGGTCCCGATGCGCGACGGCGTCGAACTCGCCGTCGACGCCTACCACGGCGTCGGCCCGCCGAACTGATCGGCACCGGCGCCGCCCACCTGTTCGCCGAGATCGACCAGGACGACACCAACTTCATCCTGCGCCTGTGGGACGAGGCCCCCGGCGGCACCCGCCGGCTGATCACCACCGGCTACCTCAAGGCCTCCCACCGCGAACTGGACGAGGAGCGCACCACCGAGGGCAACCCGTACCACCCCCACACCCGTGCCGTACCGGTGGAACCCGGCAGGATCGAGGAGTACGTGCTGCGCCTGTACCCCTTCGCGGCCACCCTCCGGCAGGGCCACCGCCTGGTCGCGGAGCTCTCCAACGACGAACCCCTGGCCGACGCGCACAACGCGCTGCTCCCGCCGGACGCCTTCCACCTGCCCGTGGGCCGCCCCGTCACCCACAAGATCTACCGCGACGCCGCCCACCCCTCCCGCCTGGTCCTGCCGTTCACGAAGGCCGGTCCCGAGGACCGGTCCCGAGGGCCGGTCCCGCCGACCCGGTCCGGCTGACCCGCCGCGCCCACAGCGCGCACTCGGCACCCGTTCGGCGTAGCGTGTGGGAGCGCGGCGGCAGTGAGAGGCGTGCGCGGTCCCGGACCGCGGCCCGGCCGGCCGGCGCCGTGTCCTGCACCCTCAGGAGCCAGGAGCGCACCATGGGTACACCTGTCCGGCGGCGCGCGGACGGCCGCTCCGCCGCCCGGCGCACCGCCGTCGCTCTCGCCGTCACCCTGCTCGCCACCGGCGCGTGCACCGTCTCGGCCAGCGGCGAGAGCGCCGCCCACCGCGTGCCCGGCACACCGGCCACGGCGGACTCCGCCACCTCGCGGACACCGGCCGCGACCACGGCCGCCAGCGCGACCGCGGCCACCCCGACCGCCACCTGCGTCGACAAGGTCTACGCCGGGATGACCGCGGCCCAGCGGGTCGGCCAGCTCTTCATGGGCGGTGTGGCCGCCTCCGCCCCCAGCGCGGCGGACCTGCGCACCCTGCGGACGTACCACGTGGGGTCGGTCATGCTCACCGGGCGCGGCTCCGCCGGGACCGCGGCCACGAAGAAGATTGTCGACGGCATCCGCGCGCAGGCGGACACGGTCGCCGGGCGGAAGGTCGGGATGCTCGTCTCCACCGACCAGGAGGGCGGACAGGTCCAGGTCCTCAACGGCCCCGGCTTCTCGGCCATCCCCGAGGCGCTGACCCAGGGCACCTGGAGCACGGCCACCCTGCGCGGCCGGGCCACCACCTGGGCCCAGCAGCTCAAGGCGGCGGGCCTCGACCTCAACCTCGCGCCGGTCGCCGACGTGGTGCCCGCGAGCCTCGGCACGGCCAACGCCCCGATCGGCCGCTACCACCGCGAGTACGGGCACACCCCCGCCGTGGTGACCTCGCACAGCGGGGCCTTCGCCGCCGGGTTCCGGGCGGCCGGGGTCATGACCACCCTCAAGCACTTCCCCGGCCTCGGGCAGGTCACGGGGAACACCGACACCACGGCGAACGTCGTCGACTCGGTCACCACCGCCTCCAGCGCGAGCCTCGAACCCTTCCGCAGCGGGATCGCGGCCGGCTCGCCGTTCGTGATGGTCTCCTCGGCGAAGTACACCAAGATCGACCCGTCGCACCTGGCCGTGTTCTCCCCGGCCGTCATCGACTCGCTGCTGCGCAGCAAGCTCGGGTTCAAGGGAGTCGTCATCTCCGACGACATCGGCCAGGCGGTCGCGGTGCGCGCGTACACCCCGGCACAGCGGGCGGTGGGCTTCGTCGAGGCGGGCGGTGACATGATCCTCACCGTCAAGCCGTCGACCGTGCCGGCGATGGCGCAGGCGGTGCAGTCCCGGATGACCACGGACACCGCCTTCCGCGCCAAGGTCACCGCCGCCGTGCACCGCGTCCTCACCGCCAAGGCGGACGCGGGCCGCCTCGGCTGCGGGTGAGGTCCGGCTCAGCGCCGGCCGCGGTACCGCCAGCCCGCGCCGATGCCCGCCACGTGCAGAGCGAGGGCGGTCAGTCCCAGCAGCATCAGGTTCGTGGAGGTGAACACGTCATTGGTGGCGATGTCCGCCGCGTTGACCAGGAAGGCGATGAAGAACAGCACCGCCGCTATGGGACCGAGCATGGTCCGTCTCCTCTCGTAGGCGTGCATCCCGTCTGCCCGCACATCCCGTTCACAAGCCCGGCACCGGGGTGACACACCCGCCGCCCGGTGCCACCATGCGGGAGCCGAGGAAGGGTGGCCCGCCGTGGTCCCAGACGTCCGCGCGTCCCTGGGCGCGCTGCTCTTCAGCCGGGTGGCGGGCCCCGACGGACCGGCCGTGCGCGCCCGCATCCACGGGACTCCCGGCCCGCGCTGGTTCCCGCCAGGGAGCCCCATCCGCGTCGTCCACGGCGACGCCGCCATGTTCGTCGGCGGGCTGAGCGCGCTGCTCCTTCAGTCCCTGCACCCCCTCGCCATGGCCGCCGTCGCCGCGCACTCCGGATACCGCGGGGACCCCTGGGGACGGCTCCAGCGCACCAGCGCCTTCCTGGCCGTGACCACCTACGGCGTGGCGGACGACGCCGAGGCGGCCGTGGCCCGGGTGCGGTCCGTCCACGCCCGGGTGCGCGGCACGACGGCGCGTGGCGAGCCGTACCACGCCGCCGACCCGCGTCTGCTCGGCTGGGTGCACGCGGCCGAGACGGAGTGCTTCCTGCGCGCCCACGAGCGCTACGGCCGCGCGCCGCTGGACCGGGCCGGGTACGACGCCTACGTCGCCGACACCGCGCGGGTGGCCGAGGCGCTCGGGGCCGAGGACCCGCCGCGCGACCGCGCCGCCCTGTCCGCGCGGCTGGCCGGCTACCGGCCCGAACTCGCGGCCACGCCCGAGGCCCGGTCGGCGGCCCGCTTCCTGCTCCTGGAACCCCCGTTGCCGCTGCCCGTCCGGCCCCTGTACGGCGTCCTCGCCGCCAACGCCGTGACGCTGCTGCCCTCCTGGGCCCGGACCCTGCTGCGGCTGCCGCGCCTCGGGCTCGTCGAGGACATCACCGTACGTCCGGCCGGGCACCTGCTCACCCGCACCATCCGCTGGGCCATGAGCCCGCCGCCCGGCGTCCTGTGACGTCCCGGACGGCCGCCGCTCAGTACGAGCCGGCCTCCTCCCCGGCCTCCTCCACGGACTCGTCGTCCAGGGGCTCCGCCGCGTGCGGCACCGTGGGGCGCCGCACCACCAGGTTCTCCACCCGGAAGGAGAGCTCGCTGGTCGTGGGGTCGGGTCGCGGATGGTAACGGCCCGCGCAGACCGACAGGTTGACGATCAGATAGGCGTACCAGCCGCTTCCGACGCCCCGCCCGTCGGCGAAGACCTGGGTGCCGTTCAGCGTCCAGTCGACGCTGCGCCGCCCGAACGTCACGCCCAGGTCGACGGTCCCGCCCGGACGCACCGCCGGGTTGCGCAGGTACGTGTTCGCCTGGCGCACGTGGTTGGTGAGTTCCAGCAGGTCGGGGTTGTCGGGGTGGTACTCGAAGACGTCGACCTCGTTGCCGCCGTCCCGCCAGGTCCAGATCGCGGGCCAGGCGCCGGTCCCGGTCGGCAGCCGGACGGTGGCCCGGAGCTGGTCGCCGGTGCGGACCGCGAAACCCTCGGCGCTGCCCTCCGTGGTGAGCAGCCCGGCGTTCCACCAGCCGTCCGTCCTGCGTGTCGCGCGGAACGTGCCGGTGCGGGAGTAGGAGGGGTCCGCGGTGAGGTAGTCCAGTTTGTTGTCACCGGGGTTGGTGGGGCCGCCGCCGGGATAGGCCCAGGACCGCCCCGCCACCCACTGGCGTTCGGAAGTGAAATCGGCGGTGAAGACGACATCGCTCATGTGCATGCTCCCTCGCTGGCCGGACACCGCGCCGAAATGCCGGATTGCTGCCCGGATGCCCGGTCGGGCATGCGGGGCCAGGGGGAAAGGGAGCGCTCTTCGCACGAGTGGGTGACAGGCGCGCCGTACCGGCCCGAACACGGATGGGACAGGTGAACGGCCCGGTCGAAAGCGCGCGGGGGCGCTCTTCCCAGAGTAGGCGCCCGGGCCGCGCGCCACCTGGCAATGCGTCATCTGCCCATCGCCGGCCGGCTCGCGCACCAGGATGAGGGGCATGGTGTGGATGTCGTGGGACGAGGAAACCTCTTTCATCGGCCGGGCCGAGGAGCTCGGCCTGATCGGCGCGGCGATGCGCGAGAGCCGGCTGGTCACCCTCAGCGGCGCGGGCGGGGTGGGCAAGACCCGGCTCGCGCGGCGGATCGTGTCCGCGGGGGAGCCGGCCGAGGCGGGCGTCGCCTGGGCGGACCTGTCCCCCCTGAGCAACGGGCAGCTCCTGGCCGCCACCGTCGCGGACGCGCTGGGTCTGTCGGACCACACGCCGCGCATGCCCGTCGACGCGATCTGCGCATGGGTCGGCGAGCGCGGCACCCTGCTGGTCCTCGACTCGTGCGAGCACCTGTCCGCCGAGTGCCGCAACCTGGTCGGCGACCTGCTGACGGCCTGCCCGAACCTGAGGATCCTGGCCACCAGCCGGGAGCCGCTGCGCGTGCGCGCCGAGACGGTCGTCGGGATCGAGCCGCTCGCCTCCGTGCGGGAGGCCGTCGCGCTGTTCGCCGACCGCGCCGCGGACGCGGGCAGCCCGCTGGGGGACGAGGCCGACCAGCGGATGGCCGCGAGCCTGTGCGACCAGCTGGAGCGGCTGCCGCTGGCGCTGGAACTGGCCGCCGCCCAGTTACGGGTCATGCCGCTGGCCCGGCTGTGCGCGGGCCCGTACGCGGTGGTGGACCTGCCGCCGGCCCCGGCGCGCAGCTGGCCGCCACGGCACGCGGCCCTGCGCACCACCATCGGCTGGAGCCACGAACTGTGCACCCCGCTGGAACGGCTGCTGTGGGCACGGCTGTCCTTCCTGCCCGCCTCCTTCGACGGCGTGACGGCCCGCCGGCTCGCCGGCGGCGGCCCGCTCGCGCCGGACGGCGTCGGGCCGACCCTCGACTCGCTGTGCGACAAGTCCGTCGTCGTCAGCAAGGACGGCACCTACCGGATGCTGGACGCCGTCCGGGAGTACGGCCGGATGTGGCTCACCGAACTCGGTGCCGAGCGGGAACTGGCCGACCGGCACGCCGCGTACGTGCTCGACCTGACCCGGCAGGCCCATCAGGAGTGGTTCGGCCCGGCCCAGCGCGGCTGGTACCGGCGGATCGGGTCCCTGCACGCCGACATCCGGCTGGCGGCCGATCACCTCCTGGCCACCGACCCGGCCGCCGCCCTCGACCTGATCGGCAACGTCACCTTCTTCTGGGTCTGCTCCGGCTATCTGTACGAGGCCCGCCAGTACCTGGAGAAGGCCACCGCACAGGCCGCCGCGGTGCGCCGCGAGACCCTGGTGCGGGGGCTGTGGAGCCTCGGGCTGACCCTGACCCTTCAGGGCGAGCAGCAGGCGGCGCACCGCACGGCGGCAGCGTGCCGGCGCGCGGTCACGGACACCTCCGACGACGAGGGACTGGGCCGGGTCGCCTATCTGGAGGGACTGTTGCACCTGCTGGAGGGACGCCCCCTGGCGGCGGCGAGCGGCGTCGAGAGGCTGGACACCGGCTCCGACGCCGGCTCCCCGCGGCGGCTGACGGCGTCCGGGGCGCTGTGCCGGCTGGTCCATGTCTTCGGGCTCACCGGATCCGGCCGCCTGGACGGTGCCCGGCAGGAGGCGCTCGAACTCCGCGACATCTGCGCCGCCTCCGGCGAGCACTGGACCCGCTCCTACGCCGAGCACCAGCTCGCCCTCGTCGCCTTCCTCGAAGGGCAGCCCGAGGACGCCGTGGGGCACGCGCGGGCCGCCCTCGACGCGAAGCGGCACATCGGGGACGCCTTCGGGATCGCCATGGTCATGGATCTCCTCGCCATCGCGCTCGCCGACACGGGCGACGAACCCGCCGCCGCCTACGCGTTCGGCGCGGCGGCCGGCTTCTGGGAGACGGTCGGCCACCCGCAGCGGGGGACGCCGGAACTCGCGTCGCTGCGCGACGAGTGCGAGCGGAGGCTGGTCCGCAGCATGGGCAGGGGCCGCTACGACCGGACCTTCGAGCGCGCGACCGCGAGCGACGCGCGGGCACTGGTGTCCTGGGGAGCGCTCGGCGGACCCGTCCCGGGGGAGTGACGTCCCCGGCGGCGGGACCGGACGGCGCGTGCCGGGCCGGATGCCCCGGGCATCGGCGGCCGGCGGGCGCCCGGCGCGCGTTCAGCCCGCCGGATCCGTCAGCATCCGCCACCCCGGCGCGTAGTTGCCGTGCAGGATCAGGGACGCGGCGCCCACCGCGCCCACCGTGTCGCCGATGACGCTCTGTTCGACGGTGATCCGGCGCAGGGCGCGGGCCACCGCGGTGCGGTTCACGGCGGTCTCGATCTCCGAGCACAGGATGGGTTCGATGCCGCGCAGGGCCTCGCCGCCGAGGACGATCCGGTCGACGTCGAGCAGGCTGGCCGCGCCCCGGGCGGCCTGGCCGATCCGCCGGGCGGCACGGCGTACGACGTCGGTCGCGTCCGGGTCGTCGGCGCGGGCGGCGCGGCGCAGCGCCTTCCAGTCGTCGTGGAGGGCGTCGGGCGTGCCGGTGAGGCCGATGCGGCCGGCGGCCCCGGGGCCGTACCGTCCCAGCAGGTCGTCGATGATCGCGGCGGGGGAGCAGTAGGGGCCGAGACAGTCGGTGCCGCCGCAGGGGCAGACCCGGTCGCCGGGTTCGACCGGCATGTGGGCGAACTCCCCGGCGTTCCCCGAGTCCCCGTGCAGGACCGTGTTGTTGAGGACGATCCCGGCGCCGATCCCGGTGCCGAGGTAGACGAACAGGAAGCTGCCCGCGCGGGCCTCGCCGCCGATCCAGCGTTCGCCTATCGCGGCGGCCGTGGCGTCGTTGTCGAGGGCGACGGGCAGCCGGGTGGCCTCCTCGAACATCTTGACCAGGGGCACCCTGCCCCAGCCCGGCAGGTTCGGCGGCGACACCACGGCGCCCTGGGCTCCGTCGAGCGGTCCCGGCGCGGCGATGCCGAGGCCCAGCAGCCGGTCCGGGTCGACCTCGGACCGGGCGAGCAGCCGCAGGGCCGCGCGGGAGACACGGTCGACGACCTGCTCCGGGTCCTCGGGGCTGGGCAGCCGGTGCCGGCGGCCCGCGATCACCTCGCCGGCCAGGTTCACCACGACGATCACCGCGGAGTCGGGGTCGAGGTGGACGCCGAGCGCGTAGGCGCCGTCGGCGCGCGGGGAGAGCAGGGTGCGTCTCTTGCCGCCGCTGGAGGGCGCCTGTCCGGTCTCGGTGACCAGCCCCGCGTCGAGCAGTTTGCGCACGACGTTGGAGACCGTCTGGTTGGTCAGCCCGGTGAGCGCGGCCAGTTCGACCCGGCTGACCGGGCCCCTGGTCCGGATGGCGTCCAGCACGACGGCCTGGTTGTAGCCGCCGACCCGGGGCAGGTTCGTCCCGCCGTGCATCGTCACCGTGCCGCCTCCGCTGTCCTCGGGGCGCCGGTCCGGCGCCGCACCAATGCTGTGACGGGGGCCACGTCCGAGGTGTTGAGCAGTGGCCGGAAGTCCGTCCTCCCCAGGTGAGAAATGGCTGTCAGCAGCCGAAATCCAGCTGGTTCAGACCGCCTTCCACCCCCGGTAACCCTTCATCTGCCGTGGACTTTACACGCCGGAAGCATTGACTTCATCCATCCATTGGATTTAGCTACCGCCCACAGAACCTGGCCAAAAGATGGTCGGGTCGCGCGGGGTGGCGCTCAGGGGACGCCCTCCCGGTGGTAGGCGTCGCGACCCGCATCCATCGCGGCTTCCCTAGGTTTCGCGTTCCCGGAGGGACTTCGTGCGTTCCAAACTCATCACCGCCGCGGCCATCACCGCCGCCACCGCTCTCGCCGCCACCGGCTGCGGCTCCGGCTCCTCGGGGAGTTCGAGCAAGTCGATCAAGGTCGTGTACTGGCAGAACCTGGACAGCACCAGCAAGCTCCAGGCGACCTACCTCGCCTCGATGGTGAAGCAGTTCACCAAGGCCAACCCCGGCACCAAGGTCCAGCTGGTCCCGGTCACCGCCTCCGAGAACGACTACTACACGAAGATCCAGCTCATGATGCGGTCGCCCTCGACCGCCCCCGACCTCGTCTACGAGGACACCGCCCTCATCAACTCCGACATAGCCGGCGGCTACCTCAAGCCGCTGAACGCCTACACCGCCAAGTGGTCCGACTGGTCCCAGTACGCGTCCGCCGCCAAGACCGCGGTCACCGGCGCCTCCGACAACAAGGTCTACGGCGTCCCCGACAACACCGACACCCGCGGCATCTGGTACAACAAGCAGCTCTTCGCGAAGGCCGGCATCTCCGTGCCCTGGCAGCCCAAGACCTGGGCCGACGTGCTGAGCGCCGCCCGCAAGATCAAGGCGAAGCTGCCCGGCGTCACCCCGCTCAACCTCTACACCGGCACCGCCGGCGGCGAGGCCTCCTCCATGCAGGGCTTCGAGATGCTCCTGTACGGCACCTCGGCCGGCGACAAGTCCCTCTACGACGCGAGCAAGAAGAAGTGGGTCGTCGGCAGCCAGGGCTTCAAGGACGCGCTCGACTTCGTCCACACCGTCTACAGCGAGAAGCTCGGCCCGTCCGTCTCGGACGCCCTCGGCGCCAACTTCGGCACCACCGTCGGCACCGAGCTGATCCCCTCCGGCAAGCTCGCCATGGACATCGACGGCTCCTGGATGCCCAACAACTGGGGCTCCTCCAGCGCCAAGCCGTGGAAGGACTGGGAGTCCGTGATGGGCACGGCGGCCATGCCGACCCAGAACGGCCAGGAGCCCGGCAAGACCAGCATGTCCGGCGGCTGGGCCTGGTCCATCCCGGCCAAGGCGGGCAACGCCGACCTGGCCTGGAAGTTCCTGGAGTCCATCCAGACCAAGACCAACTCCGCCAAGTGGAACGCGCTCAACGCGACCATCGCCACCCGCACCGACGTCGCGAGCGACTCCACCTACCTGGACGCCGTGTCGACCAACAAGTTCTTCACCGAGCTGGTCGCCGACACCCACTACCGGCCGGGCCTGCCCGCCTACAACCAGGTCTCGACCGCCATCCAGAAGGCGATGGAGTCGGTGACCACCGGGCAGGCGTCCGTCGACAAGGCGGCATCTACGTTCGACAACGATGTCAAGTCGGCTGTCGGCGACGACAAGACGGTCAAGGGCACCTCGTGAGCACCCTGACCACCGCACCTTCCGGGACCGACGGCAAGCGCCGGTCCCGGGGGGTGCCCCCCGCCGCCCAGAGCCTGCTGCGCGGGCTGCCGCTGCTGCCCTCCATCGTGCTGCTGGCCGTGTTCCTGGCCGGGCCGATCGGGTACTGCGTGTACTACGCGTTCACCGACATGCAGCTCACCGGCGCCGCCGGCACCCACTTCACCGGCTTCGCCAACTTCACCCGCGCCTTCCACGACGCCGACTTCCTCAACGCCGTATGGCTGACCCTGGTGTTCGTGGTCGGCTCCGCCGTCGTCGGCCAGAACACGCTGGGCCTCGCCCTCGCCGTGCTCATGGAGAAGGCCGCCAAGCCGGTCCGCTCGATCGTCACCGGGGTGGTCATCGCCGCCTGGGTGCTGCCCGAAGTCGTCGCCGGCTACCTGATGTACGCCTTCTTCTACAACCAGGGCTCGCTCAACTCGGTCCTGTCGGCCCTGCACCTGCCGCAGCAGAACTGGCTGTACACCATGCCGATCCTGGCGGTCTGCCTCGCCAACGTGTGGCGCGGCACCGCCTTCTCCATGATGGTGTTCTCCGCCGCCCTCAACGACGTGCCCCAGGAACTCATGGAGGCCGCCGAGATGGACGGCGCCGGACCCTGGCAGCGGTTCTTCCGGGTCACCCTGCCGGTCATCCGGCGCTCGATCCTCACCAACCTGATGCTGATCACGCTCCAGACCCTGTCGGTCTTCGGGCTCGTCTACACCATGACCCGGGGCGGCCCCGGCAACAAGAGCCAGACCCTGCCCGTCTTCATGTACCAGCAGGCCTTCCAGAACAGCCTCATCGGGTACGGCACCGCGATCGCGCTGGTGCTGCTGGTGGTCGGCGCCCTGTTCTCCGCCGTGTACATCCGGCTGCTCAAACTGGAGGACGACTGATGGCCGTCGCCACCACCGCCAAGACCGCGGGCACCCCGGCCGCGGCCGCACCCCGGACCGCCCCGCGCCGCCGCCCCCGGCTCGGCGGGACACTCGTCAACGTCCTGCTGCTCGCCGTCTCGCTGGTCTACGTCCTGCCCCTGGTCTGGATGCTGATCGCCTCCGTCAGCAACCTCAACAGCTTCCGGCTCCGGCTCCCCGACGCGCTGACCCTGGACAACTTCGACGCCGTCCTCGACGTCGACACCACCTACCGGCCGATGCTCAACAGCCTGCTGCTGTGCGGCTTCGCCACCCTCGTCACCGTCGTCGTGTCGATCCTCGCCGCCTACCCGCTCTCCCGGTACCGGTCCCGGCTGCGCCGCCCGTTCCTCTACACCATCCTGTTCTCCACCGGACTGCCCATCACCGCCGTGATGATCCCGGTCTACAGCATGTTCGTGCAGGTCGAGCTCATCGACTCGATGCCCGGCACCACCCTGTTCCTGGCCGCGTCCGCGCTGCCGTTCGGGATCTGGCTGATGAAGAGCTTCATGGACGGGGTGCCGCTCGTCCTGGAGGAGGCCGCCCGCATCGACGGCGCCGGCAGCATGACCGTCCTGTGGCGGGTCGTGCTCCCGCTGATGCGCCCCGGCGTCGTGGTCGTCACCATCTTCACCTTCATCGGCATGTGGGGGAACTTCTTCGTCCCCTTCATCCTGCTGCTGTCCCCGGAGAAACTCCCCGCCTCCGTCAGCGTGTTCACGTTCCTCAGCGCACACGACCAGACGCAGTACGGACAGCTGTCGGCGTTCTCGATCATCTACTCCCTGCCCGTCGTGATGCTCTACCTGCTGCTCGCCCGCAAGCTCGGCGGCGGCTTCGCCCTCGGCGGCGCGCTCAAGGGCTGAACCGCCCCCACCCCCACCAAGAAGGAAACCCATGCACAACGACCGCGAAGTCACCGAGCAGCGGCTGGAGCGGGTGCTGAACCAGCGCATCCGGCCCGCCGTGCACGCCCGGGCGGTCCCCCTCCAGGTCGAGGTCTGGGACGTCCACGGCGAACCGGTCCCCGTCGCCGAGGGCATCGCCGCCCCCTACCGGCCCGCCAGGACCGGCGACCGCTGGGGGCCGGCCTGGACGACCAGCTGGTTCAGGGTCAGCGGCACCGTGCCCGCCGAGTGGGCCGGACTGCCCGTCGAGGCCGTCCTCGACCTCGGCTTCGCCACCCACTCCGCCGGCTTCTCCGCGGAGGGCCTCGTCTACCGCGCCGACGGCACCGCCGTGAAGGCCCTCAACCCGCGCAACATCTGGCTGCCGGTCGCCGAATCCGCCGCCGGAGGCGAGGAGTTCACCGCCTACATCGAGGCCGCCGCCAACCCCGTGGTGATGCACACCGCGCCCGGCGAACTCTCCTTCGGCCCCACCGCCGTCGGCGGCCGCGCCCCCTGGCTCGGCGACCCCGCGGCCGACCCCGGCGAACCGCTGTACCGGCTGCGCCGCCTCGACCTCGCCGTCGTCGACCGCCCCGTCTACGAACTCGTACAGGACCTGGAGGTCCTCGGCGAGCTGATGCACGAGCTGTCACCGGACACCCCGCGCCGCTGGCAGATCCTGCGCGCCGTCGAGCAGGCCCTGGACGCCGTCGACCTCCAGGACGTCTCCGGCACGGCCGTCGCCGCCCGCGAGGCGCTCGCCCCCGCCTTCGCCGCGCCCGCCAACGCCAGCGCCCACCGGATCTCCGCGGTCGGCCACGCGCACATCGACACCGCCTGGCTGTGGCCGCTGCGCGAGACGGTCCGCAAGGTGGCCCGGACGGTCTCCAACGTCACCCAGCTCATGGACGACCACCCGGAGTTCAAGTTCGTGATGTCCCAGGCGCAGCAGCTCGCCTGGCTCAAGGAGCACCGTCCCGAGGTGTACGCACGCGCCCAGGAGAAGGCGAAGGCCGGGCAGTTCCTGCCCACCGGCAGCCTCTGGGTCGAACCCGACACCAACATCTCCGGCGGAGAGGCGCTGGTCCGCCAGTTCGTCCACGGAAAGCGGTTCTACCTGGAGGAGTTCGGCGTCGAGACCGAGGAGATGTGGCTGCCGGACACCTTCGGCTACAACGCCGCGCTCCCGCAGCTGATGAAGCTGGCCGGCGTGCGCTGGTTCCTCACCCAGAAGATCTCCTGGAACACCACCAACAAGTTCCCGCACCACACCTTCTGGTGGGAGGGCATCGACGGCAGCCGGATCTTCAGCCACTTCCCGCCCGTCGACTCCTACAACGGCGAGCTGTCCGGCGCCGAAGTCGCCCACAGCGTCCGGAACTTCCAGGACAAGGCTGCCGTCAACAGCTCCCTCATCCCGTTCGGCTACGGCGACGGCGGCGGCGGTCCCACCCGCGAGATGCTGGCCCGCGCGGACCGCCTCGCCGACCTGGAGGGCTCGGCCCGCGTCGAGATCGAGGGCCCGGCGGACTTCTTCGCCCGCGCGGAACGCGAGTACGCGGACGCGGGCGGCGCCCCCGTCTGGTCGGGGGAGCTGTACCTGGAGTTCCACCGCGGCACCCTCACCAGCCAGCTCGCCACCAAGCAGGGCAACCGGCGCAGCGAACACCTCCTGCGCGAGGCCGAGTTGTGGGCGACGACGGCGGCCGTACGGCACGGCCGGCCGTATCCGTACGAAGCCCTCGACCGCATCTGGAAGACCGTTCTGCTCCACCAGTTCCACGACATCCTGCCCGGCACCTCGATCGCGTGGGTGCACCGGGAGGCCGAGGAGACCTACGCCGCGGTGGCGCGGGAGCTGGAGCAGATCATCGAGGACGCCCAGCGGGCGCTCGCCGGCGACGGCTCGGGCGACAAGCGTCTCGTCTTCAACGCGGCCCCGCAGGCCCGCGCCGGTGTCCCGGCCCTCGGCGCGGCGGTCCGCGACGCGGACGAGGAGAACGTCCCCGCCGTGGCGGAGGCCGACGGCTTCGTCCTGGCGAACGAGCTGGTCCGCATCGTCGTCGACGCGGACGGTCTGATCACCTCCGCCTACGACCTCACGGCCGGCCGCGAGGCCCTCGTCCCCGGCACCCGGGGCAACCTGCTCCAGCTCCACCAGGACTTCCCCAACCAGTGGGACGCCTGGGACATCGACTCCTTCTACCGCAACAACGTGCGCGACCTCACGGCCGCCGAGTCGGTGACGGCCGTACCGGGCGGCGGGGTCCGGGTGGTCCGCGTGTTCGGCGACTCCCGCATCGAGCAGACGCTGACCCTCGCGGCGGGCTCGCGCCGGCTGCTGGTGGACACGGTGGTCGACTGGCACGAGCGGGAGAAGCTCCTCAAGGCCGCCTTCCCGCTGGACGTCCGGGCCGCGCACGCCAGCGCGGAGATCCCCTTCGGCCACGTCGACCGGCCCACCCACACCAACACCAGCTGGGACGCCGCCAAGTTCGAGGTCTGCGCCCACCGGTTCCTGCACGTCGGCGAGCCCGACTGGGGCGCCGCGCTGGTCAACGACTCGACGTACGGCCACGACGTCACCCGCGACGTCCGCGCGGACGGGGGCACGACCACCACGGTCCGCCTCTCCCTGCTGCGCGCCGCGCTCTTCCCCGACCCGGACCAGGACCAGGGCACGCACCGGCTGCGCTACGCCTTCGTCGTCGGCGCCGGACTCGACGACGCCCGCCGCGAGGGCTACCGCCTCAACCTGCCCGAGCGCGCCCTTGCGGGCAGCGAGGCCGTGACCCCGCTGGTCACGGTGGACGACGAGGCCGTGGTCGTCGAAGCGGTCAAGCTCGCCGACGACCGCAGCGGCGACGTGGTGGTACGGCTGTACGAGGCGCGCGGAGTACGGGCGAGCGCGACCCTCACCCCGGCCTTCGCGATGGCGGCGGCCGAGGCGACCGACCTCCTGGAACGGCCCCGCGAGGCGGACGCCCCGCACTGCGAGCGGACCGAGGACGGCCGGGTGCGGCTGACCCTGCGCCCGTTCCAGATCCTGACGCTGCGGCTGCGCCGGGCCCAGTAGGGCGGCAAGACCCGTCGGCCCGCCCTCACGAGGGCGGACCGACGGGTCTCACGGTTTCGACGCGCCGTACGCGCCGTACGCGCGGGCGCCCGTCACGGTGAGGGCGCCTCGTGTGTCAGGATGCGGCCGCGGTCTCGCGGATCAGCGGTTCGAACTCACGCCCTACGTAGACGCCGAACGGCGCGGTCAGGGCGCCGTCGATCACGCGCCGCACCCGGTGCTCCGCCGCGAGCGCCTTGATCTCGGCGCGGAGCCGGGGCCCACGCCGCCACCGATGATCAGCACGCCGGACTCCCCGGACTCCAGCAGCTTGCGCGCCTCGTCGTCCGTGCTCACGCCCCCGCGTGGAAACCGTCCGCGCGCAGCGTGTCCGGCACGGCCGTCACCCTGGCGGGCGTCCTTCCCCGCACCGGCGTCCTCATGTCCGTTCCCTTCCGGCCCGCCGGCCTCGACGGAACCGGACCCGGGAACTCCACCGGACTTGAGGTCGAGCCGTCCGGCCGGTCAGGCGGCCGTGGCGGCCGGATCGGCCGAGAGGTGCTCGTGGACGGCGAGCCAGGTGCCGTCCTGCGCGCGGTGCAGGACGATGGTCTCGCGCTCCCGTACGGTCTCCTCCCCGGCCCTGGTGGAGACGCGGGTGGTCACCGAGTGGGTGAAGACGGCGGTGTCGCCGAAGAGCTGGACCCGGCGGTCCTTCGAGTCGCAGCCGAGGACGCGGAAGTCGTCCTCCTCGCTCCAGGTGCGCCACAGGGAGCGGTACTCCTCGGTGGAGTCGAGCCGCCGGTCGGTGGTGTGGAAGACGAAGGTCGCGTCGGCCGCGAAGGCGTCGAAGTAGTCGTCGGTGCGGCCCTCGGCGAAGGCGGCGATCAGCGCGTCGGCCGCGGCGAGGGCGGCGTCGTGGTCGTTGTTCATGGCTGCGGCTCCGAGATCCGGGCCACGGCGCGGACGGGTGCGCCGTCCGCGCCGGGCAGGTGAAGGGGGAAGAGGCTGACACGGACGTCGTGACCCGCGTCCTGGGCGTCGAGGACCTCGGCGAGACCGGTGAGGTTCTCGGCGATGACGGCGCCGGCGCCGCACAGGACACGGTGGGCCGGCAGGGTCTCGCCGGGGGTGGGGTCGACGCTCAGCGCGTCGATCCCGACCGTCCGCACGCCCCGGGCGACCAGCAGCGCGGCCGCCTCCTCCGTGAGATGGGGGTGACCGTGGTAGGCGTCGGTGCCCCAGTGGGCCGACCAGCCGGTGGCGAGCAGCACGATCCGGCCCTCGGGCACACCGGCCAGCAGCTCCGCGCCGATGGCCGCCCGGGGCGGCAGGCCCCGGGCGTCGACGACGTGGGCTGGACCGTCGAAACGGTCCAGCGGCAGCTGGTCCAGCGTGGGCAGGCCGTCCTCGATGTGCGAGGGGGCGTCCACGTGGGTGCCGGACTGCGAGCCCATCCGGACATGGAGGACGTTGACGCCGTCCTCGGCGGCGGTGAGCGCGGGCCGGATCTCCACCTCCGGGTCCCCGGGGTAGACCGGCATGCCGGTACGCAGGGGCACAGACAGGTCGATCAGGCGCATCCGCTCACACCTCGGCGGGTTCCGGGGCGCTGACGATCGCGCCGTCGGCGGCGGTGATCGGCGGCACCGGGGTGTCGACGGCACGCACCAGCCGCGGGCCCTCGGGACCGAAGACGGCACGGGGCTCGGGGAAGAACCACAGCAGCGCGAGGTAGCTGACCACGGCCAGGCCGAGGCCCACCGGCAGCGAGATGTCCACCCCGCCCGCGAGGTCGCCCAGGGCGCCCACGAACTGACCGGGCAGGTTGACGAACTGCACCGCGAGCAGCGCGGAGGCCAGCCAGGCGGCCATGCCGCGCCAGTTCCAGCCGTGCGTGAACCAGTAGCGTCCGCCCCGCTGACGGCGGTTGAAGACCTGGAGCGAGTCGGGGTCGTACCAGCCGCGGCGGGTGAGGAAGCCCAGGGTCATGATGACCATCCACGGCGCGGTGCAGACGATGATCAGCGTCGCGAAGGTGGAGATGGACTGGGTCAGGTTGGCGGCGAACCGGCCGACGAAGATGAAGCCGATCGACAGGACACCGATGAACACCGTGGCCTGCACCCGGCTGAACCGGGGGAACACGCTGGCGAAGTCGAGGCCGGTGCCGTACAGCGAGGTGGTGCCGGTGGACATGCCGCCGATCAGCGCGAGCAGACAGACGGGCAGGAAGTACCAGGACGGCGAGACGGCCAGCAGACCGCCGACGTAGTCCGGGGCGTTCGGGTCGAGGAAGTCCCCCGCCTTCGCGGCGATGATCGAGGCGGTCGCCAGACCGAAGAAGAACGGCAGGATCGTCGCGACCTGGGAGAGGAAGGCGGCGCCCATGACCCGGCGGCGCGGGGTGTCGGCGGGGATGTAGCGGGCCCAGTCGCCGAGGAAGGCGCCGAAGGAGACCGGGTTGGAGAGCACGATCAGCGCGGAGCCGATGAACGCCGGCCAGAAGCCGGGCGTGCTCAGCGTGTGGAAGCTGCCCTGGTAGCCGGGGTCGAAGTCGCCGCCGAACGCGAACAGGCCGAGCACGAACAGCAGGGAGGCGGCGGCCACCGCGATCTTGTTCACGAAGAGCATGAACCGGAAGCCGTAGATGCACACCGTCAGCACCAGCGCGGCGAACAGCCCGTACGCGAGCGCGTACACGCCGTCGTTCGTCGGCAGGTGGAACATCCGGTGCGCGCCGCCGACCAGGGCGTCGCCGGAGGACCACACGGAGATGGAGAAGAAGGCGATCGCCGTCAGCAGGGACAGGAAGGAGCCGACGACCCGGCCGTGCACGCCCAGGTGGGCCGAGGAGGACACCGAGTTGCTGGTGCCGTTGAGCGGCCCGAACAGGGCGAGCGGCGCGAGGATCAGCGCGCCGACGGCGAGCCCGAGGCCGGTCGCCGCCAGGCCCTGCCAGAAGGAGAGCCCGAACAGGATCGGGAAGGCGCCGAGCACACAGGTGGCGAAGGTGTTCGCGCCGCCGAAGGCGACCCGGAACAGGTCCAGCGGCCGGGCGGTGCGGTCGGCGTCCGGGATGCGTTCGACGCCGTACGTCTCGATCTCGGTCAGCGCCGGGGCGTCCTGCTTGCCGTGGGTGCTGGTGGTCATCTCTGCTCCTCGCGGGGGCCGGCGGAGTCCAGGGTCAACAGGCTGATCAGGTCGTAGGCCACGTGGGACGCGGCGACGGAGGTGATGTCGGCGTGGTCGTAGGCGGGGGCCACCTCGACGATGTCACCGCCGACCAGGTTGAGCCCGGCGAGCCCGCGCAGGATCTCCAGCAGCTCGCGCGACGTCATGCCGCCGGCCTCCGGGGTGCCGGTGCCGGGGGCGTGTGCGGGGTCGAGGACGTCGATGTCGATGGACACGTACAGCGGCCGGTCGCCGATGCGCTGCCGCAGCGCGTCCACCGTCTCGTCGACGCCCCGGCGCAGCACGTCGGAGGAGGTGACGATGCCGAAGCCGAGACGCCGGTCCTCCTCCAGGTCCCGCTTGCCGTACAGGGGCCCGCGGGTGCCGACGTGGCTGAGCGCCTCGGTGTCGACGATCCCCTCCTCGACGGCGCGGCGGAACGGGGTGCCGTGGGTGTACTCGGCGCCGAAGTAGGTGTCCCAGGTGTCGAGGTGCGCGTCGAAGTGGAGCACCGCGACCGGTCCGTGCCGCTCGGCGACCGCGCGCAGCAGCGGCAGCGCGATGGTGTGGTCACCGCCGATGGTGACCAGCTTCGTGCCGTCGGACTGGAGCCGGGAGGCCTCGGCCTGGACGGTCTCGATCGCCTCGTTGATGTCGAAGGGGTTCACCGCGATGTCGCCGCCGTCGGCGACCTGCGCCGCGGCGAACGGCGACACGTCCAGCCCCGGGTGGTACGGGCGCAGCAGCCGCGAGGCCTCGCGCACCGCGGACGGGGCGAACCGGGCACCGGGCCGGTAGGAGACACCGGTGTCGAAGGGCACGCCCACGACGGCGATGTCCGCGCGCTCCACCTCGTCCAGACGCGGCAGCCGGGCGAAGGTCGCCGGTCCCGCGTAGCGGGGGACACGGGAGGAATCCACGGGTCCACGGGGCTCGGTCGTCATCGGGCACCTTCCTGTCTGGCCCGGACGAGCACCGCCGGGAGAGAACGGACCCCGGACCGGAGGAGAAGATTCCGATAACGGGGGATGACTCAGTCTGCGAAGCGGCGGCCGGTGGGGTCAATTGTTGGCGACACGAAGAACTACAGTTGTCTTGTGTCCGACCACAAAAACGATGCCTCGGGTCCGGCCCGCTCCGTCCTCACCGTCGGTGACCTGCTGTCCTTCCCGGCGCTCCAGATGCGGCTGCTCGCGGGCGGCGGCGGCCTCGGCCGCACGGTCTCCTGGGCGCACGTCAGCGAGCTGGAGGACCCCACCCCCTGGCTGCACGGCTCGGAGGTCATCATGACCGTCGGCCTCGCCGTGCCCCGCAGCGGCGAGGGCCAGCGGCGCTACCTGGAGCGGCTCGACGACGCGGGTGTCGCGGCGCTGGTGCTCAGCACCCAGCTGCGGACCCCGCCGCTGCGCCAGGCCTTCCTCGCCGCGGCCGAGGAACGCGGCTTCCCGGTGCTGGAGGTGCCCCTCGCGGTGCCCTTCGTCACCATCGCCCAGGAGGTCGCCGCCGCCGTCAGCGAGAAGTCCGCCGAGCGGCTCGGCGCCCAGCTCCAGGTCTTCGGCGCGCTGCGCTGGATGGCCGAGGAGAACCTGGACATCCCCGCGCTCTTCGACCGCCTGGAGCAGCTCAGCGGCTACCGGATCTTCCTCTGCACCACCCAGGGGCGCCCGCTGCTGCCCGGCGTCGCGGCACCCGAGGACCTCTCGGTGCTCCCCGCGGACCCGGACGCCCCGCCGACCGTGCCGGGCGGCTTCGTGCTCCCCGTCCTCGGTCCGGGCGGCGCGGCCGGCTACCTGGTCGCCCTGGAGCAGACCGGCGCCCGCCCGGCCGGACTGGCCGTCGTCCAGCACCTGGCCACCGTGGCCGCCCTGCGCCTCGCCATGGTCCGCCAGGAGCGCGAGGTGCTCCGCCGGGAGGGGGCGGAGACCCTCGCCGAGATGCTCCAGGACACCCTCGACCCGGCCGGCGCCCAGCGCCGGCTGGCCCATCACGGTCTCGACGCCCGGCGGCCCGTCGTCCTCGCGGTGGTCCGCCGTACCCGGGACGACCTGCTGGACGCCGCGCTCCTGGACCATCCGCACCTGACCCTGCGCCGCGGCGAGGACCGGCTGGTCCTCGCCGAACCCGGCTTCACCGAGGCCATGGCCGCTCTGCCCGGCGCGGTGTGCGGGGTGAGCCGCCCCTTCACCGTCGGCGACCCGCCGCGGGTCGCCCGCCAGGAGGCGGAGTGGGCGGCGGGCCGCGCGGAGGAGGCGGGCAAGCCGCTCGTCCACTACGGCGACGACGCCACCGGCCGCTGGCTGCCCGAGGACCGCCGGCTGCTGGCCGCGCTGGTCGAGCAGGTACTCGGCGAGGCGCTGCGCTACGACGCGGCGCACGGCTCACAGCTGCTGGTCTCCGTCCGCACCTGGATGGAACGCGACCGCCGCACCGAGGACGCCGCCGCGGCCCTGCACATCCACCCCAACACCCTCTCCTACCGGCTGCGCCGCTTCGCCGAGGTGACCGGCCGCGACCTGTCCACCACCGCGGCCTTCACCGAGGTCTGGTTCGCCGTCCGCGCCGCCACCGAACTCGGCGTCGCGGCGGAAGGCCCCTGACGGCCACGAGCAGCGCCGGGCGCGTCGTCGGAGGCGGCGGGCCGGCCCGGTGCGGCCGGTAGCGGTAGCGGTTGCGGTGGTCGGACGGCCGTCTCCGGGGGTCCGCCCGCCGACGCCGATGGACGACGGAGGGAACGTCAGGTCGTCGGCCGGGCCGTCCCGGCCGTCCCGGCTCCGCCCCGCCGGGCAGGGCACCGGACGTGGCAGCCGGTCACGGGACGGGCGCCACGCGTACCGGCACGTACTCGGCTGCCTCCGTTGCCTCCGGCGGCAGGGTCCAGCCGATCCGCCTCGGACGCGTGGACCCGGTCGGCGGCCACGGTGACCGGAGGACGTGGGACGCGGGACGCCGACACCGACGTGCGGCTAGGCCGCCTGCTCGGCTCCCCGGGGTTCGGCGAGGGCGACGGCCACGCGGCCCGAGCGGAGGGACGAGCGGCGTGAGGCCGGGCTGCCCCAGGTGTGCGCGAGGGTGAGGAGGTCGTCGTCGGACACCACCCGCAGGCCGTGCTCCGCCAGCAGCTCCGCCATCCGCCGCGGCCGCCACAGCGAGCGCCACGGCTCGCCCGAGGTCATGGAACCGCCGAGAACGCGTGCGAGGTGCCGGCCCGCGGCCGCCCGCGCGGACGGCGCCTGGTAGTTGACGACGAGTGCGCCGCCCGGCGCGGTCCGGGCCGCGAGGGCGGCCACCGTGGTCCGCACCTGGTCGCGGGTGAGGTACGGCACGACGCCCTCCCACAGCCAGACGGTCGGCGCCGCCGCGTCGTGCCCGGCCGCCTCCAGCGCCGCGCCGAGTTCGTCGACGGCGAAGTCGACGGGGGTGAACCGTACGGAGCGGGCGACGGCCGTCGGCGCGGCGTGCGCGAGACGGTCGCGCTTGTCCCGCTGGGAGGCCGGATGGTCCACCTCCCACACATCCGTGCGCGCGAGACCGGGCAGCCGCCACGCACGGGTGTCCAGACCGGCACCGAGGATCACGAGCTGGCCGGCCGGACGGGCCCGCAGCGCCTCGTCGATCGCCACCGACCGCACCGCCATCACCTCGGCACACGCCCGCACGCCCTCGTACGCGACCCGCGCAGACCTGCCCTCCGGCGCCGCACCGGCGCGCACCTCGTCCACGGGCACCCGCTCCGCGGCGCGCAGCAGCCGTACCGCCACCGGATCGGAGAACCGTCCGGCGGCGGGCGTGCCGTCCGCCGCCGCCCGCCCCTGGCAGACCAGCACCGCCGTCCGGCTCGCCGCACGTCCGCTCTCGCTCATGAGGCCGCATTCAACACCACGCCGCCGGTGTCACCGGCCGGCCGCGGCCCGTGCGCGCGGCCTCAGATGCCGCCCACGACCTTGCGGGGGACCACCCGGACGACGACCCGCTGCGCGTCGTCCCGCGAGGCCGGGTTGAAGTCGGCGTACGCCTTGCCGGTGTACTTGAGCGACAGCTCGTCGATCAGCTCCTCGCCGCCCTCGGTGGTCAGCTCGGCCGCGCCGCGGACCTCCGCGTAGGTGTACGGCGCGTTCGGCGGGTTGATCATGATGCTCACCCGCGGGTCGCGGCGCAGGTTGCGCTCCTTGCGGCGGCCGACGGTCGTGGAGAACAGCAGGTCCTCGCCGTCACGCTTGAGCCACACGACGGACTGCTGGGTGCTGCCGTCGGGCTGGACGGTCGCCACGACCGCGAAGACCGGCGTCTTGTCGATGAGCTGCTTCAGATCATCCGAGAATGTGGCGGACAAGGCGGGAGGCCCCTTTCCTCGATCGTGTACTGCCGCTCGGCCTGCTCACCGTACGCGACCATGGCGCCCGCGCCCGCGGACCTGCCCGCGCACACGCCGGTGTCGCCTCCCGGGGCCCGCGGCGCCGTACCGCGGGCCCCGGGCCGGGGGCCGGGGGCCGGGCCGTGTGGAACGTCCTTTATCCGGTCCGGGCGCCGGCCGCCGCCGAGTGTCCGGGACGCCGGTGAGGTGCGACGCTGGGACCGGAGGCATCCGCCGAGGGGACCCGGGAGGGCCCGATGGGACGTGATGTGCCGGCCCGGGTGTTCACACGGGAGGACCGGCGGCGCTACCGCGAGAAGATGCACACCTGTCTCGACGTGCTGGCGCAGATGCTGCGCGGCTCGGGCTTCGAGAGCGAGCGCCCCCAGGTCGGCATGGAGATCGAGCTGAACCTGGTGGACGGCGACGGGCGGCCGGCGATGCGCAACACCGAGGTGCTGCGGGCGATCGCCGACCCCGCCTGGTCGAGCGAGCTGGGCCGCTTCAACCTGGAGATCGACATCCCGCCCCGGCAGCTGACCTCCGGCGGCCCCGGCGCCTGGGAGCAGACGATCCGGGACGCGCTCAACCACGCCGAGGAACGCGCCGCGAGCGTGGGCGCCCACCTCATCATGATCGGCATCCTGCCGACGCTGGGGGAGTCGGACGTGGGCGAGACGTCCCTGTCCGGCGATCCGCGCTACCGGCTGCTGAACGAGCAGATCTTCGCGGCCCGCGGCGAGGACCTGCGGATCGGCCTGGAGGGCCCGGAGCGCCTGTCGATGTACGCCGACGCGATCACCCCCGAGGCCGCCTGCACCAGCACCCAGTTCCATCTCCAGGTCGAACCGCGGGAGTTCGCGGACTACTGGAACGCGGCCCAGGCGATCGCGGGGGTCCAGACCGCCCTCGCCGCCAACTCGCCCTTCCTCTTCGGCAGGGAGCTGTGGCGCGAGACCCGCATCCCCCTGTTCGAGCAGGCCACCGACACCCGTCCCGAGGAGATCAAGGCCCAGGGGGTAAGGCCGCGGGTGTGGTTCGGGGAACGCTGGATCACCAGCGTCTTCGACCTGTTCGAGGAGAACGTGCGCTACTTCCCGGCGCTGCTGCCGCTGTGCGACGACGAGGACCCGCAGCGGACCCTGGACGCCGGCGGGGTGCCGCAGCTGGGCGAACTCACCCTGCACAACGGCACGATCTACCGCTGGAACCGTCCCGTCTACGCCGTCACCGACAGCGGCCCGCACCTGCGCATCGAGAACCGGGTGCTGCCCGCCGGCCCCACCGTCGCCGACATCATCGCCAACGCGGCCCTCTACTACGGCCTCACCCGCGCCCTGGTGGACGAGGACCGCCCGGTGTGGTCGCGGATGTCCTTCGCGGTCGCCGAGGAGAACCTGCACACGGCCGCCCGCGACGGCATCGACGCCCGCCTGTACTGGCCCGGCGCGGGTGAGGTACCGGTCACGGAACTGGTGCTGAGGCGCCTGCTGCCGCTGGCGCACCGGGGCCTGGAACTGGCCGGGCTGGACGCCTCCTGGCGCGAGCCGATGCTGGGCATCATCGAGCGGCGCTGCGTCGACGCCCGCAACGGCGCCCTGTGGCAGGCGGAGACGGTCCACCACCTGGAGAGGTCCGGCAGCCTCGACCGCCAAGAGGCGCTGCGCCGGATGACCACCACCTACATGGACTACATGCACCTCAACGCGGCCGCGCACACCTGGCCGGTGGACTGACCGCACCGCCGTGCGGCAGGGCCGGCCCGGCCCCGGCCGGTGACCGCCGGCGTGTCAGTATGCCGGTCGATCATCCGTGCTCCCGGAGGCCTGCTGACATGAGCGAGACCGACGTGGCCGTCGCGCCGCACCCCCTTCTGCTGGCCGACGGCAGGCCCGCCGCCGAGGCGTGGTCGCTGGACCCGGCGCTGCGGCACCTGAACCACGGCTCGTTCGGCGCCGTCCCGCTGGCGGCGCAGGAACGGCAGGCGGAGCTGCGCGCCGAGATGGAGCGGGCCCCGGTCGTGTGGTTCCCCGGGCTGCCCGGCCGGCTCGCCGCCACCCGGGCCGAACTCGCCGCCTTCCTCCGCGTCGACGCGGCCGACCTCGCCCTGGTGCCGAACGCCAGCGCGGGCGCCAGCGTGGTCTACGGCGCGCTCGAACGCCGCCGCGGCGGGGAGATCGTCGTCACCGACCACGGCTACGGGGCCGTCACCATGGGAGCCGAGCGGCTGGCCCGCCGCTGGGGCGGCCGGGTGCGCACGGCGCGGGTGCCGCTCGGCGCCGACGAGAGGGAGGCGTACGAGGCCGTGGCCGCCGAGATCGGCGAGGCGACCGACCTCGTCGTGGTCGACCAGATCACCTCGGCGACCGCCCGCCGCCTGCCGGTCGAGCGGATCGGCGCGGAGGCCCGCCGCCGGGGCGTGCCGGTGCTCGTCGACGGCGCGCACGCCCCGGGGCTGCTCGCCGAGCCGCTGGCCGGCGCGACGTACGACTTCTGGACCGGCAACCTCCACAAGTGGGGCTGCGCCCCGCGCGGCACCGCGGCGCTCGTCGCCCGCGGGCCGCTGCGCGAGCGGCTGCATCCGCTGATCGACTCCTGGGGCGCCGGGGAGCCCTACCCCGACCGCTTCGACCACCAGGGCACCCTCGACGCAACCTCCTACCTGGCCGCGCCGGCGTCCCTCGCCTTCGTCGAGCGGGCCTGGGGCTGGTCCGCCGCCCGCCGCTACATGGACGAACTGGCGGACCACGCCGCGCACGTCATCGGCGCCGCCTTCGAGCGGCTCACCGGCGCGGACAGCCGGGCCGACGTCGGGATGCCGGTCCCCGGCATGCGCCTGGTGCGGCTGCCCGAGGGCCTCGGGCGCAGCCGGATCGCGGCCGACGCGCTGCGCGACCGGGTCGCCCGCGAACTCGCCGTCGAGGCCGCCTTCACCAGCTTCGACGGCACCGGCTACCTGCGGGTCTCCGCCCACGTCTACAACACCCCGGCCGACTACGAGCACTTCGCCCACCGGTGCGTGCCCGTACTCGGCGCCTGGGCAAGGGAGTCGGGCCGCTGAGCGATCGGCCGCCGGGTCATCAGGTCAAGCGTCCCGGACACTTGACTCGGCAGGCGCGCGGCCCGATCCTCGTCCCCAGGTATTGCGCGGTTCATGACAACCTCAAGGTTTCGCCAACCGCGCCCTACCGTCGACCGAGAGGACGTGGCCCGTGACGCCGATCCGACGCTCGTACCGCAGACGCAGAAACGTCACCATGCTGTCGTTGCTGCTCCTGGTGCTCACCATGGCCCTCGGGCCCACGCCCAGCTCTGCGGCGTCCGGCGGCTGGTGGCTGCCCACCTCCCGGCCCGCCCCGGACGTCGAGGTCGACGTCACCGGCGAGCCGTTCACCGGAACCGACTCGGCAGGAGACGTACGGGGGTTCGTCGACGCGCACAACCACCTCTTCGGCAACGAGGCCTTCGGCGGCCGGCTGATCTGCGGCAAGGTCTTCTCCGAGGCCGGTGTCGCCGACGCCCTCAAGGACTGCCCCGAGCACTACCCCGACGGCACCCTCGCGATCTTCGACTACATCACCCACGGCGGCGACGGCAAGCACGACCCGGTCGGCTGGCCGACCTTCGCCGACTGGCCGGCGTACGACTCGATGACCCACCAGGCCGACTACTACGCCTGGGTGGAGCGGGCCTGGCGCGGCGGGCAGCGCGTACTCGTCAACGACCTCGTCACCAACGGCGTGATCTGCTCCGTCTACCCGTTCAAGGACCGCAGCTGCGACGAGATGACGTCGATCCGGCTGCAGGCGAAGCTGACCTACGACCTCCAGGCGTACATCGACAAGATGTACGGCGGCACCGGCAAGGGCTGGTTCCGCGTCGTCACCGACAGCGCGCAGGCGCGGCAGGTCATCGAGGAGGGCAAGCTCGCCGTCATCCTCGGCGTGGAGACCTCCGAACCCTTCGGGTGCAAGCAGATCCTCGACATCGCGCAGTGCAGCAAGGCGGACATCGACAAGGGACTCGACGAGCTCTACGCGCTCGGCGTCCGCTCGATGTTCCTGTGCCACAAGCTCGACAACGCCCTGTGCGGCGTCCGGTTCGACTCCGGCGGCCTCGGAACCGCCATCAACGTCGGCCAGTTCCTGTCGACCGGCACCTTCTGGCAGACCGAGAAGTGCACCGGCCCGCAGCACGACAACCCCATCGGGACCGCCTCCTCGGAGGCCGAGTCCGACCTGCCGGCGGGCGTGGACGTCCCCTCGTACGACTCGGACGCCCAGTGCAACAAGCGCGGTCTGACCGCACTCGGCGAGTACGCCGTGCGCGGCATGATGAAGCGCAAGATGATGCTGGAGATCGACCACATGAGCGTCAAGGCGGTCGGCCAGGCACTGGACATCCTGGAGTCCCAGTCCTACCCCGGCGTGCTCTCCTCGCACAGCTGGATGGACCTCGACTGGACCGAGCGGGTCTACTCCCTCGGCGGCTTCGTCGCCCAGTACATGCACGGCTCCGAGGGGTTCGTCGCGGAAGCGGCCCGCACCGAGGCGCTGCGCGACAAGTACGACGTGGGCTACGGCTACGGCACCGACTTCAACGGCATCGGCGACCACCCCGCCCCGCGCGGCGCGGACGCCGCGAACAAGGTGACGTACCCCTTCAGGAGCGTCGACGGCGGCTCCGTCATCGACCGGCAGACCTCCGGCGAGCGCACCTTCGACATCAACACCGACGGAGCGGCCCATGCCGGGCTGATCCCGGACTGGATCGAGGACATCCGCCAGGTCGGCGGCCAGGACGTGGTGGACGACCTGTTCCGGGGCGCCGAGTCCTACCTGGACACCTGGGGCGCCACCGAACAGCACCAGGCCTCGGTGAACCTCGCCAAGGGGCAGCCGGCGACGGCCAGTTCGTCCGAGTCCAACCCGTTCACCAGCTACCAGCCCGGCCGGGCCGTCGACGGCGACGACACCACCCGCTGGGCCAGCGACTGGAGCGACGACCAGTGGTGGCAGGTCGACCTGGGCTCCACCCACCTGGTCTCCCGGGTGACGCTCGCCTGGGAACGCGCGTACGGCAAGTCGTACCGCGTCGAACTCTCCACCGACGGCACCACCTGGCAGACCGCCTGGTCCACCACGAGCGGCGACGGCGGCCTGGACACCGCCCGGTTCACCGGGACCCCGGCCCGCTACGTCCGCGTCCACGGTCTGGGCCGCGGCACCGACTGGGGATACTCGCTGTACGAGGTCGGGGTCCACAGCGCCTGAGGCGGAGGTTCAACGGATGGCACGCATGCCGTCGGCCGAGCGGCGCAGGCAGCTGACGGAAGCGGCGATCAGGACGATGACCCGGGACGGCGTCGCCAAGGCGACGACCCGGGCCATCGCCGCCGAGGCGGGCGTCTCGCTGAGCGTCTTCCACTACTGCTTCGACTCCAAGCAGGCCCTGATCGAGTCCGTCATCACCACGCTCACCGACCACTCGGTGAGCGTGGTGCGCGACGCGCTGCGCCCCAGGGCCACCCTGGAGGAGACCGTCCGGGCCGGCTTCGAGGCGTACTGGGACCACGTCCGCGCGCACCCCGACGAGCACATGCTCACCTACGAACTGACCCAGTACGCCCTGCGCGAGCCCGGGTTCGAGCACCTGGCCCGGCGCCAGCACGAGCTGTACGGCACCGCCTACGCCGAACTGATCGAGCGACTGCGCGACAGCCTCGACCTCCGACTCCGCGTCCCCGTCACCGTACTGGCCCGCTACCTCGCCGCCGTCACCGACGGCCTGACCCTCAACTACCTGGTCCTGGGCGACGAATCGGCCTGGACCGGCATCCTCGACACGGTCACCGCCCATATCGCGAGCCTCGTGGCCTGATGTGCGATGTGTGCCGAACACACGGCCGAAACCCGCTATGATCACCGCGGCAAGGCTGTAGCGCAGAGGTCGTCGCGCCCAAGCAGCGAGCTGGAGGACGTCGGTTCGAATCCGACCGGTCTTGCCGCCTATTCGTGGAGGAAAGTCGACTGGCGTCGGTTCGTCCTGGGCGGGCGGAGGGCGATGCCACCCCCGGCGGCCCGGGCGCCGGCCACGGACCGGTGGAGTGGTGATGACGCAGCCGACACCCGTACGCTGCCCCGCGATCGAGCATCCGGACATCCCGATCAGCGACCCCGCCGCGCTGGAACCGCTGCTGATCCGGCTGCGGTCAGCGCGGCCGCCGGCGGGCGACGAGACCTTCCCGCTCGGCACCGTCCGCGCGGACGGCCGGGTCGACCTGTGCAAGCAGGGCCTGGGAGCGGCCGGCGCCGCCCGGCTGATGCCGGCCGCCGCTGCCTCCCCGCACGCCGCGCACGTCCTGCTCGGCACCAACGCCATCGGCGACGAGGGCGCCCGCACCGTCGCCGACGCACTCACCGACGGCCACGGCCTGCGCACGCTCTACCTCGGCTGCAACCGCATCGGCCCCGCGGGCGTCGCCGCGCTCGCCGACGCCCTCACCACCGACGACACCGTCCGGGCGCTGTGGCTCAAGCGCAACCCGGTCGGCGACGAGGGCGCCCGCGCGCTCGCCGCGACGCTCCGCCGCAACACCGCGCTGCGCACCCTCGACCTGGTCAACACCGGCCTGACCACCGACGGTCTGCGCGCCCTGCTCGACGCCCTCACCGGGCGGCCCGCCCCGGTGGAACGGCTCTTCCTCGGCGGCAACGGCCTGACCGCCGAGGCCGCCCCGCTGCTGGCGGCACTGATCCGCGACGCGGGCGTGCGCGAGCTGTACCTCCCCGCCAACCACCTCGGCGACGAGGGCGCCGCGATCCTCGCCGCCGCGGCCGACCCCGGCCGGCCGGTCCGCCTCGGCCTCGGCGGCAACGGCATCGGCCCCGCCGGCGCCCGGGCCCTCGCCGGTTCCCTGGCCGGCATCGAGGTCCTCGACCTGGGCCGCCCCCTGTCCGAACGCAGCCTCGGCGCCCCCGCCAACACCACCGGCGACGAAGGCGCCCACGCGCTGGCCGCCGCCCTGCCGGGCAGCCCGCTGCGCCGGCTGGAGCTGTGCCACACCGGCCTGACCGGCCGGGGCGCCAAGACCCTGCTGGCCGCGGTGGCCGACGGCTCGCCCCTGGAGTACGTCGGCCTCGGCCCCGGCCTGCCCCGCAAGGTGAAGCGCTCCTTCACCCGGCGGCTGCGGCCGCACGGCACGGCCCATCCGGACCTGCACGCGATAGGAAGTGTCTACCGGTGAGCTCCCCGGGCGAACTGCGCTGCCTCCCGCCGGACGAGGCGTCCGGCAGACGCCGGGTGCGCCGGTACGCGGTGCCCCGCTGGATGATCGAGCGCGCCACCGAACGCCGGCTGGCCGGCGACTGGCGCGGCGCCTGCGCGGCGGCCAACGTGGACATCGGTTTCGACCTGGCCGAGGTCGCCGAGGAGTGCGGCGCCGACATCGCCGAGGCCCTCGCGGACGACCTCGGCCACCTCGCCCCCGACCTGCTGCGCTGGCACCTGCCGCGCACCCTCGGCGGGCGGACCACGCTCGCCACGGACCGCACCGTCGTTCTCGCCCGCTACCGGCCGGTGACGACCGGCGAGGGCTCCGGGACCACGCCCTACCTGCACCTCACCACCCCGCCCATGGTCGACGGACCGCAGCGGATCGCGCTGCGGTTCCGGACGGTCGACGACGAACGGGCCGCGGGCGTCTTCGGGTCCGAGACCGACGACTGGCGCCTCGCCCGCCACCTCTGGGACGCCCGGCACACCGCGGAACTGCGGGAGCGGTGCGGCGGCGGCCCGGACCGGTCGCCGTTCTTCCGGGCCGACGGCACCGTGCTCGGCCCCGACGGCCTGCCGACGGCAGAACCCGGCGCCGACGACCCGGCGGCGCGCACCGAATGGACCGAGCTGACCCGCCGCGAAGGCGGCTCCCCGGCCGCCTTCGCCGCGGCCGGCATCGAACTGGACCTGACGGCTCCGCGGAAGTCGGGCTGGTACCAGGCGGACCCGGAGCGGCTGCTGGGCGCGATCGCGCTCAACCACACCCGTCTGGAACCGGAGATCAGGCGCCAGCGGGCCGCGGGCGCCGGCAGCCGGTTCCTCGTCGCCGCGCACTGGCGGACGTACATCCAGCTGGAGACCGCCGACGGCGGCGGGCTGCTGGTCCGCGCCGTCGACCGGGAGGACGCCGAGGGCCTGCCGTTCCTCGCCGAGGCCCTCTGGCGCAGGCTCCCCGACCTCGATCTCCTGCGGGACGGGGACCTCACCGCGGACCGGCTCCACCCGCTCGTCCGCGAGGCGCTCTTCCCCGCCCTCCGGGTCCCGCGGGACCGGGGCGGCCCGCCCGCGCCGACCGCCCCCGCACCCGTGCGGGTCAGGTGCCGCGGCACCTGGCACGAGGTCGGCTTCCGGCCCGGCGGCCTGCTGCGCATGCCGCACAGCGACGACGAACAGCAGCGCGAACGCGCCCTGCGCGCCTTCGGCGGCGCCGTCGCCGGATGCTTCGCCGTGGAACAGACCTGGACGTCCGGCAAGGGCCGCCTGCCCAAGGCGCTGCGGGCGCAGCGCGCGGAACTGTTCCTGCGCGCCCAGCACGGAGACACCCCCGGCGTGCTGGAACTCCTGGACGCCGGTGTCGACCCCCGGGTACGGGACGCCGGCGGGCGCTCCCTGCTGCACGTGCTGAACCTCCTGGACCACGAGCCGCTCCTGCCCCGGCTGCTGGCCGCGGGAGCCGACCTGGAGGCCCGCGACCGGCGCGGCCGCACCCCGCTGTACACCGCGGTCAACGACCTCGGTTCGAAGGCACTGGTGGAGGCGCTGCTCGCCGCCGGGGCCCGGATCGACGTCAGCGACGAGTCCGAACTCTCCCTCGCCCAGCTCGTCCGCCGCTACAAGCGCCCCGACCTCGCCTTCCTCCGGGAGCGCGTGCAGACGGAGCACCCGGACGTCGGCGCCGACTGGTGGGACGAGTGGATGGACGAGCAGGAGCAGTACTACGCCGACGACGACTCCGATGACGACGGCGACGGCGACGGCGATGACGACGGCGACGGCGACTCCGATGATGGCGCCGACGAAGCGGACGACTCCGACGACCCCGACGACGAGGAAGACCCGGTCTCTTGAGCGCCGACCGCAGTGAGCGCACCGAGCGCGCCGACCGCACCGCCCCGGCCGCCCCCGCCGCGTCCGCCGGCCCGCTCGCGGCCGCGGACGAGCTCAACCGCAGGCTCCGTACCCGCCGTACCGAACCCGCCGCGAACCCGCAGCTGGAGGCGCTCGCCCTGGCCGTGACGGCCAATCAGCCCGTCCTGCTCTGGGGCGAACCGGGCATCGGCAAGTCGGCCGCCCTGGAACAGCTCGCCGCCGGACTGGGCCTGGCGCTGGAGACCGTCATCGCCAGCGTCCACGAGCCCTCCGACTTCGCCGGACTGCCCGTCGTCGGTGACGACCCGGCCGTCACCGGCGTGCCCATGGCACCCCCGGACTGGGCCGTCCGCCTCGCCCGCGCCGGACAGGGCCTGCTCTTCTTCGACGAACTGTCCTCCGCGCCGCCGGCCGTGCAGGCGGCCCTGCTGCGCGTGGTCCTCGAACGCCGCGTCGGCAGCCTGGTACTGCCGGACGCGGTACGCATCGTCGCCGCCGCCAACCCGCCCTCCAGCGCGGCCGACGGCTGGCACCTCAGCCCGCCGCTCGCCAACCGGTTCGTCCACCTCGAATGGACCCACGACCCCCGGACGGTCGCCCGCGGCATGGCCGGCACCTGGCCGGAGGCGGCCGTGCCCGTCGTCGAGGCGGGCCGGGTGCCCGGTGCGGTGGCACGGGCGCGGGGCGCGATCTCCGGCTTCCTCACCGCCCGGCCCGGACTGGTCCACCACATCCCCGGCGACGCCGAGAACCGCGGCCGGTCGTGGCCGTCGCCCCGGACCTGGGAGATGGCACTGAGGCTGCTCGCCGCGGGGTACGCGGCGGGCGTCGGCCGGGAGGCCCTGGCCGCCGCGCTCACCGGAGCCGTCGGGGACGGCGCCGGCATCGAGCTGCTGTCCTATCTCGAACACCTCGACCTGCCCGACCCGGACCGGGTCCTCGCCGACCCGGACGCCTTCGCCCTCCCCGACCGCGGCGACCGCCAACTGGCTTTCCTCATCGCGGTGGTCGCCGCCGTCCAGGGCGACCTCACCCGGCCCCGCTGGGAGGCGGGCTGGGCCGTACTGGCGAAGGCCGTGGACGCCGGGGTGCCGGACGTGGCCGCCCGCGCCGCCACCGACCTCGCGACGATGCGCCACCTCGACTGGCCCGTGCCGTCCGGCATCGACGCGTTCCTGGACCTGCTCCAGATGTCCGGAGCGCTGCCCGGCGCCGGCCGGTGAGCCGCGCGGGGAGGCCGCAGGACGCCCGTGCCGCCCTCGACATGACCAAACTGCTGGCCGCCCGCTACCGGGCGGCCAGCGACCGGCCCTACCTCGCCTCCGCGCTGTACGCCCTGACCGTCGTCCCGAGCGGCGACGTGCCGACGATGGGCGTCGACCGCCACTGGCGCTGCTACGTGTCGCCCGCCTTCGTCGACGCCACCCCGGTGCCCGAACTCGCGGGCGTGTGGGTGCACGAGGCGGCCCACCTGCTGCGCGACCACCACGGCCGGGCCGACCGGCTCCCCGCCGCCGTCCAGGGCGACCGGCACCGCGTCAACGTGGCCCAGGACTGCGAGATCAACGACGACCTGCTCGGCGACGGCCTGCGGCTGCCCGAGGGACGGATGGAACCCCGTCTCTTCGGCCTCCCCGAGGGCCAGTTGTTCGAGGCCTACGTCGACGCGCTGCCCGCGCGCGTGCGCACACCGGACTGCGGCTCGGGCGCCCACGGTCGGCCCGCGCCCTGGGAGCTGTCCGACCCCGGCGGTCCGGCACGGCTCGGCGACGTCGAGGCGCAGGCGCTGCGCCGGCAGACCGCCGAGGCGATGCGCGCCCACCGGCGCAGCCGCGGCACCCTGCCCGCGGGCTGGCAGCGCTGGGCCGAGGAGATCCTGGAACCCACCGTGGACTGGCGGCGGGCACTGACCGGAGCGGTCCGGGAAGCCGCCGCCTGGGCCGCCGGAGCCGTCGACTACACCTACCGCCGCCCCTCGCGCCGCACCCCGGCGCTGCGCGGCGTGGTCCTGCCGAGCCTGCGCCGCCCGCTGCCCCGGGTGGCCGTCGTCATCGACACCTCCGGCTCGATGGGGGACGACGAACTGGGCGCCGCGCTCGCGGAGGTGACGGGTGTGCTGCGCGAGGTCGGCATCCGGGGCAACCGCGTGAGCGTGCTCGCGTGCGACGCCGACGTGCACGCCGTGTCCCGGGTGACGGCGGCCGAACAGATCACCCTGGCCGGCGGTGGCGGCACCGACATGCGGGTCGGGATCGAGGCCGCCCTGGCGACGCCGGACCGCCCGAGCATCGTGGTCGTCCTCACCGACGGCTACACCCCCTGGCCCGACCGGACCCCGCCCTGCCGTGTCGTCGCGGCCCTGATCGGCGCCGACGCGCCGGAGCCGCCGGGCTGGGTGGAGACGGTCCGCGTCCCCGGCTGACACGCGCGAGGGCGGTGCGCCGAGCCGTACGGCGGGTGCCGCTGGGCAGGGTCGCGGGGTGGACCGCTGGAGCAGACAGGCCGACGGCGCGCGCGGCCCGGAAGCGGTGAGCGGGCCGCCGGCCCGGACGGCGCGGGCGCTGTGGTGGGGGTCGGCCGGCCTGGTGCTCGCCGTCCTCGGCACCTCGGTGCTCGTCGCCGGCACGGAGCAACCCCGCCGGCTGCCCGTGGCCGTCGCCCTGGTCCTGGCGCAGGTCTGCGCCCTGAGGTGGCAGACCCGCGCCCCGGTCGCCGTCCTCGCCGTCAACGCCGTGACCGGGCTCGCCGTGTGGGCGTTGCTGCCCGCCGTGAGTCTGACCGGGGCGCTGCTCGCGGCGCAGGTCACGCTCTGCGTGCTGGCCGCCGTCTGCCCGCGGCGCGTCTCGGTGGCGGCGCTCGCGTCGATGTGCCTGCCGGCGCCGGTGGCGCAGGCGGCGGGCGGTCCCGCGGGGCTCGCGGTCTACCTCCTGACGGTGCTCCTGGCGTGGACCGCCGGCCAGTGGCGCGGGGCGCAGCAGGCGCGGCGGCGGGCCGAGACCCGCCGGGCCGTGGTGGAGGAGCGGGCCCGGATCGCACGCGAGGTCCATGACGTCGTGGCCCACACCCTGGCCGTCATGGTCGTCCAGGCGGGCGCCGCCGACGACGTGTTCGCCGAACGGCCCGAACAGGCCCGCCAGGCGCTGCGCGCCATCGAGACGGGAGCCCGGTCGGCCCTGGGCGAACTGCGCCTGCTGCTGCGCGCGTTCCGGCCCGAGGAGGAGGAAGCGGAGGGACCCGGGGGAGAGGACGGAGCCCGGGGAGAGGACGGAACCGGGGGAGAGGCGGGACCCTGGGGAGCGGCCGGGCCCTGCGGAGGGACCGGGACGGGGCGCTGGGCCGTGGGCCGGGGCCGACGCTCGGACGGCTGGACGAGCTGGCCGACCGGGTGCGCGCGACCGGGATGACCGTGCACGTCCACCGGGAGGGGCTGCTGGTCCGTGCCGCCGCCCTGGCCGACCTCGCCTCGCGCGGCCGGCTGGTGGAGGACGACGGCAGGGTCGCCGTCTCCGGCACGGAACCGACCGGTGACCCCGTCCTGGACGGGGTGCTGCGCGACGCGGCCGCCGGGTACGGCTGGAAGCGGCTCGTACGCCGCCACCGGAGGCGCACCCTGACACAGGTGGAGGACCGGCTCACCGCGGCGGGGATCCTCACCCGGTCCGGCGGCCGGCGGCTGCACCTCACCGACCCGGCCGTCGCCGCCGCCCCGCGCGCCCGGGTGACCGCGGTCCTGCACGGGAACGGGCCCGTGCGGGAGGTTCCGGTCGCCGACGCCGCGCTGCTGGCGCTGGCCGCGGCGGGACGCGTCCGCGCGGTGGTGTCCCGGGCGGACCAAAAGGCCTTCCGGGCCCGTGTCGAGGAGTGCACGCGGCGCCTGGCCACCCTCGCGCCCGGCCTGGAGACGGCCGTACGCGCGCTGCCGGTGACCATGGTCGCCGCCCAGGGCGGCATGGGCGGCAGCTGACCGGACCGGGAGACGAACCGGGACGGACGGCGACGGGACGGACGGTGAGGGGACGGACGGTGGGGGGACGACGGCGGCACGGACCGGCACAGTCGGCGCCGATCCGCCATAGGTAGCATTCCGGCATGGGAAGAGATCTTGAATCCAACGCGTCCGAGCCCGGGGCCACCCGCCACGTCGACACCCGTCACGGCCGGGTCGCCTACACGGACACCGATCCGCAAGGCTCCCTCTCCGCAACGCCGTTGGTGTTCGTGCACGGGAACTCGTCCTCCCGGAAGGTCTTTCGCGCGCAGCTCGCGGACGACTTCGGGCCGCGCCGACTGCTCGCCCCGGACCTGCTGGGCCACGGCGAGTCCGACGACGCCCGGGACCCCGAACTCGCCTACACGCAGCGCGGTCACGCGGCCACGCTCGTCGAGTTCCTCGGCGCGCTGGGCATCGACCGGGCCGTGGTCGTGGGCTGGTCGCTCGGCGGCCACATCGGCCTGGAACTCGTCCCGCGGTTCCCGGGGCTCGCGGGGCTCGTGCTGACGGGCACGCCGCCGGTCAGCAAGGACACCCTGGCGGACGGCTTCCTGCCGACCCTCGGCTACGCCGGCGTCGAGTCCATCACGGCCGAGCAGGCGGCGGAGTTCGCGGTGCAGATCACCGTCCCGCCGGCGCCCGAGGGGGTGCTGGAGGACGTCCTGCGCACCGACGGCCGGGCCCGGCGCGTCATGTTCGAGTCCTTCGTGGCCGGCCGGGACTCCGACCAGAAGGAACTCGTCGCGACCTCGACGGTCCCGCTCGCGATCATCGACGGCCGCGACGATCCCTTCGTCAACCACGACTACGTGGCGTCCCTGCCCTACGCGGCGCTCTGGCGCGGCGCGCCGACGGTCCTCGAAGGCCGACGCCACGCCGCGTTCCTGGAGGACCCGGCCACCTACGACGGCCTCCTGCGCGCCTTCCTGGACGAGCAGGGGCTCTAGAGGCGTCGTCAGGCCGACTTCGCTCGGCCGTGCTTCCAGAAGCCGGAGAAGGTGATGCGGTCCTTCGGCAGGCCCGCCCGGTGCAGATGGCGGCGGCCCTCCGTGGCGAGCGTCGACTCGCCCACGACGAAGGCGTAGCCCGAGGCGTCCACCCGCTCGCGGCGGCGGAGTTCGGCCAGCGCGGCGGCGCCCGGCACCGCGCCGGTGTCGTCGCGGACCACCCAGTCCACGCGGACGCCCTCGGGCGCGTCGAGGTCGCGCCGGTCGCCCGCCAGCGGCACCTCCTGGATGACGTGCCCGACGGTGTCGCGCGGCAGCGAGCGCAGGATGCCCGCGGTCGCCGGCAGCCCGCTCTCCTCCGCGACCACCAGGACCTCGGTGGCGTCGCCGGGACGGTCGAAGAGGAGCCCCTGGTCGAGCAGGGCCATGGGGTCACCGGGGCGCGCGGCGCACGCCCAGATCGCCGCGGCGCCCTCGGGCTCGCCCGTCGGACCGCAGTGCACGACGAAGTCGATGTCCAGCTCCGCGTCCTCGGGCCGGTGGTCGGCGACCGTGTAGTTGGCGCAGTGCGGCCGGACCTCGTCGGGAAGGGCCAGGTACGGCTCCCACCACTTCGAGCCGGCCAGCTCCGGAAGCTCGAAGCCGTCCTGGTGCGGCAGTCGCAGGAACAGCCGGAACCAGTGGTCGTAGCCCTGCCACGGGAAGTCGGCGAGCGAGTCACCGGTCACCGTGACGCGCTGCATCGACGGCGAGTAGCGCACGCTCCTGACGACTTCGCCGCGGAAAAGGGTGGGTCGGGTCGGCATCAGCCGGGGAGTCTTCGACATGAGGGAAGGTTAGCCTAAGCTAACCCGGTGCCTGATCTGCATCGCGCCCTCACCCTCCGCCGAGGCGGGACCCTGGCGCTCCTCGTCCTCCTGCTGCTGGCCGCCGCGTCGGCCGGCATCCTGTTCGGCAGCAACCGCCTTCCGTTCTCCGCCGTCCTGCACGGCCTGACGGGTTCCGGACCGGCCGCCGACCAGGCCGTCGTCTGGGGCTCGCGTGTGCCGCGCACCGTGCTCGGTGCCGTGGTGGGCGTCTGCCTGGGCGTCGCGGGCACCGTGATGCAGGGGCACACCCGCAACCCTCTGGCCGATCCCGGCCTGTTCGGGGTGTCGGCGGGCGCGGGCCTCGCGGTGGTCCTCGGCGCGTACGTGCTGCACGTGCGGGACACCGGCGCGACCGTGTGGTTCGCGCTGGCCGGCGCGCTCGTCGCGAGCGTGGCGGTCTTCGGGATCACCGCCGCGGGCAGCGCCGCCGCCGGTCCCGTCCCGCTCGCGCTCGCCGGGTCGGCCGTCTCCGCGCTCCTCGGCGCGTTCACCTCGTTCGTCGTGCTGACCGACCGCGACACGCTGGACGCCTACCGGCTCTGGATCGTCGGATCGCTCGCCGGGCGGCGCCTGGACGTGCTGGAGCCCGCCTGGCCGTTCATCGTCGCCGGGCTGGTGCTGGCCGTCGCCAACTCCCGCGCCCTGGACAACCTCTCGCTCGGCACCGAGGTCGCCCGGGGCCTCGGCGAGGACGTGCTGCGGGCCCGGGTCGTCGGGCTCCTGGCCATCACCCTGCTCACCGCGGGGGCCACCGCGGTCGCCGGTCCGGTCGGCTTCGTCGGTCTCACCGTGCCGCACGTGGCGCGGGCGCTGGTCGGCACCGGACACCGCTGGGCGCTGCCCGCGGCCGGGCTGGCGGGCGCGGTCGTCGTCCTGGCCGCCGACGTCGTGGGCCGGCTCGTCGCCGGCAGCGCCGAGGTCGAGGTGGGCATCGTCCTCGCGGTGCTCGGCGGCCCGGTCTTCGTCGCGGTCGCCCGCCGCAGGTCGCTGGTGACCCTGTGAACGGCCCCGGACGCGCGGACGCGTGGCCCGACGCCACCGACACCGACAACGACACCGCCGCCACCGCCGATGCTCCGGACGACCGCGACGACCGCGGCGACCGCGCGAGCGACCCCGCCGGAGCTCTCGACGGGCGCGGCTCCGGCTCCGGCTCCGCGAAGCCGGACGGTGCGGGGGTGCGGACGCGCAGTCGGGGGGTGCGGATCGGGCCGGTCGGGCTGGCCTGGCGGCCGCGGGTGCTGACCGTCACCGTCGTGGCCCTCGTCGCCGCTCTCGTCCTCCTGGTGGCCGCGGTCGCCCTGGGGTCGACGGACCTGGCGCCGCTCACCGTGGTGCGGGCGCTGGCCGGCGGCGGTGACGGGGCGGACCGCTTCGTGGTGGTGACGCTGCGTCTGCCCCGCGCCCTGACCGGCGCACTGGCCGGCCTCGCCCTCGGTGTGGCCGGCGCCCTCACCCAGACCTTCACCCGCAACCCCCTGGCGACGCCGGACATCCTCGGCGTCACCTCCGGCGCGTCCGCCGGCGCGGTGGCCGCCATCGTGCTGGGCGGCGGCGGTTACTCGGTCGGCGCCTCCGTCCTCGGCGGGACCGTCCCCGCCGCCGCGACGGCCGGCGCCCTTGCGGCCTCGGCCCTCGTCTACGGGCTAGGACTGCGGGGCGGGGTGCAGAGCTTCCGGCTCGTCCTCATCGGCATCGGAGTCGGCGCCACCCTCGACGCGCTGACGAGCTATCTGCTGGTCCGCGCCCAGATCACGCAGGCGACGGCGGCCTCGCAGTGGCTCGTCGGCAGCCTGTCCGGCACCTCATGGACGAGCCTGTGGCCGCTGCTGGCCACCACGGCGGCAGCCGTACCCCTCGCGCTCGCCTGCTCCGCCGCCCTGACCCTCGGCCAGCTCGGCGACGACGTCGCGACCGGCGTCGGGCTCGCGGTGCAGCGGCACCGGCTGCTGGTCATCGCCCTGGCGGTGGTGCTGACCGCGGGCGCGGTCGCCGCGGCGGGACCGGTCGGATTCGTCGCGTTCGTCGTGCCGCAGATCGCGGTGCGGCTCTGCGGCACCGCCCGCCCGCCGCTCGCCCTGTCCGGGCTGCTCGGGAGCTGCCTGGTCCTCACCGCCGACCTGGCCGGCCGCACCCTCTTCCCGTGGGAGGTGCCCGTCGGCATCCTCACCACCGCCGTCGGCGCCCCCTACCTCATCTGGCTCCTCGTCCGTCACCGCAGGGAGATGACCTCCGCATGACCGTCCCCGTCCTGGAGGCGCGCGGTCTGCGCCTCGCCTACGACCGGCAGACCGTGATCGACGGCATCGACCTGTCCGTGGCGCCCGGCAGCGTCACCACGTTCCTCGGCGCCAACGGCTGCGGCAAGTCGACCCTGTTGAAGGCCTTCGGCCGCATCCTGCGCCCGGCCGCGGGGGAGGTCCTGCTGGACGGCGTGCCGATCCGCCGCATCCCGGGCCGCGAGGTCGCCCGGCGGCTGGCGATCCTGCCGCAGAGCCCGGTGGCCCCCGCCGGCACCAGCGTCCTCGACCTGGTGATGCGGGGCCGCAACCCGCACCAGAGCTGGGCCCGCCCCTGGACGCCCGAGGACGCCGGGATCGCCGAACGCGCCATCGAGGCCACCGGACTCGCCGACGTGGCCCGGCGCGACGTCGCCTCGCTCTCCGGCGGGCAGCGCCAGCGCGCCTGGATCGCCCTGGTGGTCGCGCAGGAGGCCGGAACGCTGCTGCTCGACGAGCCGACCACGTTCCTCGACCTCACACACCAGTTGGAGGTGCTGCGGCTGGTGCGCCGGATCAACCGCGAACGCGGCGCCACCGTGGTGATGGTCCTGCACGACCTCTCGCTCGCCGCCCGCTACTCGGACCGGCTCGTGGTCCTGCACCGGGGCGGGATCGTCGCGGACGGACCCCCCGCCCAGGTGCTCACCCCCGAGCTGCTGCGGACCGCGTTCGCCCTGCGGGCCAGGGTCGTACCTGACCCGGTGACCGGCACTCCGCTCGTCGTGCCGGAGGCGGACGACCTGACCCGCACGCTCACGGGAAGTTAGGTTAGCCTAACCTTCTATGAGATCCCTTCGCCTAGGCGCCCCGCGCGCCGCCGCGGTGGCCTTCGTCGCCGCGACCGCGCTCCTGCTGACCGGATGCTCCTCGGACACCGGATCCTCCGGCACGGCCGCCGCGAGTTCCTGGACGTTCAAGGACGACCTCGGCAGGACCGTGAAGCTCGACCGCACCCCGACCAGGGTGGCCGGCCTCAACGACGTCCTCGCGTCCCTCATGAACTACGGTCTGAAGCCGGTCGCCTCCTTCGGCTACTCCTCCCTCGGCGACGACCACCGCTTCGACGGCCTGGACACCGAGGGGATCACCCAGGTGGGCACCTCCTACGGCGAGATCGACCTGGAGAAGCTCGCCGAGGCCAAGCCCGACGTCATCGTCACCGACGTCTACCCGACGGACAGCAAGGGCACCGTCGACAAGACGCAGCCCGCGTACGGCTTCAAGAACCTCGCCCAGCAGAAGCAGGCCGAGCAGATCGCCCCGGTCGTCACGCTGTACATGGGCGGCGACGGCGCCGACGTCGTCGAACGGACCACCGACCTCGCCACCTCGCTGGGCGCGAAGGCGTCGGTCGTGAACGCCGCGAGGAAGAAGTTCGACACCGCGCGGCAGGCGCTCGCCGAGGTCGGCGAGGACACCGACATCACCGTCACGGTCATGTACGCCGACGCGGACGGCGTCTACGTCGCCAAGCCCGCCGACGACCCGGCGCTGCGCATGTACCGGGACCTCGGCGTACCGCTGACCGTGCCCACCCCGAAGGGCTACTACTGGGGCGTCTACAGCTGGGAGAACGCGGGCAAGGTCGGCGGCGACCTGCTCCTCCTCCAGCAGTCCGGCTACACGGTCGCGGAGCTCAGGAAGCAGCCCACCTTCGCCGACACCCCCGCGCTCGAGGCCGGCCAGATACACACCTACGAGTCGTCCGGGATGGACTACGTCTCCCAGGCCGGCTACATGACCCGGCTCGCCGGCTGGATCAAGGCCGCCGAGCCGGTCACGAAGTGACCTGAGGTCAGTACCCCAGCCGGACGCGCAACGCCGGCTGGAGCAGGTCGCCGTGGGCGGTGACCATGTCGTCGCACAGGCGCCAGATGTCCTCGACGGGCAGGGCCGCGGCGGTGGCCGGGTCGGTCATCGCCGCGTGCCTGATGTGCCGCGGCTCGTCCTCGACCGCCGCCCGCACCACCAGGTCGTTGGCGCTCAGGTAGGTGCGGTTGAGCGCGGCCAGCTGGGGCGGCAGCGAGCCCACCCGGGTGGGCTGGACGCCCAGCGTGTCCACCAGGCACGGCACTTCGACGACACCGTGCGCCGGGAGGTTGTCGATCAGGCCCCGGTTGGGGACGTTGCCGTAGACCGTGCGCGGGGTGCCGGTGACCATGCTGTGGATGATCTGGGGCGCGTACTCCATCGTCCCCTCGACCGTGATCGGCGCCCCGGCGGTCAGCGCGTCGCGGGTCTTCTCGTACTCGGCCACGTTCTCGTCGACGATCCCGAGGTACGCGCCGATCGGCAGCCGCAGCCGCTCGACCTCGCTGTCGTGGTGCAGGTACCAGGGCACGTACTCGGAGGAGTGCTCGCTGGTCTCGGTCGGGTAGTGGCCCAGCCTGCGGTACATGTCGACGCGGACCCGGCGCCGCAACTGCTCGTCGGAGGAGATCAGTTCGTCCAGCCTCGGATAGAGGCTGCGCCCCTGGTGCTCGAAACGCAGTACCCACGCCTGGTGGTTGACGCCGGCCGCGAGGTAACTGATCTCGTCGTAGGGGACCTTGACCAGGTCCGCGAGGTCGCGCATCGTCCAGTACACCGAGTGGCACAGGCCCACCACCCGGGTCAGGCCGGTCGCCTGCGTCAGGTACTGGACGTTCATGGCCATGGGGTTGGTGTAGTTCAGCAGCCAGGCCTGCGGGCAGAGTTCGGCGATGTCCCGGCCCAGTTCCCTGAGGAACGGGAAGGTGCGCAGGGCCCGGAAGATGCCGCCGATCCCGAGGGTGTCGCCGATGGTCTGCCGTACGCCGTAGCGCGCGGGTACCTCGAAGTCGGTGCGGGTGGCCTCGCCCATGCCGATCTGCACGATGTTGATGACGAAGTCGGCGTCCGCCAGGGCCTCGCGGCGGTCGGCGTGCGCGGTGATGGCGGGACGGGCGCCGAGGGCCTCCGCGATCCGGACGGCGGCGCCGTACGCGGTGGCCAGCCGTTCGGTGTCGATGTCGTGCAACGCGACCCGCGCGGAGCCGAGTTCGGGGAACGCGAGCAGGTCCGCGAGCAGTCCCTGGGTGAAGACGACGCTGCCGGCGCCGATGAAGACGATCTTGGGGGTGGTCATACCGGGGATTCCTCGGTCTCGGGAAGGCGGGCGAGTGCTTCGTCCCGCGTGGGCTGTGCGGTGGTGCCGCCGGGGGCCCGGGTGGACAGGGCGCCGCAGACCGCGGCGAAGCGGAGCGCGTCCGGCAGGGGCGTCCCGTCGAGCAGGGCGGCGATGAACCCGGCGTCGAAGCTGTCCCCGGCGCCGACCGCGTCGACCGCGCGGACCCGGATGCCCCGGGTGGTGAAGAGGCGTTCGCCGTCGTGGCACAGCGCGCCCCCGGCGCCGTTCTTGACCGCGGTGACCGGGCCCCGGCGCGCCAGCCGTTCGGCCGCCGCCGCGGGGTCCGGGGCGGCGGCCAAGACACCGTCGGCCGGGAGGATGCCTGCCGCGTCACCGTCCGTGTCGAGGCGGGCCAGGCGCCGGGCCTCGGCGGCGTTCGGCAGGAGGTAGTCGGTGTGGGCCAGGACGGCGTTCAGACCGGTTGCCTCCCAGCGCCCGGCCGGGTCGTCGTTGGTGTCCAGGGAGGTGGTGGCGCCGTGCCGGCGTGCCGTGCGCAGGAGTTCCGGCAGGCCGGCCGCGAGCCGGGGCATCAGGAAGTAGGAGGCGGAGTGGACGTGGCGGGCCGCGCCGAGCAGCGCCGCGGGCACGTCCTCGGCGGTGGTGGCGGCGAGGGTGCCGGGGGCGGTGAGGATGGCGCGGTCGTCCCCGCGGGTGAGCGCGACCGTGACCGGCGTCGGGTGCGCGGGGTCGGTGCGCAGCGCCTCGGTGTCGACCCCGTGGGCGCCGAGCCGGTCCCGCATGTAGCGGCCGGCGTCGTCGTCGCCCACCCGCCCGGCGAAGGCGACCCGCAGGCCGAGGCGGGCGGCCCCGCAGGCGACGATCGCGCCGGATCCGCCGACGGTCAGGGTGCCGGCGGGAACCAGTTGTTCGCGCTGGCCGAACTCGAGCGGGCCGTCGAGCGGGCCGACGACGACGTCGGGGTTGGCGTCGCCGATGACGAGCAGGTCGAAGGCGTGTGGCATGCGGGTGTTCCTGACTGGGTGGTGAATCGGGGGAGAGGGGCAGAGGGGCAGAGAGGCAGAGGGGCAGAGGGGCAGAGGGGCAGAGGGGCAGAGGGGCAGAGGGGCAGAGGGGCAAAGGGGAAGAGGGGAAGAGGGGAGCGGCGGCCGGGGTCAGCCCTTGAGGCCGGAGCTGGTGACGGACTGGATGAACGCCTTCTGCGCGCCGAGGAAGGCGAGCAGGACCGGCAGCACGGTGATGACGTTCCCGGCCATCACGGCCGCCCACTGGGTGTGGTGCTGTCCCTGGAAGGTCGTCAGGCCCAGCTGGAGCGTGTACTGCGTGTCGTGGTTGATGGCGATCAGCGGCCAGGTCAGGTCGTTCCACGTGCTCAGGAACGTCAGGACGGCGACGGTGCTGAGGGCCGGCCGGGACAGCGGCAGCACGATCCGCCACAGCACGCGCAGCCGTGAGCAGCCGTCGATCCAGGCGGCCTCCTCCAGCTCGCGGGGGAGCGAGAGGAAGAACTGCCGCAGCAGGAACACGGAGAAGGGCGTCACCAGCGACGGCACGATCAGCGCGCCCAGGGTGTCGATGAGGCCGAGCTGCTTCATCACCAGGAACGTGGGGATCATCGTGAGCTGGAACGGGATCGCCATCGTGGCCAGCATCAGGCCCAGCAGCAGCCGGGAGCCGGCGAACCGCATCCGGGCGAAGGCGTATCCGCCGAGCGTGCCGAGGACCAGGTTCGCGGTGACCGTGACCAGGCTGACCAGGAAGGAGTTGGCGAACCAGCGCGGGAACATCGCGTTGCCCAGCACATAGCGGTAGCCGCCGAGGTCCAGGTGGGAGGGGAACAGCGCGGGCGGGAAGCGGTTGATCTCGGCGTTGCTCATCACCGAGCTGACCGCCAGCCAGATCAGCGGCACCGCGAAGAGCAGGGCGCTCGGCGCGAGCACCAGGTGCCAGGGGCTGAACGGCAGCCGCCCGCGCCGGCGCGGCACACCGGACCGGACGGAGGGCGCCGCCTGGGCGGCCTCGGGCGGGGCGGACACGGCGGTCATACGGCGGCCTCCCGGCTGCGGCGGCGGGCGACCTGGAAGACCAGGCCGATCAGGCCCAGGGCCACGGCCAGCACGTACGCCGAGGCGGCGCCGTACCCGGCGGTGGCGTTCTTGAAGGCCTGTTCCCAGATGAAGTAGACGATCACCGTGGTGGAGCCGAGCGGGCCGCCCTTGGTGGTGACGTACACGAGGTCGAACGCCTGGAGGGACTGGATGGTCTGCCAGAGCACCAGGAAGACCGTGACCGGCCTGAGCACGGGCAGCGTGACGTGGCGCAGCAGCTGGAGACGGCCGGCGCCGTCCAGCCGGGCCGCCTCGGTGAGCGAGGCGGGCACGTCCTGGAGCGCCGCGAGGTAGATCACCAGACAGAAGCCCGTACCGCTCCACAGGCTGATCGCGACGAGCACGGGCAACGCCTGGGACGGGTCGTCGAGGAAGCCCTGGGACGGGATGCCGAGGTGGTGCAGCACGGCGTTGGCCGCGCCGAACTGCGGGTCCAGGATGAACGAGAACAGCACGCCCTGCGCGGTCGCGGAGACCACGAACGGCACGAAGTACAGGGTGCGGTAGAGCCCGACGAAGCGGATGCGCCGGTTCAGGGCCAGCGCGAGGAACAGCCCCACCGCCATGCTCGCGGGCACGTACAGCGCGGTGTAGAGGACGGTGTTGCGCAGGGCCTGGCTGAAGTGCGGGTCCTGGGCGAGGGCGCGGTAGTTGTCCAGGCCCACCCAGCGGCTCGGGGTGACCAGGTCGTCGGCCTGGAAGGACAGCAGCAGCGACCAGACGATCGGCACCACGCTCAGCCCGATGATGATCAGGACGGCGGGGGAGACGAACGTCCAGGCCGCGGCGGCCTCACCGGCTCGTCTGCGGCGCAGGGCGCGCCGGTTGTCCGGTGGCCCGGACACGGTGATCGGGGTGGGCAGTCGCGACATGACGGATGCTCCTCAACGCGGTATGAGCAGTGCGGCGTTGGCGTCGGCGGCGCAGGTGCGCAGCGCCTGGGCGGGGCTGCTGCGCCCCAGCAGCACGGCGACGACGGCCTGTCCGAGGGCCTGCGAGATCTGCGGATAGGCGGCGTGGACGGGCCGTACCCGGGCGGAGTCCAGGGCCTTGGTGAACACGTCGAGTCCGTCGGTGGTGCTCTCCTGGCGCTGCCAGGCGGGCAGTTCGCGGGTGCGGCGGCTGAGCGGCAGACTGCCCGCGTCGATGTCCCAGCGCACGTCCTGGGCGGGCTGCATGAGCCAGCTCACGAAGGTCCTGGCGGCCCGTCTGCGGGCGGCGCCGTTGTCGAAGACCGTCCAGGTGTCGGGTCCGCTGATGGTCATCGGCCGGCCGGAGAAGCTCGGCAGGGGTACGACGTGGTAGTCGACCTTCGCCTGCCGGATGTCGGGCAGTTCCCAGGGACCGGTGACGGCCATGCCCATGTGGCCGGAGAGGAAGACCTGGTACATCTGCTCGCTGCCCGGCTTGGTGTCGACGTAGACGCTCTTGTCGCGGGCCAGGGCGGCGACCACCTCCAGGGCGCGGGTCCCGGTGTCGCCGAAGCCGATGTGCTTGCCGTCGTCGGCGACCACCTCCCCGCCGAGATCCCAGATCATGGGCCACATGCGCCAGACGGTGTCCTCGTCGCCGACTCCCGGCCAGCCGGTGCCGAAGCGGCCCGCGCCCGAGTCGGTGAGCGCCTTGGCGGTGGCGACGAAGTCGTCCCACCGCCAGCCCGCCTCGGGCAGCGCCAGGCCCGCCCGCCGGAACAGCTTCCTGTTGCAGACCACCGCGAGCGAGTCCACCACCGCGGGCGTGGCGCGCACCTGTCCGTTGACGGTCACGGCCTCGCGCACCGGCGCCCAGTAGCTCCGCCAGGGGGTGGCGGAGCCGCCGACCGTGTCGGTGAGGTCGACGACCTGCGGGCTGCGGGCGATGCTCGCCAGGTCGGAGCCGAAGATGTAGGCGATGTCGGGGTAGGAGCCGGCGGCGAGGGCGGCCGTCACCTTCTGGAGCATCGCGTCGGCGAGCACCCCGCCGCCCAGCTCGACCCGGATCCGGGGGTGTTCGCGCATGAACGCGGCGGTCAGGGATTCCAGGGCCTTCTTGCCGGTGTCGGTCTGACCGTGCCACATCTCGATCGTGACGGTGCCGTCGGCGCCGACACCGTCACCGGCGTCCGCCGCACAGCCGGCGGCCGGCAGGCCCGCGGCGGCCGTGGCCGCCAGAGCCGCGCCGGTCCGCAGCACGTCACGGCGCGCGGGCCGCGGACGGCGGGTGCCACGGGGAGTCGCGCGGATACGGATCATGTCCGTGCTCCAGAACATGGTGGGCACGTCCCCGCCTCGGACACCGACGACGCGGTCCTGGCGACTCGGGCCGGACTCCTGGCGCGTGGTCAGCTACCGGCTGGGCGTACCTCTGCCGCCGTGTGCTTCGACTACGGCGTTGGCCAGGAGTTAAACGACGTCGCCGGGCCGGTGTCAAGACATCGGACTGTTTGGATCTGCGCGAAACACCTGCGAAACCTGCATCATCACGCACCCGCTTCCGGGAAGCGTCATGCGGCAAGAATGCTCGAAGATGCTTGAAGTAGGCATTGATAGAGCGTTTTCGAGCATCTACTGTTCATGGGTGTCCCCCCTGCCGCGACGGAGAGGTGCTCCATGACCAACCAGTCGGCCGCGCCGGAACTGCGCGTCGGCGTCGTCGGTGTCGGCCAGCGCGCCGCCCTGGCCGACCGGCCCGGCGTGGCCCGCGTGGTCTCCTGCGCCGATCCCGCCGAACGCGGTCGCGCCGACGCCCGCGGGCTGTTCGGCGTCGGCGTCCGGGTCCACGAGCGCCACGAGGACATGCTCGGCGACCGGCTGGACGCCGTCTTCGTCCTGACCCCCGACGACGTCCACACCGCCCCCGCCCTGTTCTTCCTCGAAGCGGGCGTCGCCGTCTTCGTCGAGAAGCCGCTCGCCGTCGACCTCGACGACTGCGACCGCGTGCTCGCCGCCGCGGCCCGCACCGGCACCCGGCTCTACGTCGGGCACAACCTCCGTCACCTGCCGGTCCTGCGCACCATGCGCCGGCTCGTCGACGAGGGCGCGATCGGAACGGTGCGGGCCGTGTGGTGCCGGCACTTCGTCGGCCACGGCGGCGACTACTACTTCAAGGACTGGCACGCCGAACGCGCCTGGACCACCGGCCTGTTGCTCCAGAAGGGCGCGCACGACCTGGACGCGATCCACTGGCTGGCAGGCGGCAGCGCCCGCACGGTGACCGCCCTCGGCGACCTCGCCGTCCACGGAGCCAACCCGCACCGCCGCACCCGGCCGCAGGGCCCCGAACGCGTACAGGACTGGTACGACGAAGGGGTCTGGCCGCCGTCCGCGCTGCGCGACCTCAACCCCGTCGTCGACGTCGAGGACATCAGCATGGTGCTGACCCGCCTCGACAACGGGGTGCTCACCAGCTACCAGCAGTGCCACTTCACCCCCGACTACTGGCGCAACTACACCGTCATCGGCGACGAGGGCCGCATCGAGAACCTCGGGGACGGCATCCAGGGCGACCCACCCGAGATCAAGGTCTGGAACCGGCGCCGGTCCGGCTACCGTCCCGAGGCCGACCGGACCCTCGGCCCCGCCGAGGCGGCCGGCCGCCCGCACGGCGGCGCGGACCAGGCACTCGTCGAGGAGTTCCTGCGCTTCGTCGCGCACGGCGGTGCCACCGACACCTCGCCCGTCGCCGCCCGCGAGGCGGTCGCCACCGGCATCGCGGCCACCACCTCGCTGCGCGCGGGCGGCACACCCGTCCAGGTGCCCGCCCTCGCCCCGGACCTCGCCGACTACTTCTCACGCCACCAGCCCGGTTCACGCGGCCCGGCCCCCCGCACCCCCTGAACCGACCGCCCTGTCCGGCCCACCTGTTGCGGCCTTCCTGTTCCCCCACCCTTCCAGCCCACTTCTCCCGATTCAGCCACCAGGCCGCCCAGGCGCGCCGTCCCGCACCCGAGGAGCACCTACATGTCGTTCACAGGCGAGGAGATCGCCCGCCAGCCCCAGACCTGGCTCAAGGCCGCGACCGTGGCCGCCGAGTCGTCCGGCCTGCTGCCCCGGCCGGGCGAGCGGGTCGCCGTCGTCGGCTGCGGCACCTCCTGGTTCATGGCCGAGGCGTACGCCGCGCTGCGCGAACGGCGCGGCCTGGGCGAGACGGACCACTTCGCGGCCTCCGAGTTCCCCCACGGGCGTACCTACGACCGGCTGGTGGCGATCTCCCGCTCCGGCACCACCACCGAACTCCTGGAACTCCTGGAGCGCAGGCGCGGCCGCTTCCCCGCCGTCGCGCTGACCGCCGACACCACCACCCCGATCGTCGACGCCGCCGAGGACGTCCTCGACCTGTCCTTCGCGGACGAGAGGTCCGTCGTGCAGACGGTGTTCGCGACCACCGCGCTCACCGCCCTGCGCGCCGGTCTGGGAGAGCCGGTCGAGCCGCTCGCGCAGGCCGCGCGCACGGCACTCGACGAGCCGCTGCCCGAGGAGTGGCTCACCGCCGACCAGATCACCTTCCTCGGCCGCGGCTGGGCCCACGGCATCGCCCGCGAGGCCTCCCTGAAGATGCGTGAGGCCACCCAGAGCTGGACGGAGTCCTACCCGTCCCTCGAATACCGGCACGGCCCGATCGCCATCGCCGCGCCCGGCCGCCTGGTGTGGCACTTCGGCCCCGACGAGGACGGTCTGCGGCCCGATGTCGCCGCCACCGGCGCGCACTTCGTGGACCACCCCGAGGACCCGCAGGCCGACCTGGTGCGCGTACAGCGGCTCGCCGAGGCCACCGCCGTACGCAAGGGGCTCGACCCCGACCGGCCGCGGGCCCTGAGCCGCTCCGTGATCCTCGACCGGCCCGCCTCCTGACCGCACACCGAGAGGACGTCATGCTCTGCCGCAGCGCGGACCTGATCGCCGAAGCCCACGCCTCGGGCTCCGGGATAGCCGCCTTCAACGTCATCACCCTGGAACACGTACGGGCCGTCGCCGACGCCGCGCAGCGCACCGGCCGCCCGGCGATCGTGCAGATCAGCCACAACGCCGTCCGCCACCACGGCGGTGACGTCATGCCGCTCGCGGCCGCGGCGACCGCGACGGCCAGGGGCAGCGGGGCCAGGCTCGCGGTGCACCTGGACCACGTCGAGGACGACGCGCTCCTGCACCGCACCGCCGAGTGCGGTGCCAGTTCGGTCATGTACGACGCGTCCCGGCTGCCCGACGAGGAGAACATCGCCGCGACCCGGGCCGCCGCCCGCTGGGCCCACGACCACGGCCTGTTCATCGAGGCCGAACTGGGCGAGATCGGCGGCAAGGGCTCGGCACACCTGCCCGGTGTGCGCACCGACCCCGGGGACGCCGCCCGGTTCGTGGCCGAGACCGGCGTCGACGCCCTCGCCGTCGCCGTGGGCAGCAGCCACGCCATGGTCACCCGCACCGCCGCGCTCGACCTCGGCCTGATCTCCCGGCTGCGGGACGAGGTGCCCGTACCGCTCGTCCTGCACGGCTCCTCCGGGGTGCCGCACGAGGCGCTGAGGTCCGCGGTCGCCCACGGCATGACGAAGATCAACATCGGTACGCTGCTCAACGTGGCCTTCACCCGGGCGGTCCGCCGGACCCTGGACGACGCACCGGAACTGGTCGATCCGCGCCGCTATCTGACGCCCGCCCGGAGCGCCATGACCGACGCGATCGCGGACTGCCTCACGAGGCTCGCCGCGCCCGCGCCGTCCTGACGCGGCGCCCGCCGTATATTCCTCGGCGGGGGCCACCAGGAACGGAGGGCGGACGGATGAGGCGGGTCTTCCGGCCGGGCGCCCGGCGTCCCCGGCTGCGCTTCGACGGCTGGATCGCGGGCCTCGGCACGGCCTCCGGCACCCGCGTGGTGCTGGGCCACTGGCCCCGCTCGCCGTTCGGTCCGTTCAGCGACGTGATGCTCGAACGAAGCGACGGAGAGCGGCTGTTGCTCGCCCCGACCCGGCCGACGGCGCAATTCGTCGGCGACACCTACGGCTTCGACACGGTCCGCGTCGTACCGGTCGACGTCACCGTCGTCGCCGGCACCTGGGCCGTCACCGCGGGACCGCTCCGGCTGCGCTTCACCACCGGCCGGCGCACCGCCCTCGGCCACCTGCTGCGGGCCGTTCCCGGACCGCTCGCCCGCCGCCCGGCCTGGTCCGCCGTCACCGACGGGGTCGCCCGTCTGCTGCTGCCCGGCGTACGGACCCGCGGCAGCGCGGGCGGCGGCCGCCGGGAGTGGTACGGCGCACGGGATCTGCTCGCGATCCGGGCGCTGTCGGGCGACCTCGACGGCGAGGACCTGGGCGGACTCGCACCGGTCGAGCCTCCCGTCCGGTTCGGCTTCGGCTCGGTACCGCGCCGTCCCGCGCTCACCCGGGTCACCACGACGGTCGAGGTGGAACGGTCCTTCCGCGTCCCGCGGCCGACCGGGTGAGGCGTCCCGCGGCCGGCCGCCTCCCGGGGGGCGCGGGGCGCCCCCCCCCCGCCCGGCCCGCGCCCCAGGCGGGTGGCCCGAGCCGGGGCCGGGGCCCGGG